>NZ_DDQF01000010.1:0-319981 GCF_002342555.1 Fibrobacter sp. UBA2449
TACGAAGCCGAAGTTATGGGGCAAAAGTTCCTGCTAGTCTCCTTTATTGGCGAAAGCGAATTGCGCAGGGATTCTCTCAAACATACGCTCAACCAGTTGGAAATCACAACCGCAATGCCTGTCGCATTCGCCTTCGACACCCTGAACGATTTCCAGCGAAAGAACCTAATCGAAGAAGGCGTTCCCTTTGTCACGGCATCTTCTATTTTCTACCTGCCATTCCTCGGAATCGCCTACCGCAGGAGAAAATACACCGCATCACAGAAGCCGTTGAAAAAAGGAGAAATCCTCCCGAAACTGACCGCCTCGGCCCAGGCTTTTTTCCTGTTCATGCTGTACAAGGTCAAGGAAACTCCAATTTCCAAAAGCAAAGCTGCCCGAGCAAACGGACTCACCCCGATGTCGGTTTCACGCTACTGTAAGGAACTCTTGGACCGCGGACTCATACAGGAAACCAAAGAAAGAAATACTCAACAAATCTGTTGTTCTGCAACAGGAAGGGCCCTATTCGACAAGGCTCTCCCGTATTTGATATCGCCCGTCAAAAAAGAAATCATACTTCTTCCATGCGAAGCTTTTGAAAAATATCCAAAAGCCGGAGAAACCGCCCTTTCCCAAATCACCATGCTAACGCCACCCAAAGCGGAAGTTGCCGCCTGTGGCACACATGACTCTCTTGCAAATATGAAAAGCCTTCCTAAAGAAAATCTTGGCTTTTTCAAAAACAATTTTGTACAATTGCAGGTGTGGAAATACGACCCGCAACCGCTAATGCAAAACAACCGGATAGACACGGTGTCGCTCTACATGTCTTTAAAAGACTCGCCCAACGAACGCGTTCAAGCATGCATTAAGGAAATGTTGGAGAAAGAACAATGGTAAACGGACTCAATCTGTTCAAGGAACGGTTCCAATCTTTCAACGACTGCTACACCGTAATCGGCGGCACGGCTTGTTCCGTGCTAATGGAAAATGCAGCTTTGGGATTCCGCGCAACGCAAGATATAGACATGATCCTGCTCGTCGAATCAGAACGCTTCAATGAATTTGCAGATCAGTTTTTGAAGTTTATAGCCGATGGCGGATACAGTTGCGAAGAACGCAAAAACGGTTCCAAAAGACTCTATCGTTTTATAGAGCCCAAAACCACCGGATACCCCACCATGGTAGAGCTGTTTTCTAAGAACGCATTGGACATGAAAGGAAATCGGCGCATCACTTACGTTAAAACGGACAAGGACCCCTCGGGACTCTCTGCCATGCTGCTTTCGGACGAGTATTACAATCTTGCAATGCAAGGTCGAGAACAAGTTGACGGAGTATGGACTCTACAAGCTTCTCACTTGATTCCCTTGAAAATGCATGCTTGGCTCAACTTGAATAAAGACTTCCAAAAAGGGAAGGCTATTGACGAGAACGATTTACTTAAGCATAAGTATGACGTTTTCCGACTGTTGCTCCTTTTAAGCGAAGATACAAGGGTTGCCTGCAACGCCAGGATTCGCAAGGACATAACCGCATTTATTGATTCCATGAAAAACGAGGATCTGCCAGCAGAAAGCATCTTTGGAGATTGGGCTCCGGAAGAATTCCGTGCGAACTTCAATAAGGAACAAGACCTAGAACGGTTAAGATATATCTATCTAAGGCAATAAAACCGTTTGCTGTTCAAATGATCCCCATCCGGGATTGTATCTGAGATGCTCAACAAGGCTTTCGTCAGCCCAAAGTTCCTGCGCTTTTACGTAGAACACTTCGATATTAGCGTCTGTCACTGCATTTCGAATTTCTAGATAGTCCTTGTCGGAATTACCTACAGAACTCTTTTCTAGAGCGAGAATCAGATATTCTGACGATTCATCGGGGCGGAAAACACGACCAACCAGTTTCTTAAAGTTACTTTCGACAAAGGCATTAACTTTATCAATGGTTTGCGGTTTCGTGAATAGAGCCCAGAAATAGTATTTCTCATCCAATAGCGTCAAGAAATTCTCGCGGAACTTCTCTCGGGCATCGCGCTTGAATTCATCTCGCAAAGAAGAACGCTTAGATGTGTAAGCCTTCAACACATACAAGAAATTCACATTGTACACTTGCAATAAAAGCGTGTCACGGTCAAAGAGGCGGTTCTCGAAATGACGATTGCGCAGGTCCCAAAGAGACTGTCCTTTATTGGAACCGATTGGATTGCCCTCATCGTCTATGAGCTGATAGCTATTAGAATCTTCTTCGTTCCTTATCAATTCTTCCGATGTGTCATTTCTGAAATAGGGCTCACGGAACTGCGGCGATTCCTTATCGCCATCGCTATTCGGCAGATACCCGCGGATAAAGAAGTTCGGCGTAACGCTGTAACCCTCGGTCAATTCATCGCGATAACGCAAGCCTTTGAAACCATTCCCCTTGTCCAACAGCTCGTCAATGTTATACTGAATGATGTTCTTCGCATAGGTGAACTGCTTGTATATGGAAGAACCCTCAATCTTTTTGCCATCGCTATAGTATTTGCTATCGCCAATGAACCAAATCTTCTGTTCTTCGTCAGCGAAAATGAGTTGACGGTCCTTGTAGAGGTGGTCGACTTCCTTGTTGTCTCTCTGCGATTTTAAGTACTGCATCTCGTGGGGCAACTCATCCCCCACCAGCTTGTCGATCATCGCCTCAAACACGTTGTTGTACTTGCTCGTGAGCAGGTATTCGCTGCTGTAATCGTTCGCGCTGAAGTTACCACCCCACTCGAAGAACGCCTTCACGATGTTGTAGAGTTTCAGGAACTTGTCGGCAAAATACTTGTGCTTTATGCGGCGCAGTTCCACGAGGCCGCGGTGGCCCAACAGGCGGCGGAATTCGTTCACGCGCATGGGGGCGTAGAATTCGGAATGCGGCATCTTGAAGCCGAAAGTCTCTTCGATGTAGTGCATCGCCGAAAAGTACAGCACCAGCAGGCGATCGTCCAGGTCGAAAACTTTCTTCTTGTTTTCCAGCTCCATGTAGATGGGCGCGGCACCTTGCATAAAGGGCTGCGTATGCGCCACCGTGCGGCGCCAGTCGATGCGGTTGTTGCCGCTGTGCTTGTTCTTTGCAGTGAACACAAACAGATTCCTGTTTTCGGCGTAGAACAGCTTCATCGCATTCATCACGTCGATGAGAGTCGGGGCAGCGGCATCGCTACCGAAACGGTGGACGTTCGGAGATTCTATAGCTCTGTCATTCGGATGCAGTTTCTGGTATTGCGCAATCGAGGAGCAGACCCACATCGAAAGGTTCGCTAAAAAGTCCTTGGGTGCATTTTCAAGAGCGAAATTGGCGTCACCTTTTACATCTTTGCCAAACGCCTTTCCGCCCTCTTCCAAGAACACCTTGGGCAGCACAAAAACGATTTTATCGTCAGAGTTCTTCGCGGAGCCTTTTGCGGACTTGTTATAAAGATACCCTACGCCATCCAGCACGAAATCGCCGGACTTGCTTTTTGTAACAAAACCCTTCGGCAAGTCCCAATTACCGCCCTTCTTTTCTAACGGAAGGACACTTTGCAGAAATTTTTCGCTATAGGCAAACTGTTCGAACAGGAAAATCATCTTTTTCAGCAGAAATGGCTATTTTTTTCGATTTTTTAGACATAAATCGCCTAACGTGTCTATTTTTTGCGATTTTTTAGACATAGATTGCCAAGTATGTCTAATTTTTGCGATTTTTTAGACATAGACTATCTAGCATACTTTTTCCTTTTCGGGTTATTTATCCTCTACATTTGGCTGATTTATAAACAAGTCTATTAAACGTTGATTGATATAATAATTGCTATTTCCAACTTTTTCTTTATTCAACAACCCCATTTTTACCAACTCATCAAGGTATTTTGCCGCAGTAAGGCGATAGACCTCGAGATCACGGACAATATACTCAATCTTCGTATAAGGGTGTTTGAACAAGTTGTTCAGCAGTTCATGGTTATACTTTGCACCAAAGGCCGACCGAATCTTTTGCTTGTACTCCTGCATCAGTTCTCTAATCTTCCCAACCAGGATTACGTTTTCGTTTGCGGTTTCCTCCACGCCCTTCAAAAGGAAAATAATCCACGACTCCCATTCTTTTTCATTATCGGGAGCCTTTTCCCTAATTTCTTGTATCAGGGAATAATAACGCGCCTTATTATGGTTGATATAACGACTCAGATAAAGAATAGGAAGGTCCAAAAGGCCGTTCGTAACTAAGTACAGGATATTTATTATTCTGCCTGTTCTACCATTGCCATCATAGAATGGGTGGACGCTTTCAAACTGGTGGTGAATAATTGGCAATTTGATCAACGGGTCAAGATCAGAAACTTCAGGGTCGTTAATGAACTTTTCCAAATTGGACATCAATCGTTCAATTTCATCTTTTGACTGAGGCGGAGTATAGATTGTTTCGCCATGTCCATTCTTCAATGCCGTGCCAGGAACGGCTCGAAAGCCGGCCTTGTTCTGTTCCAGCACCTGTTGAATTTGCTTGATTACTGCATTCGTAAGCAAATGGTTAGACCTGACAAGGCCAAACCCTTTATGCATAGCCTCTCGATAGCGCAAGACTTCTTTCTGCGCAGGCTTGGAAAGCGTTTCCTGAATGTCTAAATCAGCCTGATAGACTTCATCCTGCGTCGTTACGATATTCTCTACTTCGGAACTATCTTTAGCCTCTTGCAAAACCAATGTGTTCAGCAGAATGTTCTCGTTAGGAATTGTTTGCGCGACTCCCTTTAATTCGGCCAACGCTCTTGACGCTGCAGAAAGTTGCTTGTATATCGCAACGGATTCAAACTTAAAAGGTAAAGGCAAGGATGGAATCTTATAATCTGACATCGCCTACTCCTTCTTTAACAACTCGTCCATAAACAGCTTTAAAAGGTCCTTTTTCTTGTAAAGGTCCTGGAAAGTAAAGAAATCTTCCTTGTCATTGATTTTTGCACGGAAGAATGAGCCGTTCTTGTGTTCGTCTTTGCAGACCTCGTTCCAAAGGTAGAACATCACCTTGCCGAGGAAGCGTTCCTTAGAAATGACATTGCCGCTATCGGGCTTGATAAAGAATTCGCCGAGTTGCTTGTCTTCGGATTCGGTGAGGTCCAGAATCTTATCATTGACGGCTTCGACAAAATTTTGCCAAGAATACTGAGAACCGTCGATGTCGATTTGATAATTGGCGGCATCCTTGCCTTCAAAACTGATCGGCACATACTCCCAGTCAAAGCGGCGCTTGAACGCACTGTCCATGGGGAATAGCGACTGGTCGCTGGTGTTCATGGTAGCGAGAATGTTCAGGTTCGGCGGGAGCCTGAGTTTGCCATCGCCAACTTTAGTTTCGTAGTCGCTCCAAACGGTTTTCAGGACGGAATTTTCTTTGAGCCATGTTGCAAAATCGCAATCTGCATCTATAGAATATTGCGAGAAACCTTTGTCAAGGCCATCGCTAATGCGATCAAGCAATTGGAAAATATCTCCGAAGATCTGGGCGCAGTTCCCGCGGTTGATTTCTTCGATAACGAGATAGACTTGAATATCTTTCCCGCTGTCATTCTGGAGGGGCGAAGCCCCGATAGAATCACGGGAATCTCCCTTAGCTTCTAAATACAGCTTCCAAGCCGCAGCGTAAGCCTTTGCGAAAACCTGCGGAACAAAGGAATAGGTGATTTTTTCGCCCTCTTTCTTGGGCTTGTAAGCGCCTACAAATTGAGCGTAATCGTAATCCGGGTGAAACGTGGTGCGGAACTTACAGGATTCATCAACATCTTTTAAGCCATAGCCTTTTTCGGGGTCATCAATCTTGAAAGACTTACCGGTGCCAGGAGCACCAAAGAAAATCGATTGAATTGGAGTGTCGATTTCTTGATCAAATTTCTTTGATTCTTTTAACAAATCCTTTAAAAAGGAAAGAAGAACCTTGGATGCATCTGCATCGAAATATAGATTTTGGGAAACACCTCCAGTATTATTCCCCGTTGTGAGGCCGAATGACATTCCATCAACAGATATTTGTAAATCGCGAGCATCTTTCTGAGAAGACGCAGGTTGCTTATAAGAGCGTGACGCGATCGCCTGTGTTATGATTTCACCTGTAATCTTAGACATTTTGACCTCTAAATGGCTTTTCCTTAAGAAAATATACCTTTCATAATGTATTTTATGTTTAAAAGACCTTTATTTTCCAGCGCAAATATAGCTAGGACTAGCACTGCAGGCCACCCTTCGGTACGTCATCCCTTGTCATAAGACGTTTAACAAAGGCCTCTTTTTTGAAAGTAAATCTCACCCAAATAACGGGCTTTTTTTTATTTATTTAGTCATATTATCTAAATTTTTTCTAAAGAACAGATTTTCAAAGATACCCCAAATAAGAAACATATGTTGACATTTATTGATTTATTTGCTGGCGCCGGAGGCCTTTCCGAAGGCTTTATAAGAGCGGGTTTTACTCCTCTTGCTCATATTGAAATGGACAAGAATGCATGTAACACACTAAAAACAAGAGCTGCTTATCACTGGTTAAAATCAAACAATAAACTTAATTTATATAAAGAATATCTCGAGACCAAAAAAGAAAAAGACGATGGTACTTGGCTATGGGAAAAAGTGCCAAAGTCCGTCATTGACACAGTTATTCAAGAGGCTATCGGCAGCAAGACAATAAAAAAAATTTTTAAAAAGGTTGATGCACTTGTTGACTCTAATAAGGTAGATGTTATTATCGGAGGCCCTCCCTGCCAAGCATACTCTCTAGCCGGACGAGCAAGAATGGGAAAAGATGTTGAAAAGGATCCTCGAAACGAATTATATCGCTATTACGTGAGTTTCTTACGACGCTACAAACCCAAAATGTTCGTTTTTGAAAACGTAAAAGGACTATATTCTGCAACCGTAAATGGGGAAAAACCTTTAGATCGCTTGCTCGCGCTAATAAGATCATGCGGTTATAGAGTTGACTTAAAACTTCACAACGCATCTGATTATGGAGTTCTGCAAAATCGTGAAAGAATCATTATTGTTGGATGGAAGCAAAAAATCGAAGGCCGTAAAACTGATTTTAAATATCCCATTCTTACAAAAATTTTGGAAAAATATAAGATAGGCAAAGATCTTTTCTCGGATCTTCCTTCTAGATTAGCTGGGGAAGGCTCGTTAACTAAACCTATTCAGTATACAAAAAATTTAACAGACAATTCTTATCTAAAAGCTTTTGGCATTCGCACTTCAGATTTTACAACTCAGCACAAAACAAGATCCGTCAATGATAACGATCGACACATTTATAAAAAAGCAGTAAATTTGTGGCTTACTAAAAGAACTCGCTTAGACTATTCAAAGTTACCCGAAAAATTTCAAACGCATCAAAACAAAAAATGCTTTTTAGACCGCTTTAAAGTGGTCGATCCTTTTAGTTGCTCGCATACGGTTGTTGCCCACCTTTCTGTTGACGGACACTATTTTATTCATCCAACACCGAACCCAACATTGGAAACCGTGCGTTCAATCACCATTCGTGAAGCAGCCCGTATACAGTCCTTTCCTGATGACTATTTTTTTGAAGGATGTATGAGCGCTGCATACAAACAAATTGGAAACGCAGTTCCTGTTTTATTAGCTGAAAATATCGCTAACGAAATAAAAAAACAACTTTTAAATTTTGCAAACAATATGTGAGTGACTTATGAAAGATTACGCTCTTCCCAAATATGACGATTGCAGAAAATGGATAAGAAATGCCCGCGAAAAGGGTTTCTCATGGGAAAAAATCTTCTTGGCGAATAAATCCAGTGAAGAAGAGTTGATTGTATTTCTTCGTCATAAAACGGAGGATGATTTTTGGGAAGTAAGTATCGAAGATTGGAGAAATATTGTCTCTTTGCAGAAAGAGGAAGAAGAAAAAGAAGAAGAACTTGATTTGACCGGAACTCAAGCCATAATTTACAATGAAGATCGAAACAACGATTGTACAGTTCCGAGTGACCCTTATTCTTCATGGATACTTTATAAAAAGAAGTTGAAAAAAAATGGCTTTACAGAGGAATCAATAAAAGAAATAGAAAAGGCTACTATAAAAATATTAAAAAGGTTAAGTCGCGATACAACACAAAGTGGCCCAGTAAGAGGGCTTGTTGTCGGAAATGTCCAATCGGGAAAAACTGCGAACATGGCTGCATTAATGGCGATGGCTGCAGATTGGGGTTGGAATTTTTTCATAATTTTATCAGGCACAATTGAAAACTTGCGCTTGCAAACTCAAGACCGTCTTTTTGGCGATCTAAATGAAAAAGGGAATTTGAATTGGCGAGCTTTGCAGCATTTGTCAAAAAGAACAGAAATTGGGCAACAGCCGCAGCATCTGCATTTTGGCAATGGCGATCGGGACCGCTATTTTACCGTTTGCTTGAAAAATTCATCCCGTTTAATGAAATTGATTCAATGGCTGCAATACGATGTAAACAAGCAAAAACAGATGAAAATTCTGGTAATTGACGATGAAGCAGATCAAGCAGGAATTAATACGGCTGATATCTCTGAAGAAGAACGACGAAGAATAAATAAGTTGATTTGCAATTTAGTAAACGGGAAAACAGAAACATCCAAAGAAGCAAAATCCAAATACCAAGCGATGAATTACGTTGGATACACTGCAACGCCTTATGCGAATATATTAAATGAAGCCGCACTTGAATCTCTTTATCCCAGAAATTTTATATCGACTCTTAAGGTTTCAAATGAATATTTTGGGCCACAACAAATATTCGGGTTATCCAATTACGAATATGAAAAAGATGGACTGGACATTGTCCGAATAATTAGTGAAAAAGGGGTTCGCGCTATTCAAGATGTTTATGAAGGATCATTGCTACACGGTCTTCCTAAAGAATTTGAGGATTCGCTATGTTGGTTTATATGTGGCGTCGCTTGTTTAAGGGTTTGGAAACATAAAAAACCTATAAGCATGCTCGTCCATACAAGCCAAAAAACAGAGCATCACGAGACAATCGCAGAAGCCATCAAATTTTGGTTTGAACAAGATAAAGATATTATTCTAAAAAAATGCGAAAATATTTGGCATGAAGAAACAAAAAAATTCACTTTGAATGATTTCAAAGTTCAATATCCCGATTACGGTTTACTGTCAACCATAAAAAATTATCCAAAATTTGAAGAAGTTCGTAAAGAGATCGAAATTCTTCTAAGCCATGAACTGACAAATATTCCGTTAGATAATGAAAGTGAAGAACTTAAATATCATAAAGGAATTCATCTCTGCATAGACAACTGCAAAAATAGTTTCATCAAAGACGATAATGATTCAACAATGTTTGTGAGATTAGCATATCCTCCTAAAGAGAAAATGCCGTCTCCAGCACCTGCATTTATTGTAGTTGGCGGAGCAACACTATCGCGTGGATTAACTATTGAGGGGCTCATTAGTACTTTTTTCCTGCGTTCGTCCAAACAAGCAGATTCCTTGATGCAAATGGGTCGGTGGTTTGGCTATCGGAGAGATTATGAGTTAATTCCAAGAATTTGGCTTACTAACAATGCGAAAAAACAATTTGAATTTCTGTCTGTTTTAGACCAAGAGCTAAGAGATGAAATAAAAGATATGGAAATTCGAGGAATTCGGCCTTCTGAATATGGGCCGAAAGTAAAAAACTCGCCCAAATTAAGCTTTTTAAGAATTACTGCAAAAAACAAAATGCAAGAAGCTACTGCCGCAGAGATGGATTTTAGTGGTTCCTACAGTCAAACCTACCTCTTCGACAATAACAAAGATATTCTTGAAAAAAACCTTGAAGTAACGGCAGAATTTATATCGTCTTTAAAAGCTCCTGAAACTAGAAAGGAAATCAACACTCATGCAGACGGCTCTTATATTTGGCGTGATGTTGATTTTTCCTTAATCAGCGATTATTTGGAAAATTACAATTTTCAAAAGCGACAAGAAATTTTTAATGACATTGAAGCTTTGCGCAAATGGATTGACAAGTTAACAAAAAAAGAAAAACTAAAAAAATGGAATATCATTTTAGTCGGAAAAGCATATAAAAATGAATTACCATCAAATACTTGGAATTCACCCGTAGGCCCTCTACTTCCTGTCATCCGTACAAAAAAAATACGTTTTAAAGAAGACGGTATTATTGACATCGGTGTTCTAAGAGATCCATCTGACATTGTAAAAGATGTTGATCTCGAGGGACAAAGCGACGAGGTAAAAGAAGGAATAAGAAATTTCAAATCAAAATTCGCCAAAGAAATTAGACGAAAAGCGAAAATGGACCAAATCCCCCAATTGCTGATTTATGTGATTGACAAGGATTCTAAAACTCGCCCATCTTCCAAAACGGCAGACCACCCAACACGATTAGACCTTGAGGCCCCCTGCAACATTGTTGGTATATGTTTAAATATTCCCGAAACCATTGGTGAGCCTGGAGCCAATAACGTAGCGAGAATTTCTATAGATATGAGTAAATATAGAACTAGTCTAGGAGATGATTATGCAAATTGAAATTGCCGAACATGGGCGAATGACACTAACAGGTAGTTCGTTATTTGATTCTATTCAAAACAAGCATACTCCTATTTTGGATCTTTTGGTTAGAGAATCTATCCAAAACAGTCTTGATGCTGCTGTGCCAAATATAGATTGCGTAAAAGTCGGTTTTTTGTTGGGACAATTTACTCCATCTAAAGTGAATAATTTACTTGAGGGCGTATCAAGAAAGTTAGACGAACAATACCCCAACGATTCATACAGTTATATTGCCATCTGTGATTCAAATACCGTTGGTTTGACGGGGCCCTTACATATAGATGATGTTGATGATAATCAAAATTATGGCAATTTGATAAAGTTGATTTATGAAATAAGCAAACCCCAGACACAAGAAGGTGCGGGCGGTTCATGGGGCCTAGGAAAAACCATATATTTCCGAGTTGGCATCGGACTTGTTTTTTATTATAGCCGAATAAAAAATGAAAATGGCAAATATGAGTCTAGATTAGCAGTGGCTTTTGTGGAAGATGAACGGCAAGATAATTCCGTTATCCCATTGCTAGAGGGGTCTAAAATAAAAAGAGGTATCGCTTGGTGGGGGCAAGCTCGAGGTACGAATTCTACGTGCCCTCTGACAAACGAAGAAGAAATCAAAACCATTTTGTCATATTTTGGAATTAGTCCATATCAAGATGAGTCTACAGGAACAATTGTCATTATTCCTTATATCAACGAGCGAAAACTTCTTGAGAATAACCGGCCAAATGTACGGGATGAAGATGATTTTGTTGAGGAATACTATCCTGCTCCTTGGTACGATAGTATTGAAGAATACTTAAAAATAGCGGTACAGCGATGGTATGCTCCACGTTTAAATAATTCTTTATACAATGGGACATATCTAAATGTAGCCATCAACGGCAAAAGAATAAAGAAAGACGATTTCGATCCGATTTTTTCAATATTTCAAGAGCTCTATAATATTGGCATTGATCCCAAGCAAAAAGATTGCAGTGAATGTCATTGTGAAGATATATTGATTCGTACAGTCCTGTCAAAAGGATCTGTTGCTGGGCGAGTTGTTTTCAAAACGGTATCGCAACAAGATTTGAAAATGTGTAATCCAGATAACAAACAGAATCCGCAAACATATTGTAATCTTGAGATTCATAATGAAATCACAAATAAGCCATTGCTTGCTTTCACAAGAAAACCAGGAATGATTGTGGCATATAAAAATGCAGGCGCTTGGTTAGACGGCGTTCCGTCAACAGAAGAAGAACGATTCCTTATCGCATTATTCATTCTGAATTCAGATAACGCATTAAAGGATTGTAACGGCATTTCCTTGGAAGAATATATTCGTAAAAGTGAGCATGCAGACCATTCTTCATGGAACGATCACTCAAACCAAAGGATCGTTTCAAAAATAAAAAATGGCGTTAGCAAAAAATTATCAAATGCTCTTAAAAGAGACGAAAAAGAAATAGGATCTACAAAAGATTCCACATTTTCGAGAATATTAGGCGATCTAATTCTTCCTAAATCTGGATTTGGGAAAAAGCCCAATCCTGACAATAAAAGAAATAACGGAAAAGAAAAGACGTCAACTAATAGCAATTTATGCTTTTCTATTGATTTTACAAAAACAAAATACGCAGACTCTTTTATGGAAATCCATGCAGATTGGTCGTCAAACGCGCATTTAACAAATGCTATGCTTGCATTGGCTATAGAATCTGAAAGTGGGGCTATCAAAGCCGAAGAATGGGAAAATGGAATGGGCCTAAAAATGCCTTTCGAAATAGAAGAAGTTTCTTTATTCTTCTCCAAATCAAAAGGCTTTTCTTCAGAAAATAATCTTAGTGTTTCAAAAAATAAAAAAATTGACTCTATAGATTCTTGTTCTCTAGAAGTGCGACAAACGCCCAAGGGATATAGCGATGTCATAAACCTGCATTTTGACAACCCGTCGTCATTCAAAGCATCAGTCAAAATTAAAATCAAGTTTTTAGATTTAGAACGAAATAAGAAACCAACATTTTTGCTGGGAAAGGAGCAATAAATGTCCAAAGATCTCGCATTATTCCCAACATTATCAGAAGAGCTAAAACAAAAAATACAATTTCATGAAGCTCCATATGATTTTTTTTATCAAGATGGTGAAAGACGTGAACTAAAACGTAATGATTCTGACGATTCAAAAACGTTTAGCTTGTTTGAAGAAAACGGCCCTTGGAATGTTGACGCATACAACTTTGGCTTTTCAAGGACATACTCCATCAAATTTCACCATTTTTTATTCGGCGAGAACGGAATTGCTTGCAAAAACTCCGTTCTTGGTATTGCTATTATTTGGACATCTCCCGAATCAAAACAGAGAGGAGTAATCACCGCTGATGGGGAGATAAAATCAACAGACTCTTCCACAAGAATCACAATAAACCACACGTTTGAAAAGGCTCAATTAAGAGGTTGCGTCAACTTACAAACCGTTCTATATATTAAAACAAAAGGGTCTCCTAATAAGGATGAAAAACACCTAGCTAACACCTCTGGGCTCATTTTAGGCGAATTAGATAATGAAAATCTGCTTTTAGATGGCAACGGCTCATCATTTCCAGTTATTATAACACAAGAGCCAAATCAGCCGTTGTGGTGGGTAAAATGCGATTGGGAGGATCCTACTTCAGATTTATTTTCCGAATCTGTTGCAATCTATTTAAATGAAAAACACAAAAGCTATACTTTTATTGATCGTAAATCCGCGAAATATAATCCGCAAATGGTGCAAGAAATTTTCTCTCAAGCGTTACTCATTATAATAACCAAATTAAAACAGAATGAAGATTATTGGAATGATACAATTAATGAGAACCATTTGGGCCCCGGCAGCGTTTCAGAGGCAATTGCGTATTTTTCGAACGCATTAGATTGGAACCTGCAAACCATTGAAAACACTTCATTGTCCATTCGAAAATTTTTTGAAAAGGAATTGTCATGTTAATTCAATATTTAACAAAGCAACAAGCCGCCTCTGCAATGAAGGAATGGCGGGAATCCGGGAAAGGACTTCCCAAAGTAGATCATGATTATGAAGTAATCCGTGGTAAAATTGAGAAATTGTATGAAAATACTACTTGCGAAAATAATTACAAAGCAGACACCGCTCTAGGTCTAGAATTATATAAGTATTTCAGTGAACTAGATTTTTTCTCATTAAGAATCGCTGCAAACGATGATTTTTGGAGATATTTATCTGTAAAAGTAGTCCCCCATATAGTTGCAAAACGTTGGGGTGATGAAAATGACGATCACTTTTGGAAGAAAAATGTTCGTATTTGGCTAAGATCTATTTGGTGGTATGTACATCTTTCATGGCGTGGCTCGATTGAAGACACTAAAGATGTTTTGACTTCACCTAATTTTTCTACTGACTCTATTTTGAATTTGGTTGAGCGATCTGGGCGACGAGGTACATTTATTGAAGTGTATCGATATATAATGTATTTTTATAGCAATATCCCACAAGAAAAATTGAACCAATTTAATAATTCAACCCAAAAACATGATGATCTTTTTAGAATTGTAATGAAGCTAAATACAGCTCGAACCTTAGTTATTGATCCGGCGCTTTATTTGGGAGGCGAACAGGAATACGTAAAATCTCTATTTGCAGAAGCCGGATGCCCAGTATAAAACTCCCCAAAATCATCGACTTGTTTTCGGGTTGTGGTGGCCTTGCTTTAGGCTTTCAAAAAGCCGGATTTGAGATTGCTGCAGGTATAGAACTTATGCCGGAAGCATGCAATACAATAACAAGCAATCTCTGCTGGCGTTATGGACGAGATGAAACACATATATGTGGCGATATAACGCAAATGGATGGAAAATTATTTAAGGATAAATTTGGTGACGAAGGCTGTATTGTTATCGGAGGCCCTCCTTGTCAGGCATATTCATTAGCTGGTCGAGGTAAATTGAAATCTCTTGGAGAGGATCGTATCAATACCAATGATGCTCGAGGTTATTTGTATCAAGATTTTCTGCGATTTGTCTTTGACTTGAATGCAAAAGCCGTTGTCATGGAGAATGTTCCCGAATCAACCAATTACGGCGATAAAAACATACCTGAAATTGTTTGTACGACATTAGAAAAAAGAGGCTATAATGCATATTGGACTATCTTAAACGCCGCAAATTATGGAGTTCCTCAAAAAAGAGAACGCGTTTTCATAATAGCAATAAAAAAAGACGAAAATAGAAATATCGAATTGCCAATCCCTACAAACAAGCCAACTACGAAAAAATACGCCCTATATCCAAAAAAATTTACAGACACAGATGACGGTCTACATTTCAAAGAACCGATTAGACCCGACGACAATCAACCTGCTTGGGTGAGCGTTAAAGAAGCCCTTGATGATCTGCCCGCATTATTTCCTACACCCAAATCACAATATAAATTACAACCGCTAAATATTGACCTTCCATACAAATGTCCGGCACAAAACAATTTTCAACAATTAATGCGAAATTGGTATAATCAAGAAACTGAAGCCGTTTCTGCAAATGCTTTTAGGAAAAATACAAGAGATTACGAAATTTTTGACAAAATGGAACCCGGCGCGAACTATACGAAAGCAAGCGCCATTGCAGAAGAACGCTTTAAAAAAGAAGCTGCAATGTTCGGCTATGAAAAAAATTCTGCTTCATATGAACAGTTACATAATAAGATGGTCCCCCCCTATACAACTGAGTCTTTTGAAAACAAGTGGTTCCGACTAGATCCAAACAAGCCTTCGCCAACATTAGTTGCCCACTTATCAAAAGATTCCTATAGCCATATTCATCCTTGGGAACCCCGAGGAATATCCGTTAGAGAAGCAGCACGTTTGCAATCGTTTCCAGACGATTTTTATTTTAATTGTGCTATGAGCGATGCTTTTAAACAAATCGGCAATGCTGTACCTCCACTATTAGCTTATAACATTGCAAAATGTATTTCAAACGCATTCCAAAGGTAAATTATGACACTGTTGGATGAAATAAGAGAGTGCTTTGCTGCAGTAAAAGCAGGAGCAAAGAGAAAACTAAGCAGTCTTCCTGCAGATTTTCCCGCATGGATAATAAGAACCGGGAAGGACTTTGGTGTTGCTATTGAATACGAAGGCCCAATTATTTGCGAGAAATTTTCCAACTGTAAAATCCGATCTGAACAACGATCATCTACAGGAACGACACATCAATATCTTATTTTAACGTGTTCACAAGAAAAATTACGATACGAATTCGCTTCTGTTTGTGCGCAATTTGTTGATCCTGGAGAAAACGGTATTGAACGTAATAGAATATTGGCAAATCCAACGGAATGGTGGGAACAGTGGCGTTCTCTAATGGGAAATGCAGTTGTAGACCACCAAGTTTATAGTGTCATTGCGGAGATGCTTATTTTAAATCATTTATTTAAAAAAGACAAATCTATTGAATGGACAGCCGCCAAAGCAGGAAGTAAAGATATTGAGAACCCGAACGAGTCTTTTGAAGTAAAATCAACAATTGTTCGTTATGGTTCATTGATAACAATCGCAGGGCAATTCCAATTACAACAGACAAAGCCTTTACACCTTTTCTTTTGTCGAATGGAAGATTCTCCAACGGGTTATTCCATCGATGATGTCAAAGATTTGTTAGTACAAAATGGCTATGATAATAATAAGATAGAAACAGAGTTAGAACATCTAGGTTTTGAAGAGGGGACAAACGACAGAAAGAAAAAATACAGGGTCCTTGAAATTAGGGAATATAATGTTGACAAAGATTTCCCGAAAATAACACTTGACTCTTTTGTCAATAAACAAATGCCAACAGCCATTGTACAGTTTTCATATACAATAAATTTAGATACCGTGACAAATTACAGTGTAGTGTCTTTACGAAAAGACGAAGACAACTCGTTGTATTGAAAAAATGACATTCCGGAATGGCGGAAACCGCCTGACCGGAATATAGGAGCCCCCCCCTTAAACAACTCTAATCAATTCCGTCGATTTCAAGAGAGTTGAAGGCGCGCAAAATTCTCGAACTAGCTCATTTAAAAATCTGCTGCCACAACAAAAACTTTGCCGCCATACTTAACAAGTATATGCCAAATTGGACTGCAAAAAAACTCGATGAGTTTATTATTTTAGCGATAAACTAGGTATTTTGTTAGTTTTTCCTAGTCACATTTGGTGGGAAGCCGAGTGATTTCCACATTCTCGACATAATGCAAGTTTTTTCATCTTTTTGATAATTCCATGGAGTCCCAAGACAGTCGAGAGTCATTCTTTCTTCCTTAGTTTCGTCCTCAAATTTTTCGCAAAACTTACGGAAAGGACAATCAAAAGCGCTTTTGTCAAAAAGTACGTCTACGGCTGACTGTAAAGCAATCAAACCATACATATCCCCATCACCATCAAATTTGACGCCATACCCGAAATTATTTTTTCCATCACGAACCACGGGCAGCCCATTATTTTCAACAAACGAGTTAAACTCTGATGCAGGGGACAACATATTGTCTAATAAAGCAATAAACTTATCATATTCGTCATATTTTTCATTTTGCTTTGTACAAGTACTGTACCACTTGACTATTCCTGGAAAATTACACCCATATAGCCATGACATTTTCTTCAACGTTTCAGTTCTAAAATAATCCTTTATTTTCATCTTGCTCTCATACACCATTCTCATCATCAAATTTATCTCTATTTTTGGTACAAATTTAAGCATCGTATAAAAATCTATTCCAGGGAATGTATTGTTTAACGAAACAAAAGACAAACGTGCATAATCATATTTTGTCAATTTATAGCCAAAATATTCGTTAAATTTTTCCCATAGTGAATAAGGATATTCATCGCATGGGGAATATAAAGGATGTGTCGATTCACAACATTCAGCCATAATTTCTTCTATTTGATACGCACCAAATAACGTTTCACGAATACCATCAGGAGTTTCAAGCTTCAAAACAACTCCTCTTTTTTTATCCTCTATTATTTCTAATATTTTGTATTCTTTCCAGTTATAATCATCATGGCAATCCATTATCTTCTCTATTTCTTCATTTGGTCCCCATTCCTCATTTTTTATTTCATAGGGAATGAGAACTTCACTTTTTCCATGCAATTCTCGACAAAGATAATCAATTTTTGCCAACAGATTAAATAACCTTTCATATCCTGCCGTAGTTGTTATATCCTGCATAAAATGAATATATTCGTGAAATAATACATTATCAGTCAATAACGACGCAGAATATATATCTTTACACGAATTGACTTTGATATTAAAAAAACTTGGGCAATAGGAGCCTGCAAGAGAGCGTCGTTTATTTATTGATGTCATATAGAAACCTCACTAGATAAATTTTTATTTTTTATAAAAAAGACTGTCGAAGAATGCAGCTCGGTTCTCCCAAACAAAGCGTTCCGTCTTATCACTAGGTTTTTTCTCGTTCCACCAAATAAAATCTCGAATGCGACTTATAACATCGTCCCAATACACATCGAAAATTTTTTCTTTTTTCTGATTTATTATGTTAGAAATGCCTAAAAAATCAGACAAACCTTCACTATTTTCCTTATCCACACAAATAAAATAATCCGGTCGTTTCATCGCAAGCAATCTTGTCGCCGTAGACAATTTCACTCTTTCGAGTTTTCTAAATCTCTTAACAAACTCGTTATATTGTTCACGTTCTACAGCCCCCTCTCTAGGAATACATTCAAGTGCATCGGATATTTTTTCACTCTCATTAACAACGTACCAATAAAACTTTCTTGCGCCATCCATGCTTCCGAAAAGGCCCCATTCCAGTATTTTGCCGTTTTCGCCCTTCAAGTCAACATCCAAACCTGCAATCAGCTTGCGATCCTCAAGGGGGTAATCTGAAAACCGTTTGAAACGTCCGTTCGCCTCTTTCTGCTGGAACAATTCCTTCACCTTTTTCAAAAGTTGTACTCTTTTTTCGAAACGACCCTTTTCTTTTTTGTTTTCATTTAGGACATTTGCGAAAAAATCCTCCCATGACAAGTCACGTAAGAATGTAGGACGAGAAGCATTTTTTGTGGAGCCATTATCTTTACGGCCGTATTCGCTCGAAAGGCTGCGGATGCGTTTCTGTTGGTGAGCCCATGTTGCCTTATAACTTTCAAACTTTTTCCTGTCAAATGACTCTGCTTGATTTTTGTATTTGCACAATATATCCAACGCATTGTACCCAATCATATCATCATTGTCATCGTCTTTATTCTCTATATAAATACATACTTCACTATTTTCAGAAAACGCAGCATTCGTAAGATTCGCGCTTCCAACAATCAATCGCCATTCCTCATCTCTTTGAAACAAATAAATTTTGGGGTGAAATGTTCCCGATGTTTGCATGATGAATTTCACCTTTTTATCATCAATAAACTCTTTGATAAAATCAGGATGTGTTTGATAAAAATGAATGCCAACGACACCTAACTTTATTTTTTTTCTTTCTTCAAGCAATTTCTCAAACAAGCCCTTTATCGGGCTTGCCCATGCCGTTGCGAAGTACAAACTATCGCACCATTTGAGGTTATCTTGGAACAGGAACTTCAATTCTTTAGATTCTGATATGAGCTTCATACATCTAATATAACTTATTTTATATGCAATAGTCCATATCATAATTGAGTTTTTTTTGTTATCAATAGTGACAAAAAAAAACGCCCAGCCTAAAGGCTGGGCGCATATATGAGGTATAATTTAATCTTTCCAATTATTTAAGATTTCCTTGGCCATCACTTTAATCTGGATTCCACTTAAATCTATCTGATTTTTGCTCAGATTTGTTATATCCATTTCTAAAACACGCTCTAAATAGTATTTGTGCAAGTTTCGAGTCTTGATGAAAACGCTTATGCGATTTTTATAGGTTGATGTTTTTTGCCAATTAAAGTGGCTCGGTTTAATTCTTTTGTAGTAGCAGTAGGAAACAAACCAACACGCTCCCATTGTCGTGAGGTCTCCGCCACCTTGGAAAGTAAATATGTGTCTCGCCATATTAAGCCCCTTATGTTAATAGCGTCTCTATCTAAATAAGTAATAATTTGCAAATCAATTTTTTTTCCAAAAATTGCAATAGAAATGAATGTTTTTTTTTCGAGGCTTCTTCTTAACATACAAAATTTCTTTTCGCTAGGCCTCTTTTTTTAGCATTTCGGGGTTTTAGGGGCGGAGCCACTAGGCGAGGGGGTGTCCGGAAGACGGTTTGGACGCGGATTGGAAAGGAGATCCCCACCTTGGTGGCCATGCGCACTAAGCACTTCCCCAAAGAGGATAACTCTACTATGGCAACAAGTTGCCAAGTATCGTATAAAAGTGCTAAGTGCTGTCCGCCCGCCTGCGCGGGGATGACGAGAGAAAGTCGCGGGGATGACAGTCTGCGGAACCCGCGGACAAAGCGGCTGCAGGCAGGGGGAGGCTTCCCCCAACTGGATCCTTCGACTCCACTACGTTTCGCTCAGGATGACGATGCAGTCGTCCTTGTCGAAGGCGGTGCCGAAGGCTTGCCGGTAGCTCGATTCCAGCGCCTCTCCGGGGGTGCAGTTTTCCCTGAACAGGGCCATGCCGCTGTCCAGGCATTCCATGTCAAGCTCGCCGTCGGTGTCGATGCATTCCGGCCGGAACGTGGACCATAGGCAATAGTCGGTGAACCCTTCCCGAATGTCTTCTTCGAGCAGGTTGTCGCCGGTGCCCGCCTGGACTTTCAGGAACGCCTTCGCGCTCTTGACCCATGCGAGTATCGCGCCGCCGAACGTGTCGTTTTCCATAGTGCCTCCGCCCCGAAAGATAGATAATGTTTGTGACAGAAAATGTCTTTTCGAGGGCTGCGATTTTTTTGCGATTTTGCTCGGGGAGGGGGTTGACAAATTTCAAATGCGAATTTATATTTTATAGTGCACAAATGTATAGAAAGTACTATGCGGTGCCATTTTGTGCTTGTTGGTGCCGACGGAGGTATAGATGATGTTGACCGAACCTGCAAATAAATGTAGATTATGGGGGTATTATGGCTCTTGAAATAAGAAATATCCCGGTTCTTACAGGCTCTACGGCAGAGTCGTTCGTTCGTGCTGCCGAAGAACACGAAAAGAATCCGCGTCGTCTCGGGCTCAAAGTTTCCTTCGCCCAAATCGACGAGATGGCCGCCCGCGCACGTTCTTACAGAGAGGCCCATAATGGAAAGAATCCGTTTAGCATCTAATTGCACTCTTTACCCCATCGACAAGAATACCGACCTGTCCTCTTTCTGCTGCGGCGATGAGGATCTAGACGATTTCTTTCGGAACGATGCATGACAGCATCAAATCGACAATGATTCCCAAGTCTTCGCGGAACCGCCTAGAACGCAAGGTGCCCAATGCAAAGCATACGCGTACGTATCCTGCGCTCCTGATTGGACGATTGGGAGTTAACGGCCAGTTCCAACGCAGCGGCTTGCACTTGGGGAGTCAGGTCATTGATTACCTGATTTCCTGGTTTATCCACCCGGATAACAAAACTGGTTGTCGCTTTATGGTTGTCGATGCCTACAACAGGCCCGAAACGATAAATTTTTACCAAAAGAACGGTTTCCGTTTTTTGTATTCGGACGAAAATCTCGAGAAAGAAGCCTTCCGTGTTGATTCAAGCCAGTCGTTGAACACCAGGATGATGTATCTGGACTTGATCGACTTCGTGTCGTAGAGATTTTGACACCACTGGTGACAGTGGGCACGAACACGTTTTTCTTCAATCCCGATTTTAATGTTACGGGATTCACGACATTAGATAGATAATGTTCGCGACAGAAAATGACATGGTGATTATGGCGAATTCGCCACAATTAATTTTCAAGAAATCTCTTGACAGGGGCCGCGCGAGGATGTATATTTAGTGAACGGGTGTGCAGATTCATTCCTGCGCACCCAACCTGAGATTACGACAATCCCTGCGACAGTCGGCATAGGCCTTGCGGCCCGTACATGCATCCGCGGTGGGGTTCATCAACCTTCTTGTTGATGTTGTTGGATAGCTGGCAGGAGAAACAGCCTGCTCGAGTGTGTGGCGAAAGCCGCGCCAGGTAACGCCAGGCCTGCAACCACTTAGTGCTTTAGCACTTAGTGGGCCATGGTCCCCTTTAGGGGAGAAAGCCCCCGCCAACAGCACCGCAAGAGCATCCCTTATAGAAATACGATAATCTTGAAATCACAAAATGTGATTTCAAGTTGGCTTCAAAGTCACAAACGGGGATTTTGAACGAAAATCTTGCTAAAAAAGGAGTTTTTTGATGAAAAAAGAAGTGGCTGTAGCGCAAATCAAGCCGGGAGTATCCCTGATAGATGAAAACCTGCTCAAATCGCGGATTTACACCATCCGCGGGGTAAAGGTCATGCTAGATGCCGATTTAGCAGAGATTTATGGGTATGAAACAAGGTTCTTTAACCGTCAAGTAAAAAATAACATTGAGCGATTTGCAGAAGACTTTCGATTCCAGTTGACAGAAGATGAAATGCAAAACTTGATGTGCAAAAATTGCACATCAAGTTGGGGTGGAACCAGAAAACGGCCATTTGCCTTTACTGAACAAGGCATTTACATGCTCATGACCGTGTTGAAGGGTGATTTGGCGATACAACAGAGTATGGCGCTCATTCGGCTTTTTAAGAAGATGAAGGACTACATCATCCACGAAAATAGGCCTCTGCTCGAATCAGACGGCATTGCCCAGGTTGCCGCCCATACGATTCAGAATACAAAAGAAATTGCCGAAATCCGTCAAGATGTCTCCGCTATGAAAACAGATCTCCAGAAGGTCATGACGAATTTCATTGACCCGAGTACGCACAAGCATTTCTTAATTCTAAATGGCCAGAAATTGGAGGCGGATATCGCCTACACGCAAATTTACGGCATGGCGAGGAAGTCAGTGATAATCGTGGACAACTATATGGATGTCAAAACGCTTGATTTGCTGCGCTGCGTCGCGAAGGGCGTTACCATCACGATTGTCAGCGACCAATACGGTCAAACGCGTTTAACAGATAGTATGCGAGATGACTTTAAGGCTACCCGTCCAGATGTAGTGCTAGAGGATGTAAAACCGGCTGGCAATATTTTCCACGACCGATACATCTACCTAGATTGCGGAACTCCGGACGAAAAGCTGTTCCACTGCGGGGCGTCAAGCAAGGATGCCGGCAACAAGATCACGACGATTGTCCGACTAGAGGACGTCGCTGGATACAAAGCGATATTTGAGAGATTT
The DNA here is from genome assembly GCF_002342555.1 of Fibrobacter sp. UBA2449. NCBI lineage: Bacteria > Pseudomonadati > Fibrobacterota > Fibrobacteria > Fibrobacterales > Fibrobacteraceae > Fibrobacter > Fibrobacter sp. UBA2449. The sequence goes on from NZ_DDQF01000010.1 coordinate 22,841, forward strand.
ATGACGCCTTAAATCCATCTAAACAAAAAATGAGGTAAGCAATATGAGCAAAATTCCTTCTGCCACCACGCAAGACAACAGTCGGCTGATGCAAGCCCTGTACGCGCTCAACGACGAGGCTCACAAAAACGGAACCGCCGGGATGAGCGAAGAGGAAATCGAGGCCGAAATAAAGGCGGCAAGAGCAGCCCGAAAAAAATGATCACCCCCCAAACCCTTCCAAAACCTTGTACAGCAGGGTGTAAAGCGTCTTTGCTTCGGCATCGGAGAGGTTCACGCAGCTGGCCATGGACTTGGGGATGCTCGCGGCCTTGCGCTTGAGCGATTCGCCTTCGGCGGTGAGGCTTACCGAGAGGCAGCGCTCGTCGCTCTGTTCGCGGGTGCGCTGGATGTAGCCCTTGGCTTCGAGCTTTTTTAAAAGCGGGGTGAGCGTCCCGGAATCGAGAAACAGCTTTTTGCCGAGTTCCGAGACGTTGCACTTCTTTTCTTCCCACAGCACGAGCATCACTATATACTGCGTGTACGTGAGGTCGAGCGGTTCCAGGTACGGAGCGTAGCGGCGCGTGATCTCCTTGGACGCGGCATACAGCGGGAAGCACAGCTGGTTTTCGAGTTTTAGCTGGGGGCAGTTCACGGTAGCTCCTAGAGCAACTTTTCTACACAGGCGCGCACGTCGTCCATGTCGGCGGTGGGTTCGAAGCGCGCGACCACGTTGCCTTCGCGGTCCACGACGAACTTGGTGAAGTTCCACTTGATGTCGGGATTATTCTTATAATCCTTGTCGATGCTCTTGAGCAAAAGCGCCATGGCGGCGGCCTTCACGCCAAAGCCGAATCCTTCAAAACCCTTCTGCGATTTCAGGTAGGTGTAGAGCGGCAGTTCGTCGGGGCCGTTCACGTCGGACTTTTTCATCTGCGGGAATTCGGTGCCGTAGTTGAGCGTGCAGAATTCGTGGATTTCTTCGTCGGTGCCGGGGGTCTGGCCCTTGAACTGGTTGCAGGGAATGTCGATGACTTCGAAGCCCTTGTCGTGAAAATCGGAATACATCTGCTCGATGGGCTTGTAGTGCGGGGTGAAGCCGCAGCCGGTCGCCGTGTTCACGATGAGCATCACCTTGCCCTTGAAGTTTGCGAGCGGGACCTGGTTTCCCTTGCCGTCGGTGAGGGTGAAATCATAGATGGTTGCCATAATGAGCCTCCGTTTTTGTGGGTGTTGCTGACGGTGTTTCGTCGTATTTGATTGTATACAATTCAATTTTATAAAATTCATTCTCAAAAGTCAATAGGTTTAAGCAAAAAATAAGCTTTAGACCGTCTTTTTTGCCATGGAGGGGTGATTTTCGCATTTTTCCGACGGAACGCATTATTTTATATACAAACGGGTGTACTGCCGGGCCCCGCTTAATCTATATTCAATATCATGAGACCCGCTAAACTTTCCATACTCGCGCTTTTGGCATTCTGTGCGCTGCTCCATACCGGCTGCGCGTCCGTCTTTTTTTCGACTGTCAATATCCAACCTGTCACCATCGTGGCCGACGACGATGACGAATACGACTTCTATGTCAACGGAGTGCTGAAATGCGAGAACACGAGCGAGTGCACAGTCTACCGCAGCACGTATGGACGCTGCAAGATGTCCATCGAAGCGTCACGCGACGGAGTCATCCTGGGGTCGGAGAAATACGGCTACTGGCACGAACCTTCTTTCATCGAGCAGATGTTCCGGGACAAGGATGACGACGAAAAAGAAAAAAAGTGCCCCGAGGGCTTTTTCAGCGGGGCGCAAGCGGTCGTAAGAATCGACCAGGAAATCAAGGAACGCGTGAACGCCGCCAGGGAGAAGGCCTGGAGAGAAGGCCCTAACGCCTCATGGGATACGTCGCCTTTGAGCCCGGGTTCCGGGGAATAGGCGACAGGATTACTTCGCTGCCTTCACCTGCTCGAGTTCGTCCTCGAGTTTCTTGGTCTGCGCGTTGTTCGCGTCGATGATGTTCTTCAGGTTCTCGATCTCGGTCTCTTTGTTTGAGAGCTTGTCCTCGAGTTCCTTCACCTTGGCTTCGGATTCGTGCTTCTCCTCGTTGCTCTTGCTCAGCTGGGCGAGCAGGCTGTCGGTGGAGCTGCGGAGCTTTTCGGCCGTCTCCTCGGCGTCCTTCACGGCGGAGCTGTCACAATCGGCACCTTCGGCGCACTTGCACCCGAAGAACTTCTTGTTGATGGCGATGGCGGCGACGGCACCGAGGGCGAGTCCGGAAATAAAGCTGCTGGTCTTCATAGAAAAACTCCTTGGTTCAATTTACTCATGTAATATCTATAAATTTTTCGCGGAAAACAAGTGACCCCGCGCAAAAAAAGGCCTTTTTTACACCTATGGCTCTATAAAGCACTCGTCGTATGGAATATGGCCCCTATGGATTGCCCGAACTGGTCTTTTTTTTATTTGTCGTAGCAAACATCTTTGTCAACCATAGGCAATATCGCAACACAATAACCGTCAAAACAATCTATCCTTTTCCACGCATCTGCTGGCCCATAATAATCAAAATAATCCCTCAAAGTAACAGCGGTATAGCTATACCACGCCGCTGTATCCTGTTCCGCAATTATGTTATAGTGATTTCCGTTAGCAATTTTAATCCCTATTTCAATTTCTTCGCTTCTATTACTCGAAAATATATGTACCTTCAGCTTTGACGAACCAATCGTCTTCTTATACATTTTTTCATTTATTCTGCAGTCAAAAGTCTTCCATATAGGAAACTCCTCCGACGCAACGCAACTATCAATGAACTCGTCACCAAATGACAAAGAACTATACGACTCATCCTCGGCTGAGGTTCGACATCTTATATTCTCAAAAAGATTCCCTTTTATTTTGGCACAATTTGTACATAGTCCATCTTCAATAATCAACCGTTCATAACATATTCGTTCACTGTTCAAATAAAAACGAACGCTATCTACATCCGATGTCGAATTAAGATAAAAATTGGCTCCTGGCGGAAAACAATCCGTTTCGCCCTCATAGCAACCGCAGAACAATCCGCAAAACGCGGTTGTCAAGACGAGGCTTATTATAGATAACTTTTGCACCACATTACCTCTTTTTACTTGTCGTAGCAAAATTTTTCTTTTACAATTGGCAGCGTTGCGACGCAATAGCCATCATAGCATCCATTGCGAGTTGTGCGATCAGGAACATTATCAATGAGATCTAGCGGATTATTTTTGTAACTAAACCACATAGAACTATCTTGTTCTGGGATGATATTGACATTATATCCACCCGCTACAACATAATCCGTTTCTATCCTGACTTCTTTTTCATCTGAAAAAACTTGCAAACTTAATTTACTCTTACCTAATTCAACATCATCAAACGGACCTACCTCGCAAAAAAATCCATTCCAAATAGGATAAGCCTGCGATACAACGCAATTATCAGGATTATATTCGAATGATTGCAATCGCCTTAGGCCATCATTATGTTCCATACATATCCACAATCCTGCTCGCAGTTCGCAACCACTAGGAACACTATCTGAAGATGGCTGAATATAAACCGGAACCTTTTTGGTGGAATCATTACATAAAAACCATTTTTGGTTAATACTTGTTTCTTTATTGCATACACGTTGATCATTCAGAATAAAATGTACGCTATCGATATTTGTAATTGACACAATCCTCAAGAATACATACTGATTTGAATCATAGCACTCCATTTCCCCGTCATAGCAACCACAGAACAATCCGCAAAACGCGGTTGTCAAGACGAGGCTTATTATAGATAACTTTTGCACCACATTACCTCTTTTTACTTGTCGTAGCAATATTCTTCTTCTACAATTGGAACCGTCGCAACGCAATAGCCGTCATAGCAACCGGCACGATTTGACGCAGCTGGTGAATCAAACACACTGGCAAAAGGCCTTATTGGATTTTCCTTATAACTAAACCACATAACTGAATCTTGTTCGGAAATGACATTAATATTATTTCCACCTATAGCTGGTATGATTATTTTTTGTTCTTTCCTTTGCGGTCCTTCAAATACATGCATAGAAACAAGGGTGTCTTGGGCCCTGATTTTATTAGGGGGTTTTCTCAAATAGCACCCCAAATCATACCATGAAGGACATTCTTCTAATGAGTCGCACAGATCTTCGCCACTCAGCGTCTTATGAAAATCTTCATCATAAAAATACTCATTATTTGCAGGCTTAACAAAATGATATGCGTAATCTATATGACACACTTGCTCCCCATTTAAATATATATCCACGCTATCTATCTTTGTAGTGGATAGTATGCTAATAGATATATATTCCTTTGTATCATAGCACTCCGTTTCTCCGTCATAGCAGCCACAGAACAACCCGCAAATTGCGGTCGTTAAGATGAGGCATATTTTAGACATTTTCTGCATGAGTTGCTGCTAATAATTTATATGCTTTTAATTGGATAAATCGTAGCAAAATTCTTCTTTTACAATCGGCAGCGTTGCGACGCAGTAGCCGTCATAGCAACCGCCACGATTCGACGAAGCCGGCGAATCAAACACATCAAAAAACGGTCTTATTGGATTTTCCTCATAACCAAACCATTCAGCAGTATCCTGTTCGGGAATGACATTAATATAATTCCCGCCAATTACAGTGAAGTCCGTCTCTATATTATTTATGTCTCCTTTTATAAAAATCTCTATGCTCATCTTACTTGAATCAAAATCAACATTCTCCAAAGGACCGAGACCACAGGAAAAAACACTCCATACAGGGCAATCATTCTCTGAAACCTTTAGAGTAGAATCGTCGCACTGGTATTTGTTTTCGCTTAATCCAACCACACAGACCCGCCGATTATTGAGAAAAAAATGAACACTATCAATATCTGTCATAGATATAATTTTCAAAAATACATACTGATCTGAATCATAACATTTCGTCTCAATTCCCTCATAGCAACCCCAGAACAATCCGCAAAACGCGGTTGCCAAGGCAAGGCCTATTTTGGATAACTTTTGCACCACATTACCTCTTTTTACTTGTCGTAGCAATATTCCTTATCTTTTATTGGCAACGTTGCTACACAATAACCATCATAGCAGCCAGCACGATTTGATGAAGCCGGAGACCTAAAATCTTCAGAAAAGGATATCATGGGATTGTCCTTATAACCAAACCATATAACTGAATCTTGTTCAGAAATGACATTGATATTATTCCCGCCCATAGCTGGTATGATTATATTTTGTTCTTTTTTTTGCAATCCTTCAAATAAGTGCATAGAAACAATGGTATCTTGGGTTCTGATCTTATTAGGAGGTTTTCTTAAATAACAATCCAAATTATACCATGAAGGACATTTTTCTAACGAGTCGCAAAGATCTTCACCGGTCAACACCTTATGAAAATCTTTATCATAAAAATACTCTTTACTCGCAGGCTTAACAAAGTGATATGCATTGTTTATATGACACACCTGCTCCCCATTTAAATAGATATCTGCACTATCTATCTTTGTAGTAGATAATATGTGAATAGAGATATATTCCTTTGAATCAAAGCACTCAACATCTACACCCTCATAGCAACCGCAGAACAATCCGCAAATTGCGGTTGTTAAGACAAGGCTTATTTTGGATAACTTTTGCACAACATTACCTCTTTTTACTTGTCGTAGCAAACATCCTTATCAGCCATTGGCAACGTCGCTATACAATAGCCATCATGGCATCCTACACGATTTGACGCAGCTGGTGATTCATAATCATCAAAATATGGCCTTATTGGATTTTCATCATAAGCAAACCACGAAATTGTATCATGTTCGGCAATAATGTTAACATTGCTACCTTCAAAAGATTCCAAAGGCAATTCAACTCGAGATGATTCGTTCTTATAAAAAATACGCAACCATATTTTTGCAGAGCCAACATTTACTCCATCAGATGGTTTTCCAACAAAGCAATGGACCGCTTTCCATATTGATTTTTCATCCGAAAGAATACACTTGTCAGTATCAGACTCCGTTGCAATCATTGCGGTTAAAAAAGCGTTTGAATCTTGATAACATAAAATTTGGTCATAATAAACACCAATATTTCCATCGCAAACTCTATCTTCATTTAAATAGAAATGAACGCTATCCAGTTTACCGGTCGTCAAAAAATTCAAGCTCACAAACTGGCTCGAACCGAAGCACTCCGTTTCCCCGTCATAGCAACCACAGAACGATCCGCAAAATGCGGTTGTCAAGACGAGGCTTATTATAGATAACTTTTGCACCACATTACCTCTTTTTACTTGTCGTAGCAATATTCTTCTTTTACAATTGGAAGCGTCGCAACGCAATAGCCGTCATAGCAACCGCCACGATTCGATGAAACCGGTGAATCAAACACATCAAGAAACGGTCTTATTGGATTTTCCTTATAACCAAACCATTCAGCAGTATCCGATGCTGGAATTATATTGATAATTTTTTTTCCAGAAAGCGGCTTATCAATATTGATGTTTTTTTCTTGGAGGCCATCAAACAAAAGTACAGAAACGTAATTTGCATTAACGTCAATTTTATCAGAATGACCTAGAATACATCCCGCAGATTGCCACGATAAACATTTTTCTGCTGAGTCGCAATGCTCTATGTCAGCTACTTTTTTATTTATCCCATCATCATAAAAAAATTTTTCATCTTCCCGTTTTACATATAACCGAATTTCATTCAAATAGCATTTTTGAGATCCGTTTATATTGATTATCGCGCTATCAATATTTGTAGCGGACAAAACATTTATTATCAAATATTCTCTCGTATCAAAGCATTCCGTTTCGCCGTCATAGCAGCCCCAGAACAACCCGCAGATTACCGACATGCAAAACAGAACGGTCTTACGCATAGACAATCTCCTCAAAAAAATTCTGGTTATTACCCCGCACTTTCTTGAAATATATAACTTATACGTAAAAACCGGCGTTTTTTATGCAAAAAGCCGGTAAAATATCAAAAACAAAAATCCCCCGGATTGCTCCGGGGGACCTTTGCAGCGGGAAGAGCGAGATTCGAACTCGCGATAGGATTAAGTCCTATACGTCCTTAGCAGGGACGCGCCTTCGGCCAGCTCGGCCATCTTCCCATCTTGGGGACACTAATTTTACTTAATTTTCGGCCGATTTTCAAGGGGTGACGGCAAAAAAAGCTATATTCGACTAAAAAAAGAGGCTCTGCGCAACCCGCAGGGTCCTTTTGGCGATTTGTAAGGCTCATATGGCAAAAGATAGAAAGAAGAAAAAGAGTTCCAGGCTCGTGAAGTTTTTCAAGATCGTGGCGGCTTTCGCCCTCGTGGGGCTCATCTGCTGCATCCCCGCCTACATCGTGGTGTTCAAGGTGCTCCCGGACCGAGACCCCGACAAGCAGTTCAACCGCGAGACCATCCTCCAGGTGCTCTCGGGCGAGACCCGCGTGTACTACCGCGACGGCGACAACCTGCTCGGCGCCTTCTTCGACGCGAACCACCGCCTCTACGTGCCCTACGGCGACATCCCGAAGGATATCGTGAACGCGCTCGTGGCCGCCGAGGACGCGGGCTACTGGACGCACAACGGGTTCAGCCTGCAGGGGTTCCTCCGCGCGATGGCCGCTAACATCAAGAGCGGCCACATGCGGCAGGGCGGTTCCACGCTCACCCAGCAGACGGCGAAGAACGTGCTCGGCCGCGAGGAGAGGAGCATCAAGGCCAAGTGGAAAGAACTCATCGACGCGCTCAGGCTCGAGAGGCACTTTTCCAAGGAAGACATCCTCGAATTCTACCTGAACCAGTTCCACGTCTCGGGTACGGGCAAGGGCGTGGCGATCGCCGCACAGTATTTCTTCGACAAGGAACTCAAGGACCTGACGCTCGCGGAATGCGCGTTCATCGCGGGTTCCGTGAAGGGACCGTTCAACTACGACCCGTTCATCCAGCGCACGGAGGAGCGGCGCGAGAGGGCCATCAAGCGCGGCGAGGAACGCCTCCGCTACGTGCTAGGCCGCATGGTCGAGGAAAGCTATATCGACCAGGAACAGATGGACGACGCGCTCGCGGAACCGCTGCACTTCAAGCACGGCAACTTCCGCTTCAGCGTCTCGACGACGCTCGAACGCATCGACGAGAAGCTTTCGGGCGAATATTACCAGCAGCTGTTCGAGGAAAAGGGCATCGGAGACTGGCGCAAGGCGCAGCTCGAGATCGTGACGACGCTCGACGCGAAGAGCCAGGATGCAGCCAAGCGCGCACTCCAGAACAACATCAGCAACCTGCAGATGCAGCTCGGCGGGTTCGTGCTCCCGAAGGCGCAGTTCGCGAACAAGGCGGTAAGCGCGCGCAAGGGCGACTACCTCTACGGCGCGGTCGATACGGTGCTGTACAACGAGAACGGCTCGCTCAAGGCGCTGCGGCTCGGGTTCGGGCAGCTCAAGGGCGAGGTGGGCGAGGAATCGCTCAAGGAGTTCGGCAAGCAGGTGGGCAAGGACCCGGCCGCCGTACTCGGCAACCAGATGAAGAAGGGCGCGATTCTCCTGGTGAGCGTCGCGGACGAGAACAAGGTGAACGGGTTCGTGCCCTGCAAGATAGAGACGGAACCGGTATTGCAGGGCGGCCTCGTGGCCATCCAGAACGGCAGGGTGCTCGCCTCCCAGGGCGGGTTCCACAACACGGACTTCGACCGCAGTTTCAAGGCGCTACGGCAGCTTGGTTCCAGCTGGAAGCCTATCCTGTATGCGCTCGCGCTCAAGTATAACTGGAACTACATGAACCCGCTCGAGAACGACTTCAACGTGTTCCAGTACGTGAACCAGTTCTACTTCCCGCGCCCCGACCACAAGAACAAGGGCGACGTGGTGAGCATCGCGTGGGCGGCGACCCGCTCCGAGAACATCGCGAGCATCTGGCTTCTGGACCACCTTCTCGACAGGCTCAACCAGGAACAGTTCGACGCCGTCGCCGCGGAGAACGGCTACGCGCAGCTCCCCGACGAGGATTCGAAGGCTTACTTCGCGAGGCTCCGCGACAAGTTCGGGCTCACCATGAAGGAAGACGTGAAGCGTGAAATCGAGTTCACGAAGGCACAGTACAGGCTTGCGGCTCTCTACGAGAGCGAGGACAAGTTCGACAAGGCGATGGACGTGAGGAACCTGCGCTACGGCACCTACAACGACGTGGCGATGAAGCAGGCGAAGAAGGACGAGAAGATCAAGGCGTTCATCGCGCACAACTACAAGAACTACTCCGAGATACTCCGTGCCCGCGAGATGCAGGAGCTCGACCCCGACGTCTCGGAAAAGCTCCCGCCGCTCGATTCCGTGAAACTGTTCCGGAACTTCACGCTCGCCGACATGAAGCGGCTTTCCGCCATGATCGACCCGGTGAATTCCGAAATCGACTACCTGCTGCCCGACAACATCCGCTACTGGCCGGACTTCCGCCGTTCGCTCTCGATGGCAGAATACGCGCGGTTCGCGCACGAAATCGGCATCCACCAGAAACTACAGAAGGTGTTCAGCATGCCGCTCGGCGTGAACGAGATTACGCTCGGCGAAATCAGCACGGCGTACCAGACCATCCTTTCGGGAAAGGTGTACAAGTGCAAGGACGGCGAATGGAACGAACCGTGCTTCATCAAGGAAATCCGCGACAGGAACGGACACGTCATCTTCAGGAACACGGTGGAGTCGAAGGTCGTGCTCGACGAGAACATCACTTCGCAGATGGGCGCGATGCTGCGTTCGGTGTTCACGAACGGTACGGCCAGGAGCCAGAATTCTTCCATCGCGGTGGTGAGTGCCGACGGGAAGACGAAACTGCGCTACCCCGTGGTAGGCAAGACCGGTACCACCAACGACTACAGGAACGTCGCGTTCATGGGCGGCATCCCGACGTACGTCTACGAGAAGGAGGGCTTCGCGCTCGATTCCGTGATTGCCGTCGGAAGCTACGTGGGCTTCGACAACAACAAGCCGCTGAAGTCGGGCAAGACGCGTATCGCGGGCGCCTCGGGCGGCCTTCCGCAGTGGGCGTCTTTCGCGAAGGAAGAAATCGAGATTCTGAAGATTCCCGACATGGTGGACTTCTACGACATATCGATTCTCGCGACGGGCGAGGTGCCGCTGCAGCTCGCGAACGAACGCGGCGAGATTACGGTCGACCCGATGACGGGCCTCTACGTGACCGAAGCGGGGACGGCAGGTCGCCCGCTACCCTGGCTCGAGGTTCCGGGATTCGTACCGCCGCAAGTGCAGGAGATGGCCGCCGAATCCATCGCGGAATCGGGAATCATGACGAGCCTCCCGATGCCTGCGGCCGCTGCCGTCGTGGAATCGTCGGCTAGTGCGGACGCGCAGGCGAACGCACCCGTCGGTTCCGAATCGGCGCATACTACCTTGGATTCGATTCCTGCGGTGCAGGCGGCGCAGGTCCCGGTGGCTCCGGCTGCAAAACCCGATTCGACGCCAGCTCCGGCTGCTGCATCTGCCGCAGCTTCCGTTCCGGCTGCGCCTGCTCCGGCCTCTGCGCCCGCTGCAACTCCCGCACCCGCCGAACCGAAGGCTGCCGCAATGCCCAAGGACGACGACTGGGATTTGCCGGAAGGGATGGACGGAGGTGCCTTCGTGCCTATCGAGGCGGAATAAGTAATCAGAAGCGTGTGATGTGAAATGGGAAACAAGATGAACAACAAGTTTTTTAGCAAGGTGATTCTCTCGGCCGCGACATTCATGCTCGCCGCCTGCGCAGGGAATGCCCCCTGTCCCGCCACGGATGCCACCGTGCAGCAGGCAGGAATGCCTGCCGCCCCGGCGGAATCCTCCGCCGCGCCGGGCCAGGCGGCGCCCGCGCAACAGGCTACGGCCCAGGACGCGAAAATGCAACCGGCAACCGCGACAAAGAAATCCACGGCGGAACCTTCCGCGACAAACGAAGGCCGGACATATTTTACTTCGGACGTGCTCGACAGCTACAGGCTCTCGACTCCGGATTCGCTCCCTGCCGCAAACGGCGGTGACGGAAGTGTGGATGTGAACAACGTTGTCTGTGAAAATCCGGCCGCGACGGCTGCCGCGGCTCCCGACCCCTATACCGACTTCCCGGCCCTCGCCGCCCGCGTGTTTGCACACGCCGACTCGCTCTACGCGACAGGCCTCACCGATTCCGCCAGCGCCTACCTGCAGCGCTTCCGCATCATCAAGCCGCTCTGGAACACCTGGGAAGCCCAGGCAGATTCCATGCTGAACGAGTTCGGCAAGACGCGCGCCGAGAAGGCGAAGGCGTTCGAGCCGCTGGTGCTCACCATCCAGAACATGAACCGCGTGAAGTCCGCCTACAGCATGGTGGCAGAAATTGCGGACAGCCTAATCGCGCTCGCCCCTGGCGATTCACTTGTGAACTGGGCCAAGGTCCAGAAGCAGAACGCGTTCGCCAATACGCTCGAGAAGGCGAAGAAGGAATTTGCGCAGATCAAGGCGCTGGCCGATGACCAGGCGCAATTCGCCGAAGCGCTCAAGAAGATCGAAGAATTCCGCATGCGCTATGGTGACTTCGAACAGGCGCTCCGCATCCAGGAATACACCGACCACGTCAAGGAAATGATGCAGTCCGCCGATTCCGAAGCTGCGAAGTACTGGGAATCGCATGACCCCGCACAGGCACTCGCGAAGGCCGACACCCTCATAAAGGCAAGCAAGTTCGCCGAAGCGAAGGATATCCTCACCAAGCTCAAGGCGAGCAAGCTGCGCAAGGAGGCGGGCGAGAAGTACCAGGAACTCGCCAACACGTTCTGCAATGCGCAACGCAAAACCACATCGCAGATATTCGCGAAGGCGCAGAAGCAGAAGGACGCAGCAAAGAAAAAGAAGTTGCTCCAGGACGCCATCGGGCCGCTTGACAAGTGCCTCGCGGAATACCCCGAATACACGCAGAAGCAGAAGGTCGTAGACAACAAGAGCTTCCTCGAGAAGGAACTCGCGAAATGATAGATTCCGAAGTGTGGCAATACGCGCAGTACCCCGCATTCTTTGTGCTGGGGGCAGTAGTTAGCCTCATCAACAGCATCGCGGGCGGCGGTTCCACGCTCAGCCTGCCCATCATGATTTTCCTCGGGATGCCCGCGACCGTCGCGAACGGCACGAACCGCATCGGGCTTATCATCGGGAACTTCAGCAGCGCGTTCAACCTGATGAAGCACGGCTACCTGAACAAGAAAATCTTCATGCAGCTTGCGGTTCCCACCTTCCTGGGCGCTCTCGTGGGCGCATGCTTCCTCGTGCGCATCGGTGACAAGATGTTCCAGGCGATTCTCGCGGTCGTCATCTGCGTCGTGGTGGTCATGAGCAACCTCCGCAAGGACATCCTCGGCAAGCCTCCCGCGACACCCCCCGAAAAGCTCACCTGGAAAGGCGCGCTCGGATTCTTCGGCATAGCGGTTTACGGATGCATCGTGCAGGTGGGTGTGGGGTTCGTGCAGATTTTCGGGCTCACGCGCTACACCGGAATGGACGCCGTCCACGTGAACGCGCTCAAGAACTCGCTTACCAACGTGTTCCTGCTCGTAAGCACCGTGGCACTCGGCATCATGGGGAAGATTGACTGGCCCATCGCCATCGTGATGGCGGCGGGAGCCTGGCTCGGTGGCTACCTCGGGAGCTTTACGCAGAGGAAGAAGGGGAACGCGTTTGTCCGCCGCTTCGTGAGTGTCGCGAGCGTCATCATGGCCGTATTCCTGGTCGTGGATTTAATTGTCAGCTAGTTCTTCGAGCAGCTTCTTTGCAAGTTCTGGGTCGCCCGCTGCGAGAAGTTCCTTTTGCGGCCGCGGCAGCTTCTTGATGCGCGCTTCCAGGCGCAGGGCCATGCCGTGGCTTTCGAGTTCGAACTTGCGCAATATGCATTCCGGCGGGAATGCCTTCGTGAATTTCGCGCCCTTGCCGGATTTGTGCTGCTCGAACCGCGCCTCGACATCGACAGCGTAGCCCGTGTAGATGCGGTTTCCTGCGCAGCGGAGCATGTAGACGAAATGGGGCATTCTTTCGGCGGACCTAGGCCGCTTCGCTCTTCGCCTCTTCGGTTTCGTTATGCGGCTTTGACACGATGTTCATGTATATCGTACCGAGGATTGCCGCGCAGAAGCTTCCGAGCAAGATGCCGAGTTTCGCGGAATCCTGGCGGTCGCCCACGTCGAAGGCGAGGTTCGCGACAAATAGCGCCATGGTAAAGCCGATACCCGCGAGCATACCGCCGCCCCACAGCACCTTCCAGCTGTAGCTGGGCTTCACCGACACGCCGATCTTCACGGCGAGCAGGCTGAAGAGGAATATGCCGATGGGTTTGCCGAGGATAAGCGCAAGCGCGACCGCGCCCATCACGGGGACTTCCACGCCGCCGAGCTTGATTTCGACACCCGCGTTGCTGAGCGCGAACAGCGGCATGATGAAGAAGTTCACCCACGGCACGAGTGGCTTGAAGAAGCGTTCCTGCATCGAGATGCTCTCGCGTGCGCCGCGCTTCAAGAGCGTAAACACCTCGTACTGTTCGTTGCGGTCCTTGGCCTCGCCCGAAAGCGCACCGCCGACGCTACCCGCAAAGTGGGCGAGCTTGCCCTTCGCGAGCACAGGCTTCGCCGGAACCGAGAGCCCGAGCAGCACGCCCGCGATAGTCGGGTGCACGCCGCTCTTCACGAAGAACGCCCAGACAGAAATCCCTATCAGGCCGTGCAGGAGCAGGTTGCGGACACCGATGCGGAACAGCACGTTGATAAGCACGAGCAGGGCAAAACCGGTACCGAGGGCGATGAAGTTGATGCCGTCTCCGCTCGGGTAGCCAATCGCAATAACGAGAATCGCGCCGATATCGTCGGCAATGGCGAGGGTCAGGATCATCACGCGGAGCGCATGCGGCACCTTTTTGCCGAGAATGGCCATGCAGCCCACCACGAATGCGATATCGGTCGCCGTCGGGACGCCCCATCCGTGTGTGGCGCTGTTGTCGCCATGCGGGCAAAGGAGCAGGTATATGAGTGCAGGGAAAAGCATGCCGCCCGCAGCGGCAATCACGGGCAGGCTCGCCGCCTTGGGGTTCCGGAGTTCGCCGTAGGTCATCTCGCCCTTGACTTCGAGGCCGATATTGAAGAAGAATACCGTCATCATCGCGTCGTTGATGAGCCAGTGCAGGTCGGCGGAACCGACCCAGCTGCCTATCGTGAGCGCGAACGGCATGTGCCAAAAGTGATGGTATGTTTCGGGACTCAGGTTGGCCCAGAGGAGGGCCGCTAGCGTCATGATGATAAGGACGATGCCGCCGGTCGTTTCCACCTTCATCAGGCGTTCTATCGGAGTTATAATCTTCCGGACGGGGGTTTCCGGGAACAAATCTTCAATCTTGTCGCTGCTGGTGACTCTTGCGGACATATCTACCTATAGGTGTTGGATGGTTGTTCGACCTTTCACTTACTAAAATAATCATTTTTTGGAAAGACGGTAGACGTCTCCCGTACAAATGGCGCTATTTGGGCGACAAAGCGCTACTTTGCGAGGTGCAGCTTGCGGAGTACCTTGCCCAGGAGCTCGTTCAGGATGTCCTTCGCGTCCTTGCTGCCGAGGTAGCGCTGCACGATGAGCGTGAGCGTGAAGAGCGCAAGGCCCGCCGCACAGGCATAGATGACGAGCACCACGAGACTTGTATTGCGGACAAACTCTCCCGACACGCGGTCGAGGCCCACGGCGGCACAGATCATGATACCGAAGGCGACAAGCGCGCGGAGCATGTTGAGGAGGGCGTCCTTCATGCCGTCGGTCCCGTTTTTCTTGGCCCACATGAAAATCATCGAGATGACCTGGAGGATTGCTCCCGTGGCGCCGACGATGGGGACGCTCTTGATGCCGAGCCCCGCTTCGGGAGCGCCGAGCAGAATATAGGCGGGGATGGTTGCCGCGAAGATGCCGGTGTTGAGCAGCGTCGGCACCCACATGCGCTCGCAGGCGTAGAAACTGCGGACGAGCACCGCCTGGAGGCAGAGCCCGAGGCTCACGGGCAGGTACCAGCGGAGGATTTCGGAAATGGCTTCGGTAGTTTCGCGCTGGAAGGCACCACGCTCGAAGAGGATGCGCACCGCAGGGAAGCTGAGCGCCCACACGGCAACCACTGCCGGAATCAAAATGCAGAACATGCGCGAGAGGCTCTTCCAGATTTTGCGGTTGAGTTGCCCGAAATCGCCTTCCTTGACGAGGCGCGCCATGTCGGGGTAGCTCGTGACGGATACGGAGAACCCGAATACCGCCACCAGCGTGTACATGACGCGGTAGGCGTAGTTGAGGCTCGAGATGCCTCCCGTGCCGAAGTTCGCGCCGAAACTACGGATGATGAATTCGAGCCCGAACATGGAGCCCACGCCCAGTGACATCGGCAACATCATCTTGAAGTAGCGCACGATATCCGGGTGTGTCGGCTGGATGATGAGGTCGTAGTGCACGCCTCCGCGCTTTGCGCCGAAAATCTGGAGCGCGAAGAACCCGATGAACGCTCCGACCGGGACGCCCCAGGCGAACCCTTCGAGGCCGTAGTCTGTTCCGGTGTACCTGGTGAGCGCGATGCCCGCGGCGCCGCCCCCGACAATCGCCACGTTGTAGATGAGGCCGGTGAGCGATGGGATCAGGAACTGCTTGCGGGTGTGCTGCACGGCGACAAGGATGCTCCCCACGAAGATGAACACCTGGCCCGGCAGGATGATGCGGCCGTAGTAGGAGGCGCGCTCGATGAGTTCCGGGGTGGCGCCCTCGACGGTCAGGAGCTGCAGGAGTTCCTTCATCCAGATGAATGCAGGAACCACGAGGATTAGGAGCACGAGGCCGAAGGTGTTCAGCACGTTGCTGAAAAATTTCCATCCGCCCTTCTCGTCGCCCGCGACCTTGTAGCCCGTGAAGATCGGGATGAAGATGATGGAGAGGAACCCGGTACTCACCACATGGTTCAGGATGTCGGGAATCATGAAGGCGAGGTCGAGCGCGTTCTTCTCGAGCGAGACGCCCGCGGCGTGGGCCAGGAGCATTTCGCGGAAGATTCCGAGCACGCGGCTCAGGAGCATGGATACGGCAACGATGATGGCAGCTTTGTTCATAAAAAATTTTTGCCTATACGGCAACCTTGAAATCGTTCAGGAGAGTGCGACGCGGAAGCTTCCCCTGCTGCTGCAGGCGTTCCACGAGGATTCCGGGGCGCACGCGGAGCGTACGGGAGAAATAGCGGATGCAGCGGTCTTCCTCGAAACGGCCGCAGCAGATGAGCCTGCATTCGTCGGCTTCGGGAAGCAGCAGGTCGCCTGCAAACTTCTGTGCTTCGGCGTCCTGGGTATTTTGCGTCGGGGATGCTGGGGCGTTGCATGGGGCGACAAGGAAGGAGGAACGCCTGCGCGGGTGTGCAGCGATATGCCATGCGGTACGGCATATGCTTTCGAGCAACACAGAATCGTTTATCCTCGATGTGGAAGCCTGGATAAAGGGGGCATCTCCGATCCAGAAGCTAGCGCAGGTGGGGTATGGCGCGGCGATGAATGGTTCCACCTCGATGTATCCGATGCCGCTGTCGCGCAGTGCTTTTGCGATCGCGGAACGCAGGCCGACTCCCGAATTGCGCGTGAGCGTTTTCAGGTTGCGGGCGAGGAGGTCCTTGTCGACCGCGAATGTCGATTTGGACTTGGCGGCATCTGCGGATGCGAGCGTTTCTCCGATGCGGATCCATGCGGCGTAGACCTGGGGCGCCACGCTGTCGAGCGTAAAGGCGTAAGTCTTGTCGAAGCCTTCGCGTCCGCCGACTCCCATGAACCGGAGTACGTCGCGCACGGAGCCTGCCCCGCACGTTCCGTGCGGGAGGAGCCCGCGTTTCTGGAGGGCCTTCACGGGGAACCTGCGTATCCAGGGGAGCAGCTGTTCGGCCCAGGCCCTCTCCTCGCGGGAGGAACGCGGCTCGTAGCCTTCGAGCTTTGCTCCGAAGGCTACCCAGGCTCCGTGCGCGATTCGCGACCAGTTTCCGGCATACCGCAGTTCGCTCATGGTACACCCGAGACGCTGGCAGAACATTTCTTGCGAAATGCGCTCCCGTTTGCAACAGTCTTGGATGCTCCTTTTAAAATCCATGGCTAAAAAATACCTTTTTTTGAAGATTATCGGACAAGTGATGCTCCACTATTGCTTTTTTTGTTTGTATTTTATGGATATGAAAAAGACTCTCGCTTTCGTCGTTTCGATGGCCGCGGCAGCCTTCGCTGCCGATGTTCAAGTTGTTGCCCCATCCGGAGCCGATTTCTCTCCCGATGCTCCCCAGATCGTGAACTCGCTCGTGCGTGCAGCAGTGAGCCAGTCCGGAAACACTCCGGTGGAAGACAGCACCGAGATTCAGCTCCGCACGAATATCATGACGATGGGTTCCTCCTATATCGTCGTATGCGAGCAGGCCAAGGCGGGCGTGGTTGTCGGTTCGGGAAAGCAGAAGGCGGCGAGCGTCGATGCCCTCGACGCGGCAATCGAGCAGGCGGTACTTTCGGCGCTGGGCGAAAAGAAGCCCGAAGCCCCGGCTGGACCCGCGCCTGAACCGGTCGCGGTGGCACCTGCTCCGCAGCCTGCCGCAGATTCTGCCACCGCGCCGAAAAAGGAACCGCTCCCCGTGAACACTTCTGTCGTCACTGTCGAGGTCGAGGAAGCCCCTGCCGCGAAAACCGAGGAACCTGTCGGCGAAAAACGCCCGACACGCAACTACAACAGTTTCGGCGTGGGTGCCGCGATATGGCATAACTACGACTACTTCGCAAATCCCAAGGATATAAAGGACGGCAAGGACAGGGACGAGGAACGCTCCTGGAACGCTACCTTCGCTTTCCACTACGCAAGGATTTTCGAGGTCTCCGCGCATGCGGCCATCACCATGGTGAACAACACGAACTTTGTCGTCGGCAAGGGCTGGGAACTTCACGACGTGTTCCTTATCGGCGCCCGCTACTACACGAGCACAGGAGCCGTTTCTCCGTTCTTCGGGGGCGGCTTCGGCATCGGAGGACAGCTGGACTTCCACTACGAGAATTTTGACGAAGTCGTCGCCTTGGGCCTGGCTGGCGGACTCGAAGCCGGTATCGTCCTCTTCCGCAATTCGGCGCTGCAGCTGGAACTCGGCGTGGCATGGGACGCCCTGTGGGATGAATTTGAGTCGTTCAAGCGCCGTTTCGGTTCCGGTACGGCCTATATCGCCCTGAACTATTAGACCTTAAATAGGCCCGAAATAGGCCCCCAAAAGTCCACATTTGACAATCCCCAGTTGTTAGGGTATATTTATAATCAGGCTATGTAAAATAACATGGCGCAAGAAAGGGATTGGTTTATGAAAAAAAGGAATTTTGGAGTATCCGGTGCGGTTCTGGCGATGTCGGCGTTTGTCGCGGGCCTCGCGGGTATCGTTTCTCCCGCACATGCCCAAACGAAGGTCGTTGTCGACCCTGGCAAAAAGTATCAGGTTTTCGAGGGCTGGGGCACGAGTCTTTGCTGGTGGGCCGTAAAGGCGGGCGCCTGGAGCGAGGCGAACCGCAGCAAGCTTCTGGGTGCGATTGCCGACCCCGATACGGGCCTCGGCTATACGATTTTCCGCTACAACATCGGCGGCGGCGACCAGCCGGGCCATAATCACCTCACGAAGGGCGACGGCGGCGCGAACGTTCCTGGCTACAAGCCCACGGAAAAGGGAAGCTACGACTGGACGGCGGACCCGTACCAGCGTACGATTGCGATTGAACTTTCCAAGCGCGTAAAGGACCCGATTTTCGAGGCGTTCAGCAATTCGCCCCCGTGGTGGATGACGAAGAGCGGCTGCGTCTCGGGCTCTAGCGACGGCAGCGACAACCTCAAGGAAGACTATTTCGACGACTTCGCGGACTACCTCTCCGAAGTGGCGCTGCACTTCAAGAAGGAATGGGGAATTACGTTCCGTACGGTGGAACCGTTCAACGAGCCGAGTGCCGGCTGGTGGAAGTCCAATGGCGGGCAGGAAGGTTGCGGGTTCAAGAACAACCAGACGAAGATGATTGTGGAACTCGGCAAGGCGCTTCAGAAGAAGGGCCTGTTCCCAGAGACTTCGGTGAGTGCCGCCGACGAGACGAACATTGGCGATGCCCTGAACCAGTTCAACAAGTACAGCGGCGAAGCGCTCTCTTACATGTTCCAGGTGAACACGCACAGCTATTCCGGCGGCGATAACCGCGCCAAACTTTTCAATGCGGCGTTCGCGAAAGACAAGAAGGTTTGGCAGTCCGAAACGGGCCCGCTTCACAAGAGCGGCGACGAGAACATTGCGCTCTGGATGGCGGGCGTGATTCTTGCGGACCTGCGCGACATGAAGGCGAGCGCCTGGGTGGACTGGCAGATTGGCGACCCGGCCGAAAACTGGCGCAGTCTCGCGCTGAACCACAGCAAGCAGACTTTCAGCCCGAACGCGCGTTACTACATGCATGCCGCATTCAGCCGCTACATCCGTCCGGGTTCGCGCATTATCGATAGCGACAACGGCAACACGCTTGCGGCACTCACGCCCGAGGGAGCGCTGGTGCTTATCGTGCGCAACAGCGGCTCAAGCGACGTGAAGTATGAATTTGATTTGGGTGAATTCGTGAAGATTGGCACGAGCGCGAAGGTGGTGCGCTTTGAACTGCCGGGCAGCCTCACCAAGCAATCCGATATCGTGGTTTCGGGCAAGGCGCTTTCGATGACCGCGAAGTCCAACACGATTACCACGATGGTGATCGAAGGCGCCGAAGGTGGCGCATGCAAGCCGGATTCCATCATCCCGTATTCGAAGATCAACAATAACGAGGGTTGGTCCACCGCGACCGAGATTTCGCTTTCCAAGGGCGATTCGCTCTCGATTGGCCCGCATCCGTGGGAAGGCGGACGCTGGGTGTGGAGCGGCCCGAAGGGCTTTACCTCCACGAACCGTGAAATCCACATCGGCAAGATGGACGGCACCATGAGCGGCTACTACAAGGCGGTCCACACGAACGCCTCGGGCTGCGAAGGCTCCGTGACCTTCAAGGTCATCGTAGACGATCCGGCGCACCCCTTCGTGGAACCGGATACGAGCGTGAACGACACCGGCGTCACGGACACTTCGGTGGCGATAGGCCTACGCGGTCTTGCCGGTGAACTGGACGCAAGCAAGCTCAATGCGAACGAGCCTGTCCAGGTATTTGACATGCAGGGACGCTTCCTCGGCACGTCGCTGAAGCGGATCCGGCTCCCCGGCGTGTACATCGTGAGGCAGGGCGTGCAAATCCACCGCGTCCGGATACAGTAAAAACCGGTCCGTAGTTTTTTTGCTATTCTTTTGCGCATGTTTTTGGAGAGCGTTGCGCAAAGGGTGATTCTTGCCTTGATGGCCGTGTTTCTTGTCGTCACTACGGGCAAGGACTGGTATGATTTCTACACCTGCGGCGCCGTTGGCCAGTGCCTTGCCGATGCGGGGACGCTGCAATTCATTACCAAGTTTTCCATGTCGCTGCTGCTTACGGTTCTCGCGTTCGTCGTGTCGCGCGACGCCTTTTCGCAACGCGACGGCAGGCTGCTCCGGATAGCGTTCGTCTTCTCCTTTCTTGCCGACACGAGCTTCAGTGTTATCAAGCTTGTCGTGCCTTCCGAGCACGACCTCAGCGACGTCCTCGGTATCGCGCTCTTCATGGTCTTCCAGACGCTGCTTATCTACAGGCATTCGCGAAAATCCGATTCCGACACTAGCAGACCCTCGGGTCACCTGTTCCTTTGCGGGTTGCTGGGGGCCGCGTCGGGCATTTTCGGCGGGGGAGTGCTTGAACTTACGCTCGAAAACGTGACGATCGTAACTGTCGCCGTCTATGGCGTAATCCTTACCATGTCGATGGTGGTGGGCATCCTCGCCCCGCGTAAGGGTTACTTCCCTGCGAAGAACGCAAGGTGCATCCGCTGGGGCATGGTCGCGTTCTTCGTGGGCGATGTCCTCGTTGGCCTCTCGCTGCTTTCGGGTGAAGACCACGGTGCGTTGCAGACGGTTTCCGCAATTTCGAAGAACTTCATCTGGTGGTTCTACGTCCCGGCGCAGCTCATGATTATCCGCGCCTGCCAGAAGCCGAAGGCATGACCTTGGGCAAGTTCAGGGTACAAAAAAAGGCATCCGTCACGGTGGAACACTCGAAGCTACTATTCTGAAAAGATAGCAGTGCCTTGTTGTTTCGTTTTTCACGTCGAAGCGCGCCTAAACTGGACACCAAGAGCCACGAGCTGATTATATCTTGTTAGATCGGGCGTTAATCCGTGCGATGCCTTATATCCCAAATATACCTTTATGGGGGCATAAAATCAAGCGAAAAAAGCGCTTAATTTGTATTTTGTCTGTCAGAGTATTGTAAAAATAGGCAAATGGCCGCCTACATCCAGTCGTCAGCTTTCTCGGGGCGGTCGAGCCCTTCGTCGAGTAGGGCCGCCATTTCCTTGATGCTGTTGTTGAGCTCGTCGCGTTCCACCTTGACCTGGTGCAGCAGTTTCCGCATCTCGAAAAGTTGCTGTCCGAGTTCCAGGGCGAGCAGCGCCATCTTCTTGCCCGCTTCTAGCTTGAACCGATCGTAGCTGGCATAGCGCTCGTCGATGAAGTCGACGATTTCCTTGATGTCCCCGTCGGGAAGGTCAGTCTTGATCTGCAGCCGTTCCTTGGCGACAGTCACGCTGACGGGCCTGTGTAGATTCAATTCTGCCATTATTTCATTCCTACGCCGAATGGATCGTCATCCATCAGCCACCTTAGCCGAAAAAACCGGATTGCGAGCCTCCATTGCTCGCGAAAAGGTCCGGTTCCTTCTCATTGGCGGGGTGGATTTCGATGGGTTCCTCTTCTTCAGCGGCCGCATTGTCGGCGGGCTGTTCTGTGACGGCTTCGGCCGGGCTCTCTGCGCTTTCCGCCCCGGCGCCTTCCTCGGCGGCTGCTTCGGCGTCTTCGGAGAAGGCTACCCGCACCGGAATCTCGGTGCCGAGTTCGGTCTCGATGGTCGAAACCATCTGCTTGAAGCGTTCCTGTGCCTGCAGGATTTCGTCACCCTGGGCCTGGATGGTCTCGTTGAGCCCCGCCTTTTCGGCATTGAGCGCTTCGATGGCGGCGTCCTTATCGGCGATGGCCTTGTTCAGTTCCTCGATTTTCCCGTTCAGGATGGACTCGTTCGCTTTCGACGCGGCAAGGTCTATCCGCAACTGGTTTTCCTGTTCCTGTAACTGTCCCGCCTGCTCGTCGCGCGAAGCGATTTCTCCGTTGAGCCTCGAAATCTCGTTCTTCGCGTTTTCCAGGTTCTCGTTGCCCTGGTTCACCAGGTTCTGCAGTTCGAGGACTTTCGCGTTCATGTCCTCGAGGCTGCGGTTGAGGTCGTCGATGGCGCCCTGTTTCTGGTTGATGGCGTCGTCCTGTGCGGCGGCCTGGTTGGCTCGGGCTTCAAGGGCAGCCTTGCAGTCCGCCAGTTCGGCGTTCGCGTTTTCCAGCAGGATGTTCTTGTCCTGGAGTTCGGCTCGTGCCCCGTCCAGGGCCCCTTTCAGGGAGGCGACCTCTTGGCGGAGGTTGCGGACGGTCGCGAGGACCCCGTCAACCTTTTGCGAGAGGAGATTGATGTTTTCTAGGTTCATTTTGACTCCGTGAAAAAATCGATGGAACAGTTTCCATAAAAAAAGATATATAAAAAAATTGCGCAAATGTAACAAAAAAAAGAGAAAAAATATCGTTGCGGCTAGTGCGGGTCCGGGAAATAAATTTTACCTTGTAGGTCAGTGATTCCCGTTAGCGAACATATCGAGCGCAGGCTTGCCGAACTCCCCGCGTTGCCGGGCGTCTACATCATGCGTAACGCCCAGGGGAAGATTATCTACATCGGCAAGGCGAAGGTGCTCAAGAACCGCGTGCGGAGCTACTTCGACGGGAGCGACCACGCAGGTCACCGCGCGGCGACGCTCATGCTGCCCTATATACGCGATATCGAGTGGATTATTACCGAGAGCGAGTCCGAGGCGCTAATCCTGGAGGCGAACCTCATCCGCAAGCACACGCCCAAGTACAACGTGCTGCTGAAGGACGACAAGCATTTCCCCTACCTCGCGTTCTCGGTGAACGAGCCGTTCCCGAGGCTGTTCCTTTCCCGCGCGGTGCGTAAGGACGGCTGCCAGTACTACGGGCCCTACATGAATTCCCGCATGATAGGCCAGCTGCAGGACATTGCCGCCCGCCTGTTCAAGATACGCGAGTGCAAGCTGAAGCTCCCGCTGGCAAAACCCGCGAGGCCCTGCCTCAACTACCACATAGGGCGGTGTGGCGCCCCGTGCGCGGGGCTCGTTACGCAGGAGGAATACCACCAGGCGGTACTCCAGACGCAGATGCTCTTGAACGGGAAACGCGACGACCTGATTGCCCAGTGGGAACGGGAAATGCAGGAGGCGAGCGAGAGGCTGGATTTCGAGGCCGCGATGAAGAAGCGCGACGCCATCCAGGCCCTGAAGGCGACGGGCGTGCACCAGAAGACCGACGTGACGGATGCGCGCCTGTGCATGGACGTGCTGAGCCTGCGCCGGAACGGCACGATGGCGGCCGCAGTGATTTTCGAGTACAGGAACGGCGTGCTCTGCGGGCGCCGCCACTACCGACTGGAATGCAAGCTGGAAGAGGACGAGACCGAGATTTTCCGGCAGATGCTTTTGCAGTGGTACATGGACTTGGAGTTTATCCCGGGCGAAATCGCGACTGACGTTCCCCTCGGGCTTGGCGACGAGGGCGGCATTGCCGGAGACTCGCCGGATACGGAACCGCTCGCGCAGGCCCTGACCGAGAAGGCGGGCCACAAGGTGGCAATCACGAACCCGCAACGTGGCGAGAAACTCGGGTTCCTGAAGCTTGCGGGCGCGAACGCCGACATGATTCTGGTGGAGATGCGCGCCGAGGTGCAAAAATACAGCGAAATCGACCAGAGTGTCTTTGAACTGCAGAAGGTGCTGGGCCTCAAGAAGACCCCCTTCCGTATCGAGTGCGTGGACATTTCGCACCTCTCGGGCACGAACACGGTGGCAAGTCTCGTCGCCTTCAAGAACGGCAAGCCTGACAAGAGCAACTACCGCAAGTTTATCATCAAGACGGTAACGGGTGTGGACGACTTCGCGAGCATGCGCGAGGTGATGACGCGACGCATCCGCAGGCTCGAAGACGAAGGTACGCCCATGCCCGACCTGTGGGTATGCGACGGCGGTAAGGGCCAGGTGGATGCCACCATGCAGATTCTGAAGGAACTCGGGCACGACAAGGACCTGCCGCTCATCGGGCTTGCGAAGCGCCTCGAAGAAATCGTGTTTCCCGACGACCGCAAGAGCATCGTGCTGCACCGCACGAGCCCCGCTTTGAAACTATTGCAGAACGCCCGCGACGAGGCGCACCGCTTCGCCATCACGTACCAGCGGAGCAAGCGCAAGAAGGATTTGGAAGTGGAATGGCTCAAGATGCCAGGCGTGGGGCACGAGACCCGCGTGAAGATTCTCTCCAGATACAAAAGCGCGGAGGCCTTTATGGCTGCTCCGCTTGAAGATATCGTCGATTTGCTCGGAAAAGTCCGTGGCAACAGCGTCCGCGAACAGGTCGCGAAATACTGCGCCGACTTTATTATTCCTGCACGCAGCGCACGCTGAAGAACTTGGTCTTGGAGTCGACCTGGAAGAACTTCTGATCGGCTCCTTCTCCGGCGTACTCAGGCTCCTTCTCCACGATGATGACCGCGTAGCTGTCACCCTTGTTCGAGTCGAAGTTCTTGTCGCCGTCCTGCGGGGTGGCGCTGGTCCAGTGGAAGCCCATCTTTTCCGTAAAGTCGCAGTTGCCGTCCTTGCAGCGACCGCTGTAGCTCCACGGGTAGGTGTCATCGGCAAAGAGTGTCGTCACTTCGTTTCGGTTCGGGAGTCTCCAGCCCGGAGGGCAGGCCTTCGTGGCGGCGACATAAGCGTAGAGTCTTCCGTACTTTTCGCACATCGCATCGTTGTCGTCGAAGCACATGCTGTTTCCGCTCTTGAAGGCGAGGTCCTGGGCCATCCACAGCTTGCCGCCCACGTTCTTGAGCTGGTAGCTCTTGCCGTCGCGGTTGTCGACCATGGTGTTGCCGTTCACGGTCGGCGGTTCGACGGATGCGGACGAAGCCGCGATGATAATCTCGTCGCTAGAACTGGATTCGGCCGAAGAGGAGGAGATGAAGTCCTTCTCGCAACCTTCGGTCCAGCAGAAGATGCCGCTGCTGTAGTAGCTGAGTTCTTCGCTTTTCCCCGAGGTGTCCTTCACGTGCTGTACGATGGTGACGGTGTCCTTCGAGGTGGACGAAGCTGGCTTGGAACTGTCGCTGGACGTGCTGCCGGCGGAACTCTTGGGGGAACTGGAATCGGAGGATTCGATTTCGGAGGTGCCGTCATCGATCGGGGGGGTGACCGGGCCGCTCGCGGTATCGGAGCAACCCCAGAAAAGCGCCACTGCGCCTATAACCACACATGCAAATAGTCTTTTCATATCCCCAAATATACTTTACATAAGGGGAGGTTAACAGAAAAAAGTTTTTTACTATATTTTTTATCACTATGAGTAATGTTGAAGTTTTCGACACGACGTTCGCCATGACCATCCTGGTCATCATGGCCCTCTGCATTCCCGCAATCCTCCTGCTTGCCAACTGGTTTTTGCACCCGGGCAAGATCAAGAACGTGCTTATCAAGGGGTCTGCCTACGAGTGCGGCCTTGCCCATGTCTCGGGTACCGCGAACGAGCGCTATCCCGTGAAATACTACATGGTGGCCATGCTTTTCCTCGTTTTTGACCTGGAAGTGGCGTTCCTCTACCCCTGGACGGTCCAGTTCCTCGCCGGCGGCTGGGAGCTTTTGATCGTGCTCCTCGGGTTCCTGTTCATCCTCGAAGCGGGCTACATCTACCTCTACAAGAAGGGCGTGCTCGACTGGACGAGCATCAAGGACTAGGGTCTTTCAAGCTATTCTATCTCAAAATAAAAAGCGCGGATTCCACCCCGGAGTCCGCGTTTTTCTGTATACAGGTGTCTTCAGGTGCGCGCTTCGCCCCGTGATTTAAATCACCTTAAAACGCTTCGCGGAAGTAGAACGTCATGCCGAGGCTCTTGAAGTCGACCCACGAGAATTCGGCGCGGGCGTAAAGGCGCTCGCTCTTGTTGAGCGCGAACTTGCCGCCGAATCCGACGGAACGGTGCCACTCGTTGCGCAACAGCTGGCTGAAATACGGCCCGACCTTGCCGCCTTCGAAGAAGATGTCGCCCGCAAGCCTCCAGAAGAGTTCCTTGCGGAGTTCCACCTGCATGATGAGTGCCTGGTTGTCGCGGAAGTACTTCATCTCCACGCCACGGAATCGCTTGATGCCGTCGGGGCCCGCCATGTACTCGAAGGGGACGTCGCCGTCGGAGCGTTGCCACACGAGGCCTACCGCCATCGAGGTGTTCCAGATGGTCTCGCCGTAGGTGCGCAGGTCAAGTTCCTGGTACGTGAACCCGAAGTCGCCGATGGCGTCGGTGTAGAACCGGTGTTCCCACTGCAGGTACATGCCGTGGCGCGCCCAGTTGGGGTTGTCGCGCGTGTCTACCGTGAGGTGGTAGCCGAGGGCGGTGCGCCAGCCGTCCGCGTTTGCGGGGAGCGCGATTTCGCCGTCGTATTCCTTGAACTCCATCGTGCTGTGGTTGATGTCGAGCACCATGCCGTAGCGGAAAAACTGGAGTGAAGGCGGAAGCCCGAGGTTCGATTCCACGAGCGCCATGAAGAAGAACGTCTCGCGGTCGAAGCTGATGTAGTCGTCCATGTCGACGTCGTTCCCGATGCCGAAAAAGTGCCCCACCCAGTTCTGGTAGCGGAAGTCGAGCCAGCCCGAGATGCGGTCGTGCGCGAGGTAGAAGTAGGGAGTTGCCGCGAACTGGAACTGCTTGCGCGTGGAACCGTAGGCGGCGATGTCTATCTCCTGCGAGTTGCCGCCCTTGAACGAGGAGGGAATGAAGAAGTTCACCATCGCGCCGTACTGCAGTTCCGTCTCCTCGGTATAGCCGAGTACGGGCACGGCGCTCCACCACTGGAAATGCGATGTGTCGGCAGCGGCGGAGTCGGTGGCTACGTTCGCAGAATCGGCCTGTGCGTACGCGGAGGATATTGCGAGTGCGAGGCCGACTGCGGCGGATATTTTTTTGACGGGGACAATCACGCTAGGCAATTTAGAAAAAAAAGAACCCTGCCCGGGAAAGGGGTCCGTTCCTGTTTTTACAAAATGTCAACATATTTTGTTCGCACTGCATGCGCTTTTTGCGGGAAAAAAGATTAGATTAAGGCATGTCGGGTGAAACCCGTATTTTGGGGGAATGGGCGGTTTTGCTGTTTGGTTAAAGGAGTGATAATGAACAAAGTAATTTCTTCGGTGCCCTTGATGGCGCTTGTTTTGTGCATCCTGGCCGCGGCCGGTTTTGCGCAGGACCCAAACCTCCACATCTACCTGGCCTACGGGCAGTCCAACATGTCGGGGCAGGCGACTGTCACCGACAAGGACCGCGTGCAGGACCCCCGCTTCCTCGTGTTGCGCGCGGCGAACCATTCGAACCAGAAGGTGGGCGAGTTCTACCCGGCGGCACCCCCGATGGGTCACAGCCAGTCCAAGGTGGGCATTGCCGATATATTCGGGCGCACCATGGTCGCTAACCTCCCGGACAGCATCAAGGTGGCGGTGGCGAACGTCGCGATTGGCGGGCAGAGCATAGACCTGTTCGACAAGGACCGCAACAAGGCCTATGTGCAGAACGCGAAGAACAAGGGCGATACCTGGTGGATCCAGTACCTGGACGAATACGGTGGCGACGTGTACAAGCGCATCGTCGAGATGGGCAAGATTGCCAAGCAGAAGGGCGTCATCAAGGGGTTCCTTTTCCACCAGGGAGAGGCGGACTACCAGATGAGCGACTGGCCCAAGCGCGTGAAGAAGGTGTACGACGACCTGATTGCCGAACTGGAACTCGACCCGGAAAAGACCCCGATACTCATTGGCGAACTTGCGCCCACGGGCGATTTGGGCTGGCGTAACGACGCCGTGAAGCAGGCGGCGGACCTTATCCCGAACGGCCACCTGATTTCGGCGCAGGGCTGCCCCGCACTGAAGGAGGCGAGCTACACGCTGCACTTCACTCGCGAAGGCTACGAGACGTTCGGCAAGCGCTACGCCGAAAAGATGCTTGAAATCCTCAAGTCGCAGGAGCCGCCTCCGGATACGAATTCTGCCGACACCACGGTTGCCGATACTTCTGCACAGGATACGATGACGAACGATTCCATACCGGATTTGGTGCGCGGCATGGGAATGCCCTACGGCATCGCGATGCATGTCTCGGGAAGGTTCCTTGCGGTTTCCGGTGCTCCGGTGGATGCCCGTGTTAAGTTGTTTGACATACAGGGCAACTTGCTCGGTGTGCTCGGCGCGCAGGGTGGCTCCATGCCGCAAATCCGTGCGGGTCGTGTCCTTGCCATTGTCGAAAGCGCTTCGGGCATGCGCCTTATGACCAGGATGTTCGATATTACCGGATTGTAGGCGTCCCCATTTTTCTAAATTATAGTGCAGATGCCAATCCTGTCTGCACAGAATATTTCTCTACGTTTTAGCGGCCCGCCGCTCTTGGACAACGCCTCGTTCGATATCGAAGCGGGTGAACGTATTTGCCTTGTAGGCCGTAACGGCGAAGGCAAGAGCACGCTGCTCAAGATAATCCAGGGCGAGATGGGCATGGACAGCGGCGAGATTGTGAAGCGCACTGGCCTG
This sequence comes from Fibrobacter sp. UBA2449, assembly GCF_002342555.1. Lineage (NCBI taxonomy): Bacteria > Pseudomonadati > Fibrobacterota > Fibrobacteria > Fibrobacterales > Fibrobacteraceae > Fibrobacter > Fibrobacter sp. UBA2449. The sequence continues at coordinate 51,722 of NZ_DDQF01000010.1, forward strand.
AAGGTTTCCCGCATGGTGCAGGAAATCCCCGCCCACATGGAAGGCACCGTGCGCGACGTGGTGATGGCAGGCATTGCGCAGGACGGCCACCACGATGCCCACGCCGAGGCGATCCTCGGCAAGACGGGCATCGCGGCCGACGCTTTGTTCGACGGGCTTTCCGGCGGACAGAAGCGTCGCGTGCTGTTCGCACGGGCCGTCGCCGAGAATCCGGACTTGCTTTTGCTCGATGAACCCACGAACCACCTGGATATCCCTGCCATCCAGTGGCTGGAGGGTATCGTTTCGCGTTTGGAATGTGCGGTGCTTTTCGTGAGCCACGACCGCGCCTTCGTGCGGCGTGTGGCGACCCGCATCTTCGAACTCGACCGCGGGCGCGTCCGCACGTGGAATTATCCGTACGACAAGTTCGTGCAGTTCAGGGACCAGGCACTCGCCGAAGAGGAGAAGGCGAACAGGCTCTTTGACAAGCGGCTCGCCGAAGAGGAAGTCTGGATCCGCAAGGGAATCCAGGCGCGCCGTACCAGGAACGAGGGACGCGTGCGTGCGCTCATCAAGATGCGGCAGGAACGTGCGGAAAGGCGCACGCGGACCGGATCGGTGAACATGCAGATTACCGAGGCCGAGCGCTCCGGCCGCCTTGTGGCCCGCCTCACCGATGTGAGCTTTGCCTACGAGGGCGCCCCGCTGATATCGCATTTCAGTACCGAGGTCTCCCGCGGGGACCGCATCGGCATCGTGGGCCCGAACGGTTCCGGCAAGACGACGCTGCTCAAGCTTATCCTCGGCGAGATCCAGCCCGACGAGGGCGAAGTCCGGCTGGGGACGAACCTGCAGATTGCCTACTTCGACCAGATGCGCACCCGCCTGCGCGAAGACAAGAGCCTTGTCGAGAATGTAGGTGACGGCCAGGCCTATATCACGCTCAACGGTGTCCGGCGCCATGTGTTAAGTTATCTGCAGGACTTCCTGTTTTCGGCGGAACGCGCCCGCGGGCCCATCAGCGCCTTGAGCGGCGGCGAAAGGAACCGCCTGCTGCTCGCCTGCCTGTTCAGCCACCCGAGCAACGTGCTCGTGCTCGACGAGCCCACGAACGACCTCGACATGGAAACGCTCGACCTCCTGGCCGAACTTCTGGCCGATTTCAACGGCACGGTTATCGTCGTAAGCCACGACAGGGCCTTCCTGGATTCCGTCGCTACGGGTATTTTTGCCATAGAAGACGGCGGAAACGTGTTTGAAGCAGTCGGCGGCTATACGGATTATGAAAATAATCGCAAGATTCGTGAAAAAGAAGCGGCAAATGCGGCGAGAATAGCCGAAGAAAAGGCAAATTTGCAGAAATCCGGAATGCAAATGGGTGCAAATAAAGGTCAAAGTGTGCAGGTTTCGTCGATTCAGACGAAAAAGAAGAAACGTTCCTATAACGAGGAACGTGAATATGCGTCACTTCCGGACAAAATTGAGAAGCTGGAATCCGAAATTGCCGGTTTCCAGACGGAACTTTCGAAACCGGAAGTCTATACCGATGCAAAACGTATCGTAGAACTGCAAAAAGAGATTGCGACCCGAGAGTCGGAACTCGAAAAGGCCTACGAACGCTACGAAGAACTGGATTTGCTCGGCGGCTAGCCTATTTTGGACGAAATGTCTATGGAATCCGGCAAAAAACCGGGGTTTCGCTGTTGCAAAAAACAAGCGGATTGTTTATTTTATTATTACATTACTCTTCATAACCTTTTGGTAGGAGGCTTTATGAACGTGAAGAATTCTGCATTGGCTCTGGCGCTTTTGGGTAGCGCCGCCATGGCCGCAACGGCGACAGTCTGGACGGAAGATGGCCCGGGTACAATGGCCCCGGCCTCCTGGTATACCTATACGAGCGGGACGGGTGCCTCGGTCGATACGACGACAACGGCGGACAATGTCAAGGTGGCTACATTCAGTGTGACTCCGGGCAAGACAGAGAACAGCGCTGGCCTTGGCCTCACCTGGAAACAGGATCCCGACAATGGCTACAAGGATGTTCCCGTTTCGCTTGCGAACTACAAGGGCGTCTGCTTCACCTATAGGGCGACCGCTCCCTTCCGTATGGACTTCAAACAGTCCACCATCGCGGACTACAACTATTATGGTGCGGAACTCGCCGCGGGTGCCAAGAGGACCTTCGTCGCGTTCAGCAGCCTGAAGCAGGGGTGGACTTCCAAGACGACTGTCGCCTGGAACGCGAACTCGCAGACGGGTGTCCAGTTTGCCTACAAGAACACCCACGCGACTACGACCGTCAGCACCAACACGGTCGAAATAGTGAGCTTTATCCTGGCCGACGAGTGCGTGAACCACGCCCCGAACCTAGTCGACGGCGTTTCCGCTGCCGTTACCAAGGACCTCTACGAAGGTGATACGCTCCAGGTCGCTTTCAAGGAAATCTTCGAGGATGCCGACGGCGACGACCTGAACATCACGATGGCCCTCTCCGGCTATGCGCAAGATCTCGTGGGCTCGAAGAGCTACTCCATGAGCGATATCGCAAAGATCAAGAGCAAGGCGAACCCGATCGACAGCACGGAAGCCACGGCGACCTTCACCGCCAAGGATCCGGCAGGCAAATCCGTCACCTACACCGTCAAGCTTAACCTCATCGACCGCAAGAACGCGCCGGTGGCCGTAGACGACAACTACGAAATGAACGAGGACGAGACTCTCACGGTCAAGGACAGGGATGTCATGGCCAACGACTACGATGCCGATGACAACGGCTTCACGGCGACTGTCAAGGACGAACCGTCCCATGGAACGCTCGGATCGTTCAACGGTCTGACGGGCAAGTTCTCCTATACCCCCAACGCCGACTTCTACGGAACGGACTCCTTCACCTACACGATTACCGACGATGGCGGCCTGGAAAGCGAACCGGCGACCGTCACCATCACTGTCAAGAACGTGAACGACCCGGCGACCCTCTCCATCACCGATTCGCTGTTCTACATAGACGATTACACTGGCGACGCGAACAAGTTTTCCGACGGCATCGCCCTAAAGGAAGACTTTGCCGAATTCGACCTGTTCATCCCCACCGCCGACATCGTGTTCACCGACCCTGACGTGGTTGGCGCTGAATTCAACGTCCTCGCGAGAAGCACGAAGGGCAGCGTCGAGACCCTCCTGAAGAAGCGCGGCGGCTACTACATCGTCTCCGTATCCCCGGTTGCCGATGCGTACGGCGAGGACGCCATCCAGCTGTTCATCATCGATGACAAGGATACCGTGGGATTCTCCATCCCGCTCATGATTGAAGCCGTGGCCGACAAGCCCAAGGCGGTGGACGATACCTACTCCGTCCTCCAGGATACCGTGACTGTCGTTTCGGCCGCGAAGGGCGTGCTCAAGAACGACCTGAACCCCGATGATGCCGCATCCGCGCTGAAGGCCTTCCTTTCGACGGATGCTTCGCATGGCAAGGTCACTCTCGATACGACGGGTGCCTTCCGCTATGAAGTGGGCGCCTACGAGGGAGAGGATTCCTTCACCTACTTCATCGTCAATGCCGAAGGCGATACGTCGGATGTGGCTACGGTGACGTTGGATGTCGCCTACAGGAACCGCGCCCCGCAGGTTGTCGCTGGAATTGCGGATTCCCTCAAGGCTCGCTTTGCCGACCTCAAGGAAGATTTTACTAGCCAGTTCTCGTACACCCTCATGGAAATGAAGGGCTGGTTTGCCGATCCCGACGGTGATGCCTTCGATGTGACAGTCGCGAATCCCGACAGCATCCTGCATGTGGAGGTGAATACCTCGAAGATGACCGTCAAGTCCGTGAAGGACGCCTGTGGCGATGCTACACTCGTCGTGACCGCTACGGACAAGAACAAGAATTCGACGGCCCTCCAGATTCCGGTTCCGGTTGCCTGCGTCAACGACAGGCCGACGCGCTACGGCCTGAAGGATACGGTCTATGTCCCGATTTCCGGCTGGCAGAAGGTGTTCTATGTGTTCGATCTCTTCGAAGACGTGGACGATTCGGTGCTGGTCATGAAAACGACGAAAGTCCATCCGTTCCTGTTCGCAGAAATTGTCGGCGACTCCCTGTATGTCAGGCTGATCGAAGAACGCCTGGCGCTTCAGTATAATGTTGCTTACGAAGTCAGGGTGACGGCAACGGATGAAGCGGGCGAAACTTCCCCTGCGAAGGAGCTGGTGTTCGTCTCCAATCCGACTCCGATACCTGTTGTCGCGAATGCGCCCAAGGCCGGTTGGCAAGGTGCCGTCGCTGCCGACCATGGCAATGCGGTCATCTTCGACATGCAGGGCCGCGTGATGTGGCAGCACAGGCTCCCGGTAAGCGAAGACGCCGTGCGTAACGCCGCCGCTCAGGTGCAGGGCCGCAAGATCCTGCAAGTGAACAGGCAGACCTGGACGATTAAGTAATACGCTCCCGTGTCATTCCCGCGAAGGCGGGAATTTCTTATAAAATTGAAGGCCCCGCAGATTGCGGGGCCTATTGCACAAATAGATTAATTTATTTAGATTATAATTAGGGAAAGAAAGGAGGTTCAGAATGAAAAGACTCATGTTCTTGACGGGGGCGTTGTCGCTCGCCCTGCTCGCCTGCTCGGGAGACGATGTTTCCGGGACATCCGACAGCCTGGAATCTTCGGCTGCAGAGGACGAATCGTCGTCAAGCCTTCTTGTTGAAGAATCAAGTTCTTCGCTTGAGACATCATCCTCATCTTTGCAGGAATCATCGTCGAGTGCCAATTTTGCACTTTGCAAAGTTAGGGGTGATTGGGGATCGCGTGGCGGATGTGCNNGAAACTCCGCCTAGTGGTCACGGAGACCTATGGTCTACAGGCAATCTTAAGGTAAAAACAGCTTCTCTTATTGACCCTGCCTCTTTGGGTGACGGGGCGGGCCAGTTCTTTTTCGAAACAGATTCCGCAGAAGGAGGAGCATCTCGAATTATTTGGGGCGACAACCATATTATTTGGCCAGAATTCAGAGGATTACTTTTTGCCAATCTCCAGTTAGTGAAACAGAACCTTCCATACAATCCTTTCTGCAATATAGGTTTCAATGTGGCGGGATTTGATTCTAGCGGCAATGCGATATCCGCAGATGTTTCTGACTGGAACGGAATATGCATCCTTTACGAAGGTTCTATCAGTCCGACCATACAGCTGGACCTAGGTGATTCTCTCAATCAAAAGATAGGTCACTCATTGCCGTCTGTAAAAACGGTCTCTCAAAAGGAACCTCAATGCTACGAATGGAGCCAATTTAAGCAAATCGACCTTGACGAGGAATACGAGGCTATCTCGGGAGAAGAAGCGGCAAAAAAAGTTGTTAGAATCATATTTCATTTCCAAGACCAACCGGATGAAGAATTTGATGGGTACGAAATAATCGAGTTTATCGCCATCGGAACCAACCGGGAAGAGTAAACAAATACGAAAAGAGGCCGTGCGAATATGCGGGGACTTTAGAAAAGGAGGGTTAGAATGAAAAGATACATGTTCTTGACGGGAGCGTTGTCGCTCGCCCTGCTCGCCTGCTCGGGAGACGATGTTTCCGGGACATCCGACAGCCTGGAATCTTCGGCTGCAGAAAACGAATCGTCGTCAAGCCTTCTTGTTGAAGAATCAAGTTCCTCGCTTGAGGCATCATCCTCATCTATGCAGGAATCGTCGTCAAGCACCGATTTCGCACTCTGCAAAGTTAGGGGTGATTGGGGATCGCGTGGCGGATGTGCAGAAACTCCGCCTAGTGGTCACGGAGACCTATGGTCTACAGGCAATCTTAAGGTAAAAACAGCTTCTCTTATTGACCCTGCCTCTTTGGGTGATAGGGCAGGAGAGTTCTTTTTTGAAACGGATTCTGCAGAAGGCGGCGGTTCGGAAATAATTTGGACGGAACGGATTTTCGTTATACCTGAATTTAAAGGACTTCTTGAAGCCAATATTCATCTGGTTACAGGAACCCTTCCGTACAATCCTTTCTGCAATATAGGCTTCAATGTGGCGGGCTTCGATTCCAGCGGCAATGCGATTTCCGCAGATGTTTCTGACTGGAACGGAATATGCGTCCTTTACGAAGGTTCTATCAGTCCGACCATACAGTTAGATTTAGGCGATTCCCTCAACCAAAAGATGGGCCACTCCTTGCCGTCTGTAAAAATGGTCTCGCAAAAGGAACCCCAATGCTACGAATGGAGCCAATTTAAACAACCCGATCTTGAAGAAGGATACGAGGCTATTTCGGGGGAAGAAGCTGCAAAGAAAGTCGTCAGAATCGTATTCCATTTTCAAGAACAGCCGAATGAAGAATTTTATGGTCATGAGGATATCGAGTTTATTGCCATCGGCACCAATCGGGATGAATAAAGAAAAAAGGCTTGAAATGAAAGGATTCATGTTCTTGACGGGAGCGTTGTCGCTCGCCCTGCTCGCCTGCTCGGGTGACGATGTTTCCGGGACATCCGACAACCCGGAATCTTCGGCAGCAGAAAACGAATCGTCGTCAAGCCTTCTTGTTGAAGAATCAAGTTCCTCGCTTGAGGCGTCATCCTCATCTATGCAGGAATCATCGTCAAGTGCTTTCCATGCCCTGTGCAAGGTGAGCGGTGATTGGGGAAATCGTGGACAAGGTTGCGTTCGACGTGATCCGCATGGCGATGGAGACTTGTGGTCAAGGGGAAATCTTAAGGTAAACACGAGTATTTATATGGACAATCCTATCTCTTTAGGAGAAAAGGCTGGAGAGTTTTTTTTCGAGACGGATTCCGCAGAAGGCGGCGGTTCAGAAATAATTTGGGGAGATTGGATTTACGTTGTACCTGAATTTAAAGGACTTCTTGAAGCCAACATTCATCTGGTTACAGGAACCCTTCCGTACAATCCTTTCTGTAATATAGGCTTCAATGTGGCGGGCTTCGATTCTAGCGGGCATGTGATGTCAGCTGATATTTCTAACTGGAATGGGATATGCGCTCTTTATCATGGGTCTATCAGCCCGACCATACAGTTGGATTTAGGCGATTCTCTCAATCAGATAATCGGTTATTCTTTACCGTCCGTGAAGATGACTTCGCAACAGGAATCCCAATGCTACGAATGGAGCCAATTTAAACAACCCAATCTTGAAGAAGGATACGAGGCTATTTCGGGGGAAGAAGCTGCAAAGAAAGTCGTCAGAATCGTATTCCATTTTCAAGAACAGCCGAATGAAGAATTTGATGGATATGAAAATATTGAATTCATTGCCATTGGCACCAATCGGGATGAGTAAATAGAAGCGAAAAGAGGCCCCGCGGATTGCGGGGCCTTTGCTGTAATTTGGACTGGATGGGGCTTTGCGTCACTTCACCAGTGCTTCGGTGTCGAGGGCAATCAGCAGTTCTTCGTTGGTGGCGACGACCATCGCGGTCGGGGTGCCGTCCTTGCTAATGATGTGGCCGGATTCCTTGCCGTTCTTCTCGTTGCGGGCTTCGTCGATCTGGTAGCCGAGAATTTTGAGGTTGTCCATCGCCATCTTGCGGACAAGCTTGCTGTTCTCGCCGATGCCGCCGGTGAACACGAGCGCGTCGATGCGCGGGAGTGCCATGGCGATGCCACCGATTTCGCGGGTGAGCCTGTAGGCGAACGTTTCGAGGGCAATCTGTGCGCCCACATGGCCTTCGCTTGCGGCCTGCGTCAGGGTGCGCATGTCGTTAGAAAGTCCGGAGAGGCCGAGCAGGCCCGATTCCTTGTTCACGAGCTTGTCGAGGCGGTCGATGTCGTAGCCGTACTTCTTGCTGATGAAGAAGAGGATGGCCGGGTCAAGGGAGCCGGAGCGGGTGCCCATGATGAGGCCCTCGAGCGGAGTGAAGCCCATGGTGGTATCAACGCACTGGCCGTTCAGGATGGCAGAGCAGCTGGAACCGTTACCGAGGTGGGCCGTGATGAGGCAGACTTCTTCGGGCTTCTTGCCCAAAATCTTGGCGGCCTCGCCGGTCACGAAGCGGTGGCTCGTACCGTGTGCGCCGTAACGGCGGATCTTGTCTTCTTCGTAGAACTTGTAGGGGATGCCGTAGAGGTAGGCCTTGCGCGGCATGGTCTGGTGGAAGGCGGTGTCGAACACGGCGACCTGCGGGAGGCCCGGGAAGAACTTGGTGGCGCATTCCATGCCGGTGGCGTGCGCGGGTTCGTGCAGCGGGGCGAACAGCGTGATGCTGCGGATGTAGTCAATGACTTCCTGCGTGACGCGCTCGCTCTTGACGTACTTGCCGCCGTGCACCACGCGGTGGCCGATGGCTTCAATCGTGTCGGTGAGCTTCTGTTCGGCGAGGAACTTCTGTACCTCGGCGACGGCTTCGGCGTGGGTCGGGCAGTCGAAATTGAAGTCGATGTTGCCTTCGGGGCCCTTGGCCTTGACGTGGCCGTTCACGCCGATATTTTCGACGAGGCCGCTGGCGATGGACTGTTTGGTCTGGGTGTCGATAACGGCGAACTTGACCGAGGAGCTGCCGCAATTAAGAACGAGTACGCGCATAATGCTTCCTTTATAATTTAACTCGCAAAAAAATAGGAATTTTATTAACTACATTTGTGGCGATGTTCAAGAGAATAGCAGAATTTGACAATCGCGTGTCGGAGTACTGGACGAACCACCATTTTTCCGGACGTGCGAACAGAATCCTCAGGTTCTACGTGCGCCTGGGGGACGGCTATATCTGGGCCCTGTTCATTGCGTTCCTTTTCTGGAGGGTCGGGCTCGACAATTTTCTGCCGATTCTTTGGCATGCGCTGACGGCTCTTGCGATAAGCCTGCTTGGCTACTGGGTGATAAAGCTTTGGATAAAGCGTCCGCGCCCGTTTGACGCCAATCCGGCAATCAAGGCGGAGGTCCCGCCGCTCGACAAGTACAGCTTCCCGTCGGGGCACACGATGAACAACCTCGCGGTCGCATCGGCGGTGTTCTATAGCGTCCCGCAATATGGCTGGGTGATGGTCCTCTTGCCCCTCACGTGGGGACTCTTGCGCGTGTATTTTGGCGTCCACTGGCTTTCGGATGTGGTGGGTGGATTCCTGCTCGGCATTTTGAGCTATGTCATCGGACACGCGATATGGATCCTGGTGACTGCGACTTTCGGAATCGGCTGATGGATTTTGTTCTGGCTCCGGAATTCTTTTCTGCCATTGCATCCGATGAACGCGTTTTCCTTTTGATTCGCCACGGGGAGCGTCGGCATATTACGCCTGACGACCCGGATTTCGGGGCGCACGTGGGGCTCACGGAAAGGGGCCGCGAACAGGCTTTGACACTTGGCAGATGCATCCCTGCGGAAGGCGGGATGTCGCTTTTCTCGAGTCCGGTCGGACGTTGCATGGAAACTGCCGGATTTATAGAAAGGGGCCGGACGGCTGCACTCGGCATACAGGTCCCGAAAGAACCGGTTGTAGAACCGCTCGACTGCCTGGCGGAATACTTTGTCCAAAATTACGACGAGTACCTGAATGTGCTGCGTGCCGGTTTCTACGAGGGCATCTGCGAGTGGCTTGCTAGCGAGACTGCGGGTAGGCCACGCGGCGACAAAGAAGCGTTCGCGCCGCTGTCTGCCCGTTCCGAAGAGATGCTTTCGATGATGCTCGAAAAGGGGAATGCCCGTTTCAACATCTTCGCGACGCACGACGCCTGGGTGGTTCCGTGTCTCACGCATTTCTGCAAGATGCGCTTCACGCCGCAGCGCTGGATGAACTACCTCACCGGGATGGCTGTCGTGACGGATTCGCATAAGGCTGTCCGCCGCATCGTCCCTGTGACGGCGCTTGAAAACGGCTGGCTGGAATTTACGTAAGGCGGTTGGAGGCAGAGTCCGTTAGGTAGCCCATCGGCGGAAATCGGCGATTTTTTCGGATCCGTCGTTGTAGTGGATTCTTAGAACGGTTCCGTAACAGTTGTCCGTGCATTCATATTCGTCGATGGGTTCGACTTCTTCAAAATAGTATACCACCTTCACGCCGGCGGATCTCAGTGCATCGCCTGTTTCGGGGCGACCTAGACGCAAAGCCAAGTCCAATGTCGTGTAGGGCTTGTCGTCAACGATGTCAACTGCTGTGGCAAGGTCTGCTTCTAGCTTGTTGAGCCGGGACATCAGACGGATGAAATCGGCCAAGGCCTTGTCGCTGATATTCTTGTTGTTGAGTAGGCCGAAGATTATGTAAGGGGAGATGCTGTCGAGCAGGTTCCTTTGGGCGTAGAGGGTGGCAATTCGCAGGGAGCCGTCGTCGGTGTCATCGCGAGTAAGGAGATTGTAGTGTGCCCACTGTTCACCCACATAGGGGTAGCATTCGGGTTCGCATAGGAATGAACAAACGGTGGACCTTGCGTATGCATCGGCGCCCGCATCGAACAATATCTGAACCATTTTGTCCCGCTTGAGCCTTGTCGCAATATATAGTGGCGTAAAACTCTCCTCAAAAGGGTCCTGTACTCCGTAATTTGGGTCTGTAGTACAATCGTCCTTGTAGTCTTCCCAGAGGCATTCGTTTGTCATTGTCTTCACGGGGGAATTCGGGTCTGTCCGTATCTTGCATGTCGCGTTGACGTTGGCTCCCTTTTTAAGGGCCTGCCTTAATGCGTCGGCATCGTCAGAGACGATTGCCCTGAACTGGTCTTGGTTGGGGCCAGAGAAATAGAAGGTATGTTGCGCAAAGGCAAGAGTGGAGCAGAGGAGAAAAACGGGGAAAATAAGCCTTGACATGCAATGAATATATATATTTTCGATAGAGATGGAATCTGTGCGCTTGATTTTTTTACTCACCCTTTGGGGAATGGCGTTTTGCTTCGGAACGGAGGATTATCCTTTCGCGGGACTTCCGCGCCTTTTCATAAGCACGGAAAAATCCGTTCCCGTCATGGATCGGGAAAATGAAATCGAAGGGATGCTGGAAATCCAGGAAGATTCTGCTGTCGGGCCGAAAGACGCGCGGGCGATAACGATCCGTTGTCGTGGAAATTCGAGCTTCAAGGACATGCCCAAGCACAGTTTCAGGCTTCATTCCAAGAAGGCTTTTTCCCTCCTGGGGCTTCCGGCCCATAAGAATTGGGTCCTTGTCACGAACTATGCGGACCGTTCCCTCGTAAGGAACAAGGTGACCTATGCCCTGGCGAGCGCCCTGGGGGCAAAAGGGAGCCCGATGACGCTCGATGTAGAACTGTTCATCAACGGATCCTACGAGGGGGTTTATCTCCTGACGGAAACGCCCAAGGATGTTGCCAGGCGCACGGGCCTTGACGAAACCGACTACCTTGTGGAAATCGATGCGAAATACCATCCCGACGATATCGTCTTTTTCGACCGCGCGAAGCGCCCTTTCAATGTCAAGTCCCCGAAATCGGCGACTCCGGAACAGGTCGCAAAGATCCAGCGGCAGGTCGATGAATTTGAGAAGTTCCTGTCCGGGGCCTATCCGGATGCCGATGGCGTGGGGAAATTGTCCCGGTGGATTGACCTTGAAGGGTATTTGCGGTATTATTGGATACATGAGTTCTCCAAGAACCCGGATATATTCCTTACGAGTACATATTTTACCTGGAAGGAGGGTGAGCCTTTCTACATGGGACCCGTTTGGGATTTCGACGTTGCCTACGGGATCTTCCCGAAAGAGACGACCTACAGGGGATGGCTTGCACGAGGAAACGGGTGGAACCGCGCCCTTTTCAAGAATCCGGCTTTTCGGGAGGCGGCGTGGGATTACTGGAAAAGGTACCGTGCGGTATTTGAGTCGGTGCTGGATTCGGTTGGAGTATTTGCGGAAAGGCTTGCTCCCGCGGCGGAAAATAATTATAGGCGCTGGCCCATTTTGCAAGATACGCAAAACAGGTTCCACAGCGGCAGGTTCAAAAACTACGGGGAGGCGGTTCTTTCCCTGAAAAGGTGGATCAGGTTTCGGCTAAATTGGATTGATGAAATGCAAAAGAGTGCTCTCTTGTGCAGTTCTTGCGCGCTCTAGTGTCGGCTTTGTGTGAGCGATTTAACATGCGGATTTGCGGGGGGCGGCTTTATTTCTATTTTTACACATCATGAACTACAATACCAAGATTCTTTGCATTGGCGCGGGCTATGTCGGCGGCCCCACTATGACTGTTATCGCCGACAAGTGCCCCGATGTTAAAGTGACCGTAGTCGATATCAACCAGGCCCGTATCGACGCCTGGAACAGCGACAACCTTCCGATTTTTGAACCCGGCCTCGACGACGTGGTGAAGCGTGCCCGCGGCCGTAACCTCTTCTTCAGCACGGACATCCCGGCTGCGATTAAGGAAGCGGACATCATTTTCGTTTCCGTGAACACCCCGACCAAGACGTTTGGCCATGGCGCCGGCAAGGCTTCCGACCTGCAGTACTGGGAAAAGACCGCACGCAACATTCTGGAAATTGCCGACGAAGGCAAGATTATCGTGGAAAAGTCGACACTTCCCGTGCGTACCGCCGCCGCGATGGAACGCATCCTGAATTCTAACGACAAGGGCCTGCATTTCGAAGTGCTCTCTAACCCCGAGTTCCTCGCTGAAGGCACCGCCATCAACGACCTGTTTGAGCCCGATCGGGTGCTCATTGGCTCCCACCAGACGGAATCGGGCCTCGCCGCCTGCCAGAAGCTGGTGGATGTGTATGCCCACTGGGTGCCGCGTGACCGCATCCTCACGACGAACCTCTGGAGTTCCGAGCTCACGAAGCTCACCGCGAACGCCTTCCTGGCGCAGCGCATCAGCTCCATCAACTCCATCAGCGCCCTCTGCGAAAAGACCGGCGCCGACGTGGACGAGGTCGCCTACGTGATGGGCAAGGACCGTCGTATCGGCCCGAAGTTCCTCAAGGCCTCCATCGGTTTCGGTGGCTCCTGCTTCAAGAAGGATATTTTGAACCTCGTGTACCTGTGTGGCTACTACGGCCTCCCCGAAGTCGCCGCCTACTGGGAAAGCGTCGTGAAGATCAACGAGTGGCAGACTCACCGCGTGGTGGACCGCATGCTCGAGACCATGTTCAACACGATTGCAGGGAAGAAGATTGCTGTGTTCGGGTTTGCTTTCAAGGCGAACACCGGCGATACCCGCGAAAGCCCCGCGAACCTCGTGGTGCGCGATTTGCTCGCCGAACATGCACAGCCGGTCGTGACCGACCCGAAGGCTATTCCCGATGCCAAGCGCGACCTGAAGGACGTGATTGAACAGGTTGAGTTCGAAGAAGACCCCTACAAGGCTGCCGAGGGCGCCCATGCCGTGGTTGTGTGCACCGAATGGAAGTGCTTTGCCGAACTTGACTGGAACCGCATCTACAAGGGCATGGCGAAGCCCGCTTTCGTGTTTGACGGCCGCAATATCCTGGATGCCGACGCCCTCCGCAAGATCGGCTTTGAAGTGTCCAGCATCGGCAAGGGCAAGGCGGAATAGTTTTTAACCGGGACGACTGGTATGGCTTCTATTAGTGTTTTTGGGTTGGGATACGTTGGATGCGTAGGTATTGCCTGTTTGGCCAAGCTCGGCCATCGCGTCATTGGCTGTGACGTGGACTTCAACAAGGTCTCGCGAATCGCCATGGGACTTCCGACGATTGTCGAACGCGATATCGACGAAGTGATGATGGAAGGCTTCAAGGCCGGACTCATCTCGGCGACGTCTTCTGCCGAGGAAGCCGTGCTCAAGTCCGAAATCTCGTTCCTTTGTGTCGGCACTCCGAATGCTTCGGATGGCCGCCTGGATACGTCGTTCCTTGTTTCGGCGGTTCGTTCCATTGCGAACGCGATCCGCTCCAAGTCGACGTTCCATATCGTGGTTATCCGCAGTACGGTCCCTCCCGGAACGAACGCCATGGTGAGCGAGATTATCGAGAAGGTTTCGGGCAAGCGTGACGGCATCAACTTTACGGTCGTCTCCAACCCGGAGTTCCTGCGCGAAGGCATGGCCGTCGCGGACTTCTTGAACCCGCCCCTCACGGTTATCGGCAGTCTTCACCGTCGCGCCCTCAACAAGCTCAAGGAACTCTATTCCGGCCTCGGCAGCGAGATCGTGGAAGTCGACCCGAAGGTCGCCGAGATCATCAAGTTTGTCAACAATTCCTACCATGCGCTCAAGGTCGCTTTCGGTAACGAGATTGGCGCTATCTGCAAGAAGCTCGATATCGACAGCCACCAGGTGATGGACCTGTTCTGCAAGGATACGCAGCTCAATATCTCTCCGTACTACTTCAAGCCGGGCTTCGCCTATGGCGGCTCGTGCCTTCCGAAGGATTTGCGCGGACTGAACTTCCTTGCCGAATCGAACCAGGTGGAAGTGCCTATCCTCGGTTCTATCGAGAACAGCAACAACCTCCACATCCAGCGCGTGCTGGAACGCGTGCAGCAGATTGGCGTGCGCTCCGTGGGTATCGTGGGTCTCACCTTCAAGGCAGGGACCGATGACCTCCGCAATTCGGCCGCCATACGCCTGGCAGAAGCGGTGCTCGGCAAGGGCTGTGCGCTCCGCATCTATGACCGCTACTTGAATATCGCGCGCGAGAAGGAAACGAATTTGAAGGAACTGAACCATCGCATTCCGCATTTGCTTCCGCTTCTGGACAAGGACGTAGAATCGGTGGTGAGCAAGGTCTCTCTCGTAATCGTGACTGTCAAGAATCCCGAAATACCAGATTTGATCCGCAAGTATCCGGAAATCCATTTCCTGGATTTGGTCCGCTTGAAGGATTCGTCCGTGGAAACGCTCCCGAACTACGAAGGATTCTGCTGGTAATAGTGTCATGGAACTTGCGAATAAAAAAGTCTGTATCGTTGTCGAAAACCTACCCGTTCCGTTTGACCGCCGCGTGTGGCAGGAGTCGCTCGCCCTGAAAGAGGCGGGTGCCGAAGTGACGGTCATCTGCCCTCAGACGAAGACCTACCCGCTCGAATACGAGGAACTCGAAGGCATCAGGATTTATCGTCATCCGCTGCCGGAGGCGAACCGTTCCATCGAGTATATCAAGGAATACCTCGGGGCGCTCTATCACGAAACCCGCCTCCTGTTCAAGGTGTTCCGCAAGCAGGGCGTGCAGGACGTAATCCATGCCTGCAACCCGCCCGACCTGATTTTCATTGCGGCGGCCCCGTTCTTCTTCTTTACGCGCTGCCGGTTCCTTTTCGACCACCACGACATCAACCCGGAACTCTGGATTGCGAAATTCGGCAAGAAGGGGCTGGGCTACAAGGCGATGCTCTTGGTGGAACGCCTCACGTACCACTTTGCAAGGCATGCCATCGTGACGAACGAATCCTACAAGGAAATCGCCATGCGCCGCGGGCACAAGCGCGAAGAGGATGTGACCATCGTGCGTAGCGGCCCGAACATCTCGAAGCTGAAGGTGGGCCCGGCGAAACCCGAAGTCAAGAAGGGCTTCAAGCACTTGGTGGGCTATATTGGCGTGATGGGCAAGCAGGAAGGTATCGACCTGTTGCTGCAATCCGTCGACTACATCGTGAACAGGAAGGGCCGCAAGGATATCCGCTTCTGCATCATGGGCGGAGGCCCCGCGCTTGACGAGTTGCGCGAGATGAACGAGAAGATGGGGCTTACGGACTATGTGGAGTTCCCGGGGCGTGTGTCGGACGAATATCTGGCCGATGTGCTCAATACCGCCGATGTTTGCGTGAATCCCGACTTGCCATCCGAAATGAACGACAAGTCCACCATGAACAAGATCATGGAATACATGGCGTTCGGGAAGCCCATCGTGCAGTTCACGCTCAAGGAAGGGAAGTTCAGTGCCCAGGAAGCCTCGCTCTATGCGAAGAATACTGACACGGACGACTTTGCCGAAAAGATCCTGTGGCTGCTCGAAAATCCGGAGAAGGCTTCCGAGATGGGCAAGTTTGGCCGCGAGCGCGTGGTGAACGAACTCAGCTGGGATTTCGAGAAGCCGAAGCTGATCGGTGCCTACAAGAAGCTGCTCGGGCTGTAGTTTTACTCTTTGCTTGAAAAGTCGATGTCCAGCGTCTGGATGAGAGAATCTAGACGGCGGGAAATTTTTTCGGCGCCTAGGGATCCTAGATGGTCCCTGTCATAGGCCATGTCGTCCGTATAGTCGTGTTCGCCCATCTTGTTTTCGTCCATGAATACGACGTGGGGATAGTCCTGCGAAATGTTTTGGATTGATTCTAGCAATGCGGGGGCTTCGCTTCTAAGTATTCCGTTCTTGCCGTATGCCCCGGTATTTCGAAATGACGGACTCTGCGGTGGCTCCAGGATGATGACACGGATTCCTTTGTCGGCTGTAAGGCGTGCAATTTCTTTGAGCAGTTCGAGGTTCTCGTTGAAAGGTGTCGGGTCGTTGACGTGCCAACTGCTGTCGCCATTGACGGACGGGATGGAATCGCCCCATCCGCGGTTTTTTTGTGATTTGTAGCCTCTTGTCTGGAGAATCGTCTCTTTCATTGTCTTGGATTTTCCTAGGGACTGTTCTGTTGCCTTTAGCATTTTTTTGGGGATGACGTCTTTCCAATAATCGTGACTCTGGTCATAGACCCATCCGGGATAGGTCCATGCTTCCGAATCCCAGAAACTGTCGAGGTATTTGAGCCTGTCCATGCCGGCTTCGACGACGATACACTTGAGATTCGAGAAATGCGGCAATACGTAGTTCTTGAAGAGGAAGAACGAGCCTATGAGCGTGTTGTGGTCGTTTGCCATGTTCAAGGCGAAATGCGGTTTTCGGATTAGTTCGGGGATCACCGAGTGAAATGTCCGGGAAGAACCGAGGATGACGACGGTGGCTGAATCTCTGTATTGCCACAGGAGTTGCATTTTGTACCTAAACTTTTCGGCGTCTTCGCTTCCTCCGACGGTGTAGTATATTCCTGCGCTGTCCGGATCGAGTTCGAAGTCGATTCCCGCTTCGGGAGTTTCGGTTGTTTGCGAGGAATCTTCGCTGCCTGCTGGACCTTTTACTTTGCGCTCGACCCAAAGACACGGGTGCCAGAGTTCATCGCCTTCGGCAAGTTCGATGGTGCTGCTGTCGGATGGGCTTGCGAGTACGATTTTCGTATGCGCGCCGTCCGTATTCGTGATGGTGGCGACGATATTCGAGGTTTCGCCGTCGCTGGCCCATTCGCTGTGATCGAAGGTGAAACCCGCGGGCGCCTTGATGGTCTGCTGCAGTTTGCCGTTGCTGTCGGCGATGAGAATGCGCTCGTGCGTGGCATAGTTTTCGCCGGCGAATGTCCTGCCGGGCTTTCCGCCGAAGTCGAGGAAGAGCGTGCGCTTGCTGCCGTCCTGGGCGAGCGATGCGTTGCAGGCCTGGGCCGTGTCGTACCAGATGGCGTTTGCCGCCTTGCCCGTAAGCGTGGAGGCGGAATCGGCGATGCGTGCGCGGAGCAGACGCGCTCCCGTTACGGCGAGCATGTTGTCTTCGCTGATGCCGCCGTGGAACGCTCCGTCGAAGAGCTTTTCCGGAGTGCCGAACTTGCCGCCCGCAAATTTCACCTGCCAGGTGGATGAGTTCTTGAAGGCGGCTTCGTCCTTGTTGTTGCCTGCGTCGGTTACGTAGACAATCACGGTGTCGCCGTTCCTGAGCACGCGCCATCGCGGGATGGCTGCGCTTTCAACGTCGAGCTTTTTGAGGTTCGTGCCTTCGGCGTTGAGGTCGCGCACGTAGAGCGATGATTTTCCCGAGACGCCCTCGGGCTTGGTGCAGAACGCCACGAGCTTGCCGTCGGGGGAAATATCGGGGTGGTAGACTTCTAGGGTGTCGTCGATTTCGGTCTCGGATAGATTGCCTTCGCCGTAGTCGATGTAGGCGAGGTTCCCGCTGACATCGTTGCGGAAGGCGAGCAGCATGTTGTAGGTCCCGGTGTAGGATTTTAGCGTGGCCACGTTGGAAAGCGGCGTGACGATGCTTCCTTTCACGTTGCCGCTCGCGTCGAGCCATACGGGATTCGGGATGGCGCCGAAAGCAAGCCTGAAGCCGATGCGGTCGGCGTGCGATGACGCCTCTACGGTGTATTCGTCCCCGCGTGCGACGATATTCAGTTCGGATGCGCGGTCCGAGAAGTAGCCACCCTTCAGCACGCGTTCGCCGAGGTCGCCTCCGTCGGGAGCGCCCAGGTAGTTCGTGACGGACGTGTCGCGGAAACTTCCGGCCCAGTCGTTGACCCATTCCTTCACGTTGCCCGCAAGGTCGCAGAAGCCGAGCGTGTCCTTGCCGATGCTGCAGACGTCGTGCGTGCGGAATCCGGAATTGTCCGCGTTCCAGCTTTTGCTTTCGGGATTCCATCCCTGCGATGCGGCGAGAACCCATTCCGCCTCGGTCGGCAGGCGGTAGGCTTTGGCCTCGGGGTGGAACGCGAAGCTTTCCAGATAGGTGCAGTGGCCTTCGCTGTCGAAGGCCGCCTTGCTGTAGGTGTAGGCGGTATCGCGGTTCTCGAGTTTGCCCTTGGCGTTCGCGAAGAGCGCCGCGTCGTAGTAGGTGATGTCGGCGAGCGGGAGGCTGTCGCCGTCGCAATTGCCAAAATCCTTGAGACTCATTTTCGTTGCGATTTCGCTGTATTCCCCGCAAGTGACTTCATGCTTCCCGAGATAGAAATCGTAGTCGAGGATGACCTTCATGGCGGGGCGCTCCGATGTCCTGTATTTGGAATCGTTGCTGCCGAGCGTTGCCGTGCCTGCATGGACGAGAATCATACCGTCTATTTCGGGAACGTCCGTTGTTTCTTCCATGTATTCCTGCGTGCTGTTGCTGCATGCGAGGAGCAACAGGGAGCTCAGGTATATTGCTAGGAAACGGTTCATACAAACATCCTTCTTCGTTGTAATAATATATATTTATCGTGTGAGTCTATCGTGGTATTTAAAGCGGCTGCGGACATTTTCTGCGGGCGAAGTCTTTTTTCGGGTTCGCCAACGCGTCCGGACCCATATTTTGGACAATTTAAGGCAGGATGGTTCTGGCACCCAGTTGTCGATTCCCGATTCCGAAATCGTGAAGAATCCTGACGCGCACTGCTATTATCCGGTTTTTGACCAGAAGCTCGATATTTTCAAGGAAATCGACTGGCATCTTGATCTTTCGACAGGGAAACGGTTCCCGCAGACATTTGCCCACAAGATAGACATCCGCAGTGACCGCTACGGGAGTGCCAAGCACGTGTGGGAAGTGAATCGCATGCAGTTCCTGCTCTACCTTGCTGGGCTTTACAAGTCGGGCGGTGACCTAAAACATCTCGTGCTGTTCTGCCACCATCTGGGAATGTGGCGCAATGCGAACCCTTACATGGTGGGCGTGAACTGGTACAGCAATATCGAGGTGAACCTGCGGCTTATCTGCTGGGCTTTTTGCTGGCAGCTGCTGGATATTGACAGCCTGCGCAAGGAAAACAGCGCTATCGAGGAGTTCGTAACGGAAGCGTGGTGGCCGATGATCTGTGAACACGCGGAATATTCCTACAGGCATCCGTCGCTCTGTTCCTCGGCGAATAACCACCTGATTTCGGAATATGCGGGCCTGTTCGTTGCGGCCTGCAAGTGGAATATCCCGCACCGCAATGCGCGCCTGAAATATGCGAAGGCGGGGCTCGAACGCGAAATCCTCAAGCAGAATACGGCCGAGGGGGTGAACCGCGAGGAGGCTGCGGAATATATCCAGTTTATCGACGACTTCTTCTTGATTGCCGCTGTGGTGGGCGATGCAACGGGGCATCCGTTCTCTGCCACATACAAGGAACGCCTGCACGCCATGGCAAATTACATGAATGCCATGCTCGACGTGAATTTCAATTACCCGATGTACGGCGACGGCGACGACGGGTTCGTGCTGCGCCCCGATGCGGGCGGGCATTTCAACAACTTCAAGTCGCTGCTCGTCTCGTTTGCGACATACTTCGGCGCTTCCTCGTTCAAGCGTGCGGGCCTCGTATGGGACGAGAAAAACGAGGTCCTGTTCGGCAGTGCGGGCCGCGAGAAGTTTGACGCCTTGCAGGTGACCCCGCTTGCGGATGGCAACAGGTTCTTTGCAGGGAGCGGGCATTTTATATTCAGGAAAAATGAGGGCCGCGAAACCTACCTGCATTTCGATGCCGCCCCGCTCGGGTTCCTGAGCATTGCGGCGCATGGCCATGCGGATGCGCTTTCGTTTATTCTGCATGTGGATGGAAAACCTGTCATCGTTGACCCCGGTACGTTCACCTACCACACGCACAAGGAACTGCGTGCCTATTTCGTGAGCACGCTTGCGCACAATACGGTTTGCGTGAACGGCAGGAACCAGGCCGAGCAGGCGGGCCCCACGATGTGGCTCAACCATTACAAGGCGACGGTGCTAAGCTACGACGAGGCGAAGGGCTTTGTCGAGGCGACCCACGACGGTTACAGGGCCGAGGGCGTTTCGCATACGCGCCGTGTAGAATTCAATCGAGATGCGGATGAATTTGTTATCACGGATAAGCTGCGCTGCGCAAAGTCGGCGACTCTCGAAATCTCGTTCCACCTGCATCCGGCCGCCGTTGTAGATTTGCGCGGGACGGTCGCCGAGGTCTCCGTGCCGGGGAGCCGCCGCGTTTCGATTGTGCTTGATGGAAAACTCGCATACGCCGTCCGCGAAGACGGCTGGTATTCGGAACACTTTGGCGAAAAGGTCCCGACGAAATACCTATATGCAAAAGCCGACTGCGAAGGCGAAATGGAATTCGTGACCAGGATTAAGGTGCTCGGATGATTGAATGTATTTGTCACATAGGTCCTGCGCTCGACGTGCAGGGCGGCATCAGCTCCGTGCTGGTGAGCTATACGAAACTGTTCGGTCTCCCGCGCAAGAACTTCATCGCGAGCTACAACGGCTCGTTCGTGAAGTCGCTCCCGATGTTTACTTTGCTTTGCCTTAAGCTCTTGCTGTGCCCGCCGAAGGCTCCGCTTGTCCAGATACATACGTCGTTCAACGGGAGCTTTTTTCGCAAGTACCTGATTAGCCTCTGCCTCCGCCTGCGCGGCAAACGCTACATCGCGCACATTCACGGAAGCCAGTTCAAGAGGATGTGCTCGACGGCGCCTTCGATAGTGAAGGGTTTTATCCGTAGTTACTTCAGGCATTCCGCGATGGTCATCTGCATTACACCCGACATGCAGGAATTTTTGGATGAATTTGTCGGCAAGGGAATTTGCCGCTACAGTGTCGTCCCGAATCCGTGCGATACGCTGGCGGATGCTCCCGCAAACTTGGAACGCCCCGAAGGCTCTCCGGTCCGCATCCTCTTTGCGGGCCGCTACGGCCACCGCAAGGGGGTCTACGACTTGCTTGTCGCATTTAAGAATGCGAATTTCAATGTTCCCGCGGAACTGTGCCTGTTCGGTGACGGCGAAGTCGAGAAGGTAAAGCAGATTGCCGAACGCGACAATGCGGAATTTGCGGATTGCGGCAAGAAAATTTCTGTTTCGGGCTGGGTGAGCCGTGGCGATTACCTGGAGATGATTCGCGGTTACGACCTGCTCGCTCTGCCTTCGTATTCCGAGACTTTCGGCATGAGCCTGGTGGAAGCGATGGGCCAGGGCCTGCCCGTGATTTCGACATTCTCCGGCGGCGTTCCCTACGTGGTGCGCAACGGCGAAGACGGCATATTGTTCGAGGCGGGTGACCTGCCGGCGTTGCAGAACGCGCTGGAGCGACTTGTGAATGACCGCGCTCTGCGCATGCAGATGGGTAAGGCCGCCTGGAAGGATTGTACGGAACGATTTGCGGGTGGAATAGTTTTGCAGGGACTCGAATCGGTGTATGCGCAGTTGAAATAGTTTTTATATTTCTATGGTACTAGATGGAAGCCCGATGAAAAAAGAAACCAGCAACATAGATGTCGAAAAACTCAGGCCGATCAAGTCCGTGAAGGAACTTCAGGGAGTCTTGCTGGGTATAGCCAAGGTCTTCCACCAGATTTGCGTAGAAGAGAATATCCCCTACTACATGGTGGGCGGAACGATGCTCGGATCCATCCGTCACGGCGGCTTTATCCCCTGGGATGACGATATGGATTTCGCCGTGTCCAGGAAGGATTTCGAACGCCTGCTGATGATTCTGCCCGAGCGGCTGCCCGCGCCCTACAGGATGCTCACCCGCAAGGATACCGCGTCCGTCACCGGCTTCCTGAAAATTTCCGACGAGCGAACCCTGCATGTGTATCGCTGGACGGACGGACAGGAACGCGATTACGGTGTTGATATCGACATCTTCCAGCTCGACCCCGCGACGAGCAAGACGCGCGGGCGCATCAAGGATTTTATCTTGAAGATGCGCGGCTACAGGGTGCTGAGCGCGAGGAATCGCTCGCTTTCGAAGAAGATTCTTGCCTATTTAATCAAGACGGTGTTCTTCTTTGTCAGCAGGGACATGATTTACAATTTCATCGAGCGCCACCTGGTAGAAAAGAAGGGTGACCTTATTGCGAATACATATGGCGGGACCGCGAAGGCCGAAACGATGCCCAGGGAATACATGGGCGAACCCAGACTCTACAAGTTCGAAGATACTCAGTTTTATGGAGTGGCCATGCCCGAGGAATACCTCACGTCGCTTTACGGAGACTGGAAAACGCTGCCGCCCGAAGACAAACGGCATGACCACATTGTTTCCATGTACTGGCGGGACGAAGAATGAAGAAGGTCATCACATACGGCACATTCGATTTGCTGCATCAGGGGCATATCAACCTGTTGCGTAGGGCGAAGGAACTCGGTGACTACCTGATTGTCGGGGTTACCAACGACAATTTCGACCGCGAACGCGGAAAGCTGAATGTCCGCAACAACGTGCTCGAACGCGTCGAAGCCGTGCGTGCTACGGGCTTTGCCGACCTGGTGATTATCGAGGACTATGTCGGGCAGAAAATTGACGATATCCAGAAATACGATGTCGATATCTTCGCGATAGGTTCCGATTGGGAAGGCAAGTTCGATTACCTCAATGAATTCTGCGATGTCGTGTACCTGCCCCGCACGGAAGGCATCTCCTCGACGCAGCTGCGCGACCAGGACCAGGAAACGGTGCCTGTCGGCATTGTTGGCTGCGGCCGTGTTGCCCAGCGCTTCCCGCAGGAAGCCGACGTGGTGAATGGCGTGCGCGTCGTTGCCGCATACGATGCCGATATCGAAGTCGCGAGGGAATTCTGCAAGAACCACTTGGCCGATGGCGCTTGCTGCAAGTCTTACGACGAATTGCTTTCCAGGGTTTCCGCCGTATATATCGCGACTCCGCACCTTTCGCACTATGAATGCATCAAGAAGGCGCTGGAAGCGGGGAAGCACGTGCTTTGCGAAACGCCCATGGTTCTGAAGAAGGACGAGGCGAAGGAACTCTACAAGTATGCCGAGGAACATAGCCTCGTGCTGATGGAAGCGAACAAGACGGCGCACTGCCCGGCGTTCAACCACCTGATGGTAATGATCAAATCCGGGCTGATTGGCGACGTGGTGGATATCGAGGCCTCGCTTTCGCAGTTGCTCGACAAGAGCGGTCGCGAATTTGACAGCAAGCAGGCGGGCGGTTCCCTGTACGAGGAAGGCAGCTACCCGCTGCTCCCCATTTTCAAGCTGATGGGAATCGATTACGAGGAACTGCGCCTGTTTTCCCGCATCGAGAACGGGATTGACGTCTATACGCACGGAATTTTTAGGTACCCGAAGGCGGTGTGCTCCTTCAAGGTCGGGCTTGGCGTCAAAACCGAAGGCAACCTGGTGATTTCGGGAACGAAGGGCTACGCCTATGTGCCGGCTCCCTGGTGGAAGACGGACTATTTCGAGCTCCGCTACGAAGACCAGAACGATAACAAGAAGTTCTTCTACAAGTGGGATGGCTTCGGGCTCCGCTACGAAATTCAGGAATTTGTCAGCTGTATCGTGAACAGGCGTTTCTCTTCGGCTCGCCTGCGTCGCAGGGAAAGTATCGCCATGGCGGAAGTCATGGAGCAGTTTTCCGACAGGAAAAACTTTACGGAGATTTGACGGATGCTCAATTTTACAGTAGGTCCGGTGCAGTCGAGCGAAACCGTAAGGGAGATTGGCTCCCATCAGGTTCCCTATTTCAGGACGGCCGAGTTTTCCGATGTCATGTTCGAGAACGAAGCCTTGGTCAAAAAATTCGCGAAGGCTCCGGAAGGCTCCCGGGTCGTATTCATCACGGGTTCGGGTTCGGCCTCGATGGAAGCGTCCATCATGAATACGCTTGCCTCTGCGGACAAGGTGCTCGTTGTTAATGGCGGAAGCTTCGGCCACCGCTTTGTGGAACTACTCCAGCTGCACCAGGTGCCGTTCGAGGAGATTGCGCTGGAGGCCGGGACTCCGCTTGCCGCGAATCATCTGGCACCGTTCGAGAACAAGGGCTTCACGGCGTTCGTCGTCAACATGCACGAGACGTCGACGGGCATCCTGTACGACATGGACATGATAAGTGCGTTCTGCAAGAGGAACGGTTTGTTTCTGATTGTGGACTGCATCAGCTCTTTCTTGACCGATCCGTTCGATATGGGGGCATTGGGCGCCGATATCATGATTACGGGTTCGCAGAAGGCACTTGCCTGCCCGCCGGGAATCTCCGTCATGGTGCTTTCGCCGCGGGCGCTTGAACGCGTGTCGAAGACAAAGTGCGTCTGCCAGTATCTCGACTTGCAGATTGCGCTCAGGAACGCGGAACGCGGTCAGACCCCGTGGACGCCCGCTGTCGGGACACTGTTGCAGATAAACGCGCGACTTAAGGAAATCGATGCCGCAGGCGGTGTCGAAACTGAAATTGCCCGTACGGCGCATCTTGCTCGGTACTTCAGGGACCGAATCAAGGCGTTCCCGTTCAAGGAATTTTCTTGTTCCCCCTCCAACGCGGTGACGGCGCTCTGTCCGACGACGGTTTCGGCGAACGACCTGTTCCTGAAACTGAAGGACGAGTATGGAATCTGGATTTGCCCCAACGGCGGCGACCTGAAGGAAAAGGTTTTCCGCGTCGGCCATATCGGGTGCCTGACGGAGAAGGATTACGATTGCCTGCTCGCCGCCTTTGCCGACCTACAGAAGAAGGGATTCATCTGATGGATTTTGTCCTGATTTGGGTTGACGGCGGTGACGAGGAGTGGCTGAAGGAAAAGGCCAAGTATTCCGGCACGCCTGTCGACAATGCCGCGGCGCGCTTTAGGGACTGGGGCCTGCTCAAGTACTGGTTCCGGGGCGTGGAACAGTTTGCCCCTTGGGTGGACAAGGTCCATTTCGTGACGTGCGGACACACGCCCGCGTGGCTAAACCTGGATCACCCCAAGATCAACTTTGTCAGGCATTCGGAGTATATTCCGGCGAAATACCTGCCGACATTCAATTCGCACACGATTGAGCTCAACCTGCACAGGATAAAGGATCTTTCGGAAGAGTTCGTCTATTTCAACGACGACATGTTCCTTGTCGCTCCGGCGAAGCCGACGGATTTTTTCAGAAACGGCCTGCCTTGCGATGAAGCCTCCATGCAGTTCCTGCTGCCCAAGCGTTACAATATTTCCAAGTCCATCGACGGTCACAACATGGGTGTGCTGAACAGGAATTTTTCGAAGAAGAAGTCCGTTCGCAAGCATCCGTTCAAGTTCTTTCATCCCGCTTACGGCCTGAAGAACAATCTCTATACCCTCTACACGATGGCGTCGCCCGTTTTCCCGGGTTTCAAGCGGACGCATACGGCGCAGTCGTTTTTGAAGAGCACATTCGTGGATCTCTGGGAAAAGGAACCCGAGGTTCTCGATGCGACATGTGCCTGCAAGTTCAGGTCGTTCTTCAACGTGAACCAGTACCTGTTCAGGTACTGGCAGATCGCCCAGGGACGTTTTGCACCTGTGAACATGCATTCGGTGCGACAGCGCTTCGACCTGGATGTCGACGATGCGGGCGATATCGCGAAGGCGATTTGCGAAAGGAAGTACAAGGCGATTTGCATTAACGAGGACGAAAACGAGAACCTGGACGTGTTCGAGAACATCCAGAAAAAACTTGTCGCCGCGTTCGAGCAGATCCTGCCCCAGAAGTCAACATTCGAGAAGTAACTATGCGTGAATTATCGGGTGATGAAATTAGGCAGAAGCAGATAGAAATCCTGGATGCTTTTGTCGATACCTGCGAAAAGAACGGCCTGCAGTATTACCTCTGCGGAGGCACGCTGCTCGGTGCAATCCGTCACAAGGGCTTTATCCCGTGGGACGACGACATCGACGTGTTCATGCCCCGCCCGGACTTCGAGAAAATCCAGAACCTGACGATGGATGCTCCGTTTGAAATCCATTTCTACAAGAACGGGAAGTCGCACAAGCCGTTCTTGAAGGTCGTGAACGCGAACACGGAGGCGTGCGAGAAGAACAACCGTTCCCGCACGGCGCTCTGGATTGATGTATTTGCGATTGACAGCCTGTTCGAGAACAATTTCCTCAACAGGTTGCATTACAAGGTGACACTCTTTTTGCGCAAGGGCGTGTATTTCGGTTTCCGCCCGCGCACTGGGTTGTTCGGAAAGATTGCGCTCCCGATTCTCAAGGTGCTGCACATCTCTCCCGAGCGCGTGAACGATTTCGCGTCGGCATGCATCGACCGCATCAGCAAGATACGGCGCTACGAGAAGGGACGCTATCTCGGCGGCATCAACTGGGGCTACGGCCCGCACGAGCGTATGGAACGCGCCGACCTGGAATCTGCCGTGAAGGTAGAATTCGAGGGCAAGATGTATAACGCGCCCGTCGCCTATGACAAGTATTTGCACAATCTGTATGGCGACTACATGAAGTTGCCTCCCGAAGAGAAACGCCGTACGCACGGGTTGCTCGTGTGGGAAAAGTAGTCTAGTTTTCGTCGGAGGCGCTTTCGCCTTCTGCCATGTTCTCCAGTTCCGGCACAGTTTTGCCGTCGTCACCTTGCATCGGGGCTTTCGGTTCGTCCGGGTCCTCTTTCTGGCTAAGGTAGAGAATTCCCATGAAGAACGAGCTGATGATGGAGAAGTTCGATACCATCGAATCGCTGATGAAGAAACTCACGATGTTGAAGATGAGCCAGCAGCTGACGACCATTCGGAGCTTCGTGTTGCCGGTAAACTTCTGCGAGATTGCAAAGAACAGGAGTATCATGAAGAGCAGGTAGCAGATGGTGCCTGCAAAACCTGTCTGGCCTATAATCGAAGAAAAGCCGGAGTCGCCATAGACGGAATCGCGCTCGTCGGCCCAGAGAAAATAATAGTAGTAGTCGCTGAAGACGGGCGAGTTATAGCGGTAGGCGTTCCAGGTTCCGATGGTGCACCATCCGGCTCCCAGGGGGTTGTATTTGAGCGCGAGCATTGTTGCCACCACGTAGAACGTGGCGCGGATGGAGTCGTCGTCGGTGTAGTAGAGAATCTTCTGGTAGGAAATCGCGCCGGCAATGATCCCGATGAGGAATAGCAACGGGATGAACAGCTTTATGTTGAAGGTGTTGCTCCGGTAAACGATCGCAAAGGCGATGAACAGCAGCAGGAACATGTAGCCGCGGTCTCTGGCCGAAAGCAGGCAGAGCGCGCAGAGGATGAACGTGTAGAGATTGCGTTCCTTGTAGAGAAGCAGAAACGAGAAGGCGACGACGGTGATGAGGTAGGTGCCGTGGTAGTAAATGAACTCGTAGGGCGGGAAAAGTCGGTGCGCTGCGTCGTGCGAGGTCATCCCGAGCCCGAAAGCCTGTTCGAGGAACCAGAATAGCAGAGTTGCGACGGTCAGTCCCTTGACGAAGAATATCGTCGGCTCGAGCCATTCCTTCAGCCGCTCCTTCGGCGTGTCCTGGAAATAGCAGATGGTACCGTAGAACCCCAGAATGAACGAACTGTAGTTCACGACGTCCATGATTTGCGGGTAGAGTTTCATGTGCTCGTCGGAGAAAACGGAACTCAGGGATCCGCAGGCGATAAATAGCCCGAAAGCCACGAACATGAGTTTTTCTGTCAGAGAGAAGTTGATAAGTCGCTTGCCGTGGATGGCGCGCAGGAAAATGCCGAAGAGAATGACGATGAGAATGATTTTAGGCGGGATATTGACCACTTCGCCTCCAAAGCCCAAGGCGTCCTGGAGGTAGCGGACCTTGCCGAAGACAAGGACAAGCATCAGACCTAGAAATACGAATCTCATTTCTGTCTAAAAGATAAAAAAAAGAGGTCTTAAAAAACTAATATTGCCATATGAAGTCGTTGAAAGCGCTTGCCTTGCTAGCTGTTCTGTTTTTGGTGACGGTATCCCGTGCGGAACCGTTCCTTGTCGCGACATGGAACATCCGCTGCGTCGATGTCAAGGATTCGCTTCGGGGTGATGCCTGGAGCAAGCGTGCCCCCGAAATCGCGAAGGTCGTGCGGTTCAGGAATTTCGACGTGGTGGGCATGCAGGAGGTGGATTCCACGCAGAGGACCATGCTCGAGAACCTGCTGCCGGAATATGAATGGGTGCTCGACCGCAGTACGGAAGGCAACCCTATCGCGTTTCGCAAGGACCGCCTTGAGCTTCTCGACAACGGGGTGTTCTGGTATTCGCGTTCGATGGTTCCCGGCGTGAAGGATTGGGACTCGAAACACCCGCGCTATTGCAATTGGGTCCGCCTGGTCGATAAGGAGACCCGCAAGGAACTGTTCGTGTTCAATACGCACTGGGACAACAAGGGCGACACGGCGAGGATGGAGAGTGCCCGCATGGCAAGAAACCTTGTCCCGCGCATTGCGGGCGACGCACCGACAATCTTTATGGGGGATTTGAACATCAAGCCGGGAAGGAAACCTATCCAGATTCTGAAGGAGGATTCGCTTTTCCGCGAAGCGCTGGAAATCTCCCCGGTCGTCTCCATTCCCGAGGGCTCCTTCACGAAGTTCCGTACGGATAGGCACAGCGAGGAAACGCTCGACCACATGTTCTGTCGTGGCGGGGTCGATATCCTGCGTTACGGAATCCTGCGCGAGACGTATTTCGACGGCGAGAATTATCGGTTCCCGTCGGACCATCATCCGGTCATGATTGAAATAGAAGTGCGCTAAGAATGGAATCGGGTTGGTGCAGGGCCCGGTTACCACTCGATATAGAACTTGGTATGCGTCGTGTAGATGGAACCGTAGTGGAAGAACCTGAAAAGGAGATTCTTCAGCTTCCCGAATTTTGACTTGCGGTTTTTGTAGTAGACGCTCAGGTGGTCCAGCTGCTGCAACTGCGAACGGTTGAGTTTGCCCTGTAGCCTTGTCTTGACGGATTCGGCGATGCAGAGCCTGTCCGGACGGACGGGGTTGCGCTTGAAGTGGATGAACCCGAGATAGGTCGGCCAGTGCGTGCGGCGCGATGCGTTCATGTCGTGGCGGCGGTGCAGCGTAATGACCTGCGGCGTGAAGGCGAAACCCTTGCTATAGCAGGCGATGACGGTGAGCCACGTGTCGTGATAGTCGATTCCTTCGGGGAGCGGGAGCGCGACATCCAGCAGCGATTTCCGGATGAGCATCGATGCGCCCTGGAAGCATCCGTTGTTGTAGAAGATGCGGAGCGGAATCTTGCGGTAGTCCTTCGGGCAATGGTAGAGAAAATCTACTTCGCTGAGCTTTGCCCCGAGAAGCTTGCCTTCGCCGTCGATGAGTTCCGCATCTCCGCAGGCGATGTCGCGGTCGCCGATTGTTTCCGCGAGAGTTTTCAGGTGGTCTTCTTTCCAGATGTCGTCCTGGTCGGAGAGCGCGACGAATTCGCCTTCGCAGAGGCGCATGGCCTTCTCGAAGTTCGCCTTGAACCCGAGATTCTTCTCGTTCCTGAAACATCGAATGGACGGAAATTTGGACTGGTATTCCTGAAGGATGTCCCACGTGCCGTCGGTGGAACAGTCGTCGCATACTACGATTTCGAAATCCTGAACGTTCTGGTTCAGGATGGAGTCGAGCTGCTGTCGAATGTAGCGCTCGCCGTTGTATGTTGCCATCGCGACGGATATCATGCGGAATACCTGCTTGTAGCTACAATGTATAAATTATTGTGCAGCCGCAGTTCCCGCTTTGGAAAAAACTATCTTTGCTATGGTGAAGAATTTTCTTTTTAGCAAGCCTGTCCTGTTTATCCTGATTGCCTTCGGGATAAGGTTCCTGCAAATTCTGCAACTGTATTTTACCGAGACGCCGTCGGGCGGAAGCTTTATCGAACGTCCCGTGAACGGGATTATATGTGCGACCATCGTGAATATCGCCGCGTTCGCATTTCTGGGAGCGCTATTCTCCCTGGCTACGCTTCTGAAGGGAAAGGCTGCAAGATGGGTGTGCGTGCTGGTGGCCGCGCTCACCTGGTTCCATCTGGTCATATGCGCCATCGACGACCAGATCATGCGCTGGATGGGGCAGCACCTGACCATGTCCTTCCTTTCCACGTATTCGGTCTTCCGCCTGGATCCGACGATGGCGTCGAACGTTGCGCTCGACGGGCTCCCGAACTTCCTGCTGTCCGTGTTCCTGGTGCTGCTTGCGGGTGCATTGTTTTTCGTGATGCTTGCAAAGTTGCGCCAGCGTCCGCTTTCCCTGTGGGTGACCTGCGTGCTTGCGGGCGTCCTTGTGGTAATTGCCGTCGCGAGCGGGAATGCGCACCACTACTACAAGCCCTGCCGCATCCGCTGGCAGACTATTGAGCCCACGTACCTGACAATCCTGGACGAGTACATCTACCAGCGCGAACACAGCGTCCGCCCGCAGCGCCTTGAGCAGGGAATCTCGATGCTGGGCGGGAACCCGGAATCGGAATACCCTTTCTACCATCCAGTTGAAAATGAGGATTCCCTGATGGAAGAATTCAGGAACCGTCCGCTCGACCAGAAGAAGGATGTGATTCTCCTTTCCCTGGAAAGCTTCCGCGGCTGGGTGGGAGACTTCCGCATTGGCCAGAACTGCGAACGCATGCCGAACCTTTGCGCCCTGGGCAAGGCCGGCACGACGTTCCCCTATACCTACAGCGTAGGCTACCCTTCGACCGAAGGTATGCTTGGCCTGCAGCTTGGAATTTGGAGCCATCCGAGCAAGGTGTTCCTGAGCAGCCTCATGAATACGCGAACCCGCTCCCTGCCCGATATCTTAGGCGAGGCGGGCTACTACCGTGTCGTCCTTACCGCCGCCGAGCCCAGCTTCGACAACTTTACGCCCTGGTTTAGCAAGTGGTTCGATTTTGCCGAATACGACCCGAAAAGGTCTGCGGATATTCCGCTTGCAGAGAGGTTCAGGGAAGTCTATGCGGGTCGCCCCAAGGATAAGCCTCTCTACTTCGAGTGGATAAACTTCGTGACGCACACTCCCTTCACGGTGCCGAAATCCTATGCGGAGCCGGCTGCGACATCCGACCAACGCTACGCCCAGGCCGTCGCCTACCTAGACAGTGCCATCGGGATTGTGCTGGATGCCGTGCGGAATGGCCCGCGCGCGAACGAGACAATCATTGTCGTTACGGGCGACCACTCCATCGCCAATGCGAAGGCCCAGAAAAAGCAGGATGAACTCGGGGAGGCGAACAGCACCTACACGTGGACCACGTTCATCTGGGCGGGCGCCGGGATCCCTGCCGACAGCCTGGTTTTGGAACCGCGTTCGCACGTAGACTATGCGCCCACCATATTGTCACAGCTGGGGCTGCGGGCGACAAACCACTTCGTCGGGGAGAACCTCTTTGGCGAATCGCACCGGAGGGTGTTCTCGTTCCGGCATTCCGACGCCGTGATGCGCGGGGATTCCGTGGCGGTATTTGCCCGCGCGGGGAACGCTTCTTTCTCGCATGCGCGCAGGCAGAGCCGTGCCGTCGATTGGGATACGACCGAGACGGTGGGCGGTTTTGTCGCTGAAGAAAAATGCCCTCTCGATGTGAAGGTCTCTGCGGACAGCCTCCTGGATGCGGCGGATGCCTGGATGTGGGTTCTCGACCAGAATTTGCTGATGCCCGAAGAATAGCCGCAGTCCTGATTCCGGCGCTTTTCTGCGAGGCGGAATCCCGCACTTTCCTGTACTAGTTCCTGTGCGTAATCTTCGCGATTAGCTTGCCTGCAATCTTGCGAGTTTCCTTGCGCGAATCCCCGTCGAGGATAATCAGGTAGCCGAACGCGCCGCCCACCACGCAGCAGGCAAGCCCGCTTACGCAGAGCATTGCCCAGCTCGGGTCCGTGATGAACTGCTTGATGTAGAACAGCGGAGCGAGCGTGACGGCGAACGCGATGAGGCTGCGTATGGTGCAGGCGTAGAGCAGGCGTGCCTTGAGCCCCACGCAGTGTGCTCCGTAGAGCGGCAGGAACGTGAGTGCCTTGATGGCGTTGAATATGGCGCTTGTGCAGGCGATAATCATCAGGTGTGTCGTCTCGCCTTCCGTAACGTTCAGACCGATGACCACGACTACGAAGGTGAGCGAAAAGAGCCCGAGCCCGAACAGCGAATTTGCCCTAATCCTGTTTACAATGGGGTAGATGTTGTAGATAGGCTGCAGGGGCATCGCAATCGGAAGGTCGACGCAGGCGCCAACGGTCAGGATGTAGAGCAGGTGCGCGTCCTGCGTTGGCATCCATAGCTGGTAGAAGTGGTCGCTGAACACGAAGATGAACGCCGTGGGAATGATGCTGATGATGCCGAAGAATCGGAGCGAAGAGATGATGCCCCGGTGCAGTTCCTTCGTGTTTCCTTCGGCGTAGAGCTTGGTCCAGGGCGGTGCGAAGATGGAGTTGATGCGTTCGTAGAACGTGAGCGTGAGCTCCGGGATGCGGCGCGTGATGGAGAGGATCCCCATGGGGCCTGCACCGATAAAGAGGTTCGCGAGAAGCAGGTTGAAACCGGTGCCGAGAATCGTGTTGAATTTCGATACAATGTTCCAGACGCCTGCCGAAAGCAGTTCCTTGATAGACTTGGTGTCGAAATACTTGAACGAAATCCGGAGCTCCGGAGTGAGCTTCCGCTTGAACATGATGTTTGTGCCGATGGTATAGACGGTGCTGATGACGGTCGCAAGGCCGATGAGCCATACGGCAGGGTCGAAGAAGTAGAAGAGAGCGATAAGCAGCAGGGCCTTCAGGGCGTGGGCGACAATCGACCTGGTAGAAGAGAGATCGAGGCGGTTACGGATGAAGGTGCTTACGCTATAGACGTTGAAGATCAGGCTGATGAAGAAGTTCAGGAAGATGCAGCCGAAAAGCAGCTTGACATCCCCGATAATTTCTTCCGGAATCTTGACGATGTATTCGAGCTTGTAGAGGACGCCTATGGCGATGCAGTTGATGAACAGGACGAGGATGATGTTCGAGAAGAAAACCGAACTGAAGTACTTGCGCGCGTCCTCGATCTGGTTCTTATGTACGCTTATGGTGATAAAGCGCCCCGCCATCGAGTTGAGCGCGATCGTGATAATCTGCGCGTAGCTCACGAAGTTGCTCGCGAGGCCCACAAAACCGTATGCGGCGGCACCCAGGCGGGCGACAATGTAGGGGGTCAGGAAAAACGTGATGCCGATGCTCACCAGGAAGGCAAACACTTGCGCAAAGCCGTTGATGGCAAATCGTTTCTTCGAACCCATTGCATATAATAATAGAATTTTCCGTGTCCGCAGGGCACTTGTAAACGGGGGATAAATGCTATATTGTCCTTTTGAAATAAAGCAGGTGGGCCGATAGCTTATGACAGGAATTGAATCTTCTCGGGATAGCTTCTTGCAGGGAGATGTGGAACGCATCGCGAATTCTGCGTGCATCCCGTGGGACAAACTTGGCGGATGCTCCGTCCTCGTGACGGGTGCTACCGGCCTTATCGGCTCGCTTCTGGTGCGTGCTCTTGCCTGCCGCAACAGGCTGTTCAATCAGGATATCAGGATCAAGGCTCTCGTCCGCAACAGGGAAAAAGCCGAACGCGTGTTCGGGAGCCTTCTTGGCAGGCCCGGATTCGAGATTGTCGAAGGCGATGTGACCGCGCCCATTGAAGGTGCCGGCGAAGTCGACTACATTGTCCACACGGCGAGTGCCACAAGCTCGAAGTATTTCGTGACGAACCCTGTGGAAACCATCGCGACGGCAATCGACGGCACGCGCAACGTGCTGGAACTTGCACGCCGCAGCAAGGTGAAGGGATTCCTCTACCTCTCTTCGCTCGAAGTCTATGGCGTCCCGGCCGAAGGCCACGTGAAGATGCTGGAATCCGAGGCGGGCTACATTGACTCGATGAAGGTCCGCAGCTGCTACTCCGAAGGCAAGCGCATGGTGGAATGCCTCTGCGCCTCTTACGCCTCGGAATACGGCGTGCCTATAAAGGTCGCGCGCCTTTCGCAGACATTCGGTGCGGGGGTTGCGTATGCGGACGGGCGCGTGTTCGCACAGTTTGCCCGCAGCGCCATCGAAGGAACCGATATCGTCCTCAAGACGAAGGGCGAGACGCTCCGTAACTATTGCTACACGGCGGACGCGGTGACGGCGCTCCTGCTTGTGCTCGTGAATGGCTCGGTCGGGGAGGCCTACAACGTCGCGAACAAGGATACCGCGATTTCCATCGCCGACATGGCGAAGTTTGTCTGCGACAAGTTCTCGGGCGGCAGGAGCAAGGTCGTGTTCGACATCGCGGAAGACGCCACAAAGCTCGGCTACAATCCCGTGGTGAAAATCTGCCTCGATACAACGAAACTTGAAGGCCTCGGCTGGAAGGCGGAATTCGGCCTGGAAGAGATGTTCCGGCGCACCATCGAAAGCATGAAACTGGAACGGGTGTAATACGGTTCGGCAATGTCCTCCCTAGTTGAAAAGATACGAAAGCGTCTTGACCGCAAGTTCCTGAAAATGGTCAAGGAAGACAGGCTCCATTGGCTGCCGGATAAGCTGTTCCTGTCCTGGATGTTCCGCATAAAGATGGGCTACAAGCTGAATTGGAAGAATCCGCGGACGCTCAACGAAAAACTGCAGTGGCTCAAGTTCTACAACAAAAATCCGCAATATACGGAAATGGTGGACAAGTACGGAGTCCGCGAATACGTCAAGAAGACCATTGGCGAGGAGTACCTCATTCCGCTTCTCGGTGTATGGGATAAGTTCGACGATATCGATTTCGATAAGCTGCCTAAAGAATTTGTCTTGAAATGTTCGCATGATTCCGGCGGTCTTGTCATCTGCCGCAACAAGGATGAACTCGACAAGGCTGCAGCCCGAGAAAAGATTGGGAAGAGCCTTGCGCGGAATTATTACTACCGTTGGCGCGAATGGCCTTATAGGAATATCCGCCCGCGCATTATTGCAGAACAATTTATGGAAGACGACCTTCTGGGAGGGCTCCCGGATTACAAGTTTTTCTGTTTTGACGGACGCGTTGATTGTGTCATGGTCTGCGTAGACCGTCACCTGCACGATGTCAAGTTCTACTTTTTCGACCGCGACTGGAAATTCCTGAAGCCGAACATCGAGGTTCAGGATTTGCCCGATGACTTCACGATTCCGAAGCCGCCCTGCATTGACGAGATGTTCGGTATTGCTGCGAAACTTTCAAAAGGACTCCCGTTTTCGCGAATAGATCTGTATTGTGTTTCCGGGAAAGTCTATTTTGGAGAAATCACGTTTTTCCCGGATAGCGGGTACGATACGACTTTCCTGAAAGAAGCGGATTTGAAATGGGGCGACATGATTACGCTCCCGCCCAAGAGGCGCTAACCCCTACTTCCCGAACCCGACCAGCTTGCGGTAGACAAATCGCCCGATACGGTTCAGGCTTTTTCCCCAGATGTTCTTTTCGCGCTTGTGCTGTTCCATGTAGAGCCACGGGCAGTTTCGCGCGTTCTCGTTTTCGGGGAGCAGGTAGTCGAACGCGATTCCCGATTTCCAGAGCGTGTAGGGGTACGAAAGCTGGTCGCGGCGCGAATACGTGTTTATCATCTTCCACCACATCTCGCATTGCCTGCGCACCTTCTCGCTGTCGTGCCTGCGCAAGATGATGTTCGCCTCGTACATGCCGAAGCGCCTGGGCAGGCCTTCCTTGCGGATGAATCGCATCTCTTTCACGATAGTCGAAAACTTGTCTAGCCCGTAGGTGAATACCACATAGCCTTCGACGTAGCAGCAGTTCCTGAACGGGTGCTTCACGCCCGAAAGTTCTACGCCTGTATCGATCTTCTGCATCACGGCATTGTAGAAGTCGGCAGTCTCGATGCGGATGTTCGCGTCCATGTAGACACTGTAATCGTAATCGGACAGCACTGTGTACGGGTGCATTTTCGGGTAGCGCGACTCGATCTGCTTTGAAGAGAACTCGCCTTCGAACTTGCGGACCTTCCAGATTCCGATGGTATCCTTCTCGATGTCGTTCGAGAAGCAGAAGTAGTCGAAGCGCTCGTCGATGACCTTGGGCTGTTCGAGCGTGTCGTATCCGCCGGTGAGAACCGTGTAGATGGCAACCTTAGCCATTGCCGCCTCCCGGAATCTCGTCATTCTGAATTTCGTTCAGGGGCGCAGAATTCCCCTTGATGAATTCGTTGATTACGGTTGCGATGTCCTTTGCGGCATGCCCTGTCTCGTGCAGGCCGACCTTTTCCGTAAAGGCCTTCCATGTGGCGTTGTATTCTTCTGCGTTGAAGTTCCGCACACGTTCCAAAAGCTCATCGTTGTTCCTGCCGCAGGGGAAGGGAAGGTCCTCAAGTTCGTAATACACGCCGCGGTCCTGCCTGTATTCCTCGAAGTCGGTCGCGAACATGAAGCAGGGCATTGCAAGCATCGCCGCATCGAATATGCAGCTGGAGTAGTCCGAGAGCATCGCGTCGGTCGCCATGATGAGTTCCTGCATGTCGGGGTAGCGTGTCGCGTCGATAACCGAGCTGCCGTATATCTCGGCGACATCCTTCATGCTGTTTGCCATGACCGGATGCCAGCGGACAAGGATTTTCCAATCGCCGCCGAACCGTTCCTGCAGTGCGCTTTGCAACTTGTCGAAATGGATGTCGAATGGCCCCCGGTCAAAACCGGCCTCGTTGAAATTGTCGCGGAACGTGGGGGCGTACAGCAGGATTCTCGTGTCTTGCGGGATGCCGTAGAGGTCGCGGATTTTCTTCCGGAATGGCCCGCGTTCCTGGAACAGGGCGTCGTTTTTTGGGTAACCCGCCTTCCAGACCTTGCCGTGATAGTTGAATGCGCTGCGGTAGATCCTGGTGAGGTGCGTGGAGTTGGAAATGAACAGGTCGGCCAGTGCGGATGTCTTGTTGACTTCGCGGACGACTCGCTTCATCTCGCGGAACTTGGGCACGTCGAGGTCGAGTTTTTTGATGCCGAGCCCGCCGTGCCATGTCTCGATGACCAGCTGGCCCTTGCGCTTGCGGGCGTTGCCCGGGAACCGGTGCGTGTCGAGCCAGACTTTGGCCGTCGCGTATTCGTAGGCGGTGCACCAGTGCGCAAAGTGCGAGACGACCTTCATGTAGCCGGGCACGTCGTACTTGTACTTGAAATTGCGAATCCAGGCAATCTTTGCGCCGGGGTTAATCCGGTGCAGTTCTTCGAGCACGAACTGTGTGTTGTCGCCGTACTTTCGCCCCCAGAAGGTGGAGCCGACAATCTTGTCCTGGAGCGGGAGCAGCCTGCAGAGGTAATAGACAATGCCGGATGTCGTAAGCGAGATTCTGTCCGCTGCGTGGTGGATGGACTTGCGGAGCCCTAGCAGTCCTTTTATCAGGGGAAAGTCGGAGTTCCTGACGCTATTGCGGATAGCCTTGAGGGACATTTACTCGATTCCGTAGATCTGTGCGTCTTCCTTGACCTGGAGGATTGCGCGCATCGTGTAGAAATCGTCCGGGGTCGTAATCTTGATGTTCTCGTACGGACCGTCGGTCATGTGGAGCTTGAATCCGTAATGCTGCATCATGGTGCACGAATCGATGAAGTCCTCTCGCCCTTCGGCGAGAGCCTTCTGGTGCGCTCCGAGAATGTCGTCGAGCCAGAAACACTGCGGCGCCTTAGCTACCCTGGAATGCGCACGGTCGGGCACCAGCTTGATGGCTCCCTCGTCGTCGATTTCCACGATGGTCTCCTTCACGATTCCGCTCGTGATGGAGGTCCCGTATTTCTTCACGCATTCGATGTTCCTGGTCAGGAGATCGCTGTTGATGAGCGGGCGCACACCGTCGTGGATGAGCACGATGCTCTTCTCGTTTCCGGCGACTTCCTTTGCGGCGACAAGCCCGTTGTAGATGGAAAGCTGGCCGGTCTTTCCGCCCGGAACGACCTTCCTCACCTTGGTCAGGTGGTACTGTTCGACCAGCTTGCCGAAATAGTCCATCCATTCGGCGACGCAGACCACGACCACGGCGTCGATTTCGGGATTCCGCTCGAAATGCTCGATGGTGTGGACCATGATGGGCCTGTCATGGATGCGCAGGAACTGCTTGGGCAATTCCTTGCTGTGCATCCTGGAGCCGACTCCGCCGGCGAAAATGAGCCCGATATTCATCGCTAGTATTTTCCGTACTTGTAGCCGTAACCGTCGCTATGGCCGTGTTCGTACTTGTTGATGACGAAGCTTGCGTGGGCGGTGCTGTTGCCCTTGAGCAGCTGGTTCATGCCGTCCTGGATGGCGTCGATGCTGTGCCTGTTGTACTCGATGACCATCACGATTTGCGATGCGACGCGGCAGGCGAGGGCGGCGTCGGTGACGAGCATGATAGGCGGCGTGTCGATGATGATGAGGTCGTAGTCGCTTTCCATCGACGAAATCAGGCTCGTGAAGTGGTGCGAACCGAGGAGCTCGGAGGGGTTCGGGGGAACGTTTCCGCACTGCATGATGAAGAGGTTGTCCACTTCGGTCGGTTTCACGACATCGCTTGCCGTGGCTTCGCCCAGGAGGATCTGCGAAAGCCCGTTGCCGCGCTTGATGCCGAATTCCTTGTGCAGGCGGCCCTTGCGGAGGTCTGCGTCGATGAGGAGGACCTTCTTGCCGAGACCCGCATAGAGGGCGGCAAGGTTCACGGAGATAAAGCTCTTGCCCACGCCGGGGATAAGTCCGCTCACGCCGATGATGGGCTTGCTGCCTTCGCTCATCGAGAATTCAAGCGAACTGCGGAGGGCGCGTAGTGATTCCACGGCCACGTCGTCGGGTTCCACCACGGCGAGCGGGCGCGTGCCCTTGGTCCCGTTCGGGTTTCCTTTCGGGACCTTTGCGTAGACGCTGAACCCGGTCTCGCGTTCGATGAAGTGCGCATCGCGGACGCCGTTGCTGAGCTTGCTTTTCAGGAGGACGAGTGCCGCGCCGAATGCAAAGCCGATGACGAGGGCGATGAGCACGATAATCTTCTTGTTCGGCTTGGATGGCTTGTTTACCTGTTCCGCGAAGTCGATAATGCGGACGGAACCCACTTCTCCGGCAGATACGAGTTTCAGCTGCTGGATGTTGTTGAGCATCGTCGTGTACAGGATCTTGCTCGTTTCCACTTCGTTCGTGAGCTTGAGAACTTCCTGCTGGGTGGCGGGGAGCTTCTTGGTCGCGCTGCTGTTGGCGGCAAGTTCACGCTTGAGCGTCGCTTCCTGCTCTTCGAGCGTCTTGATGGTCGGATGTTCCGGCTGGAAAAGCCTGATGGCGCTCTGCTTCTTCTGCTGGAGTGCGAGCAGGTCCTGCTGCAGCTTGGTTCTGTTCTCGAGAACGATGCGCGTTTCCGCATTGATATCGACGGATCCGACCTTGTTCCTGTAGGTATTGAACTTCAGGAGCGAACTGTCCATCTGCGCCTTGACTTCGGGCAGCTGCTTTTCCAGAAATTCTAGCGTCTTCTGTGCTTCGGCATTGCGCTGTTCCACGTTCTGCCGCAGGTAGGTCGTGGCGATTTCGTTCAGGATGGTGGTCGCGCGGTCAGGGTAGATATCCTGGTAGCTGAATTCCAGGATGCCAGTTTTCTTGCCTTTTTCCTTGACGGAGAAGGCTCCCTTGAACGAACCGATGGCATTCAGGCGATTTTTCTTGGTGATGGCGAACTTCTGGCCCGGCTGGACTTCCATCGAATAGACGCTGAAGGAGACGGTGTCGCCCGCGTAGGGAGTCCTGTAGGTCTGCCCGGGAGTTCCCGTCAGGACCTTCTTTCCATTGTGGTCGAGAAGGTCGAAGGTCACGCTGTCCTTTGCCACGGCGAACCAGGGCTTGCCCATTTCTTCGGCGGGTAACTTGCTCCAGGGGACTTCGAACTGGTGCACTTCCATCCTGCCTTCACGGTGGAGCAGCCTGTCGAGTTTGTTCAGCGGTTCCGCATCATACTGCAGGTGCATCTTCTCGACGGCTTCGCCGATAATCTGGCGGCTCATGATGAGCTCGATTTCCGTCTCTGCCGGGCTGGCTGTCGCGAAAAGGCTCCCGAGTCCGGCCATCATTCCCATGTTCTTGTTGTTTTTCGTCTCGATCTGTAAAAGGGCGTCGACCTTATAGACGGGGCGGATCCACAATGCGACGAATACACCGACAACTCCTGCGATGAATAGGCAGGGGAGGAGTATTTTCCAGTTTTTCACCATGTCCTTGAAAAATTCGACGTAGTCCGAATCTTCTTTTTTCTTTGATGACGCCATGATACAACCGTTAATTTTTAGATAGTTATAATTATGAATATAGAAAAATTGCTAAAATAAAAGCGATGAAGAAATTCCTTGCACTGTTTTTCGCCTTTGCGGCGCTTTCTTTTGCTTACATCCCCGGCGAATCGGGCTTTGTGTCGCTTGAATACGAACACGGCATCTTCGGGAACCCCGCCGGTGTTTCCGCGTTCGATTCGAGGGGAGCCCTGCTCGACTACCAATACGACAACGGGATTTCGGCATTCCGCGTCGGGGGAAACCTCGAACGGCTCGCTGTCGGATTTGATTACCGCACCGATGGAGAAGGCTTTGACGAATCGCGATGGAACGCCGCGTTTTCGTTCCCGATGTTTAGCCGCATGCTCTTTTCCGGATCGCGCGTGACCGCGCTCCGCAGCGCCGATTTCGAAGGCACGGAGTGGACTTTTACGCAGGGGTTCCTGCTCCGTCCGCTACGGTTCTTCTCGCTGGGATATTCCTGCGAGAACCTGCTCTATCTGGGGCCGCAGTCGCAGGAACGCATCCACAACCTGGGCGCGACTATCCGCCTTGGAAGTCATTTCTCCGTGAGCTACGACTGGGAAAACTGGGAAAGCCACCGCCTGCTCCTGGAACTCGGAATATACGGTTTCCGTTTCGGTTTCCGGATGCCCCTCTATGGCGATGACGAATGGAAACTGACGGTTGCCACGTCGCTTGGCGGCTACAACGATTTTGCGCTCACCTTCTTCGACGACATGCTCCCGAAACGCGGGGCGTGGGGCTACCATTCCGCAAGGAACCCGAAGGCGTCGCGCTTTGCGCAGGTCGTGCGCGTTCCCCTCAATACCGACGTGGTGGAAAAGAGCGAAGCCATACCGTTTATCGGGAGCCGCGACATCGGACTTTCCAAGGTGCGTAATTTGTTCAAACACCTGATGCTCGACCCGGCTGCTGGTCTCGTGATTCTCGACTTTTCGGGCTACCGCGGGAACCTGGGGGTCTCGAGTGAAATCTATGGTTACGTCATGAGACTCAAGGCCCGTGGCACGAAGGTGGTCGCCTATGTCGATGATATTCGTTTGTCTGTGCTCGTGGCTGCGGCGTCGGTCGACCGCATTGTTGCAGAACCTTCGGCGCACCTGACCTGGCGCGGTCTCGGCGGGAATACGCTTTTTTACAAGGGCCTCCTCGACAAGCTGGGCGTGAAGGTGGAGTTCCTCAAGCATGGTGACTACAAGTCGGCGGTGGAACCCTACGTGGCCGATTCCATGTCTGCGGAAGCCCGCGAGAACAGGACCGTACTCTACAAGGACCTTTGGGACTTCACCTCCATGCTGGTTGCGGGCCGCAAGTCGAACAATGCCCATGATGCCTACGCGACGAAGAAACCGCTCGATTCTCTCGCCACGATTCCGGTAATCTCCGCTTCGGCGGCGAAAAAGGCCGGCCTCGTGGATACGCTCCTCTACATCGACCAGGTCCCCGCCTATGCGCTCAAGACTTTCTTCGATGTCGATGCCCCGCAGGCGCGCTACAGGGACTGGAACCCGACATCCAGGAAGATCTTTACCGAAAGCTGGTCGCGCCGCTCGAAAATCGCGCTCCTGAATATCGACGGCACCATTGATTCCCGCATGGAAGCGGAAGTCTCGGCGGCGCTCAACCGCCTGCCCGGCGTGGCCGACGCGCTTGTGCTCCGCATCTCTTCCCCGGGAGGGAGCGCACTTGCGTCCGACAAAATCTGGGCCGCCCTCGAAGCCGTGAAGGCCCGCGGGATTCCCGTGGTTGCAAGCATCGGCAGTGTCGGGGCCTCGGGCGCCTACTATATCGCTTGCGGTGCGGACGCGATTTTCGCGGAGCCGTTTTCCATTGTCGGGAGCATCGGCATCTACGGCGGGAAGATCGACGCTTCCGGGCTCATGAGCAAGCTTGGCCTGAAGGTGGAAACGGTCAAGACGCACGAGCATGCCGATGCCGAAAC
Source organism: Fibrobacter sp. UBA2449 (assembly GCF_002342555.1). Taxonomy (NCBI): domain Bacteria; kingdom Pseudomonadati; phylum Fibrobacterota; class Fibrobacteria; order Fibrobacterales; family Fibrobacteraceae; genus Fibrobacter; species Fibrobacter sp. UBA2449. The sequence continues at coordinate 94,227 of NZ_DDQF01000010.1, forward strand.
CTTCACGCGCCCGTGGACGGACGACGAGAGGAAGGCCCTCCAGGATTACATGGACGAGTTTTACGCAAGGTTCGTGGGCGTCGTCTCGAAGGCGACCGGGATTGCCGACGCAACTGTCGATAGCGCCTATGGCGGCGGCCGCGTGTTTGTCGGCTGGAAGGCTCACAAATACGGCCTCGTGCAGGGAATCGGAGGCATCGAAAATGCCATCGAAGAAGCCCGTAGGCTCGCAGGAATTAGCGAGCGCTCCGAAATAGAGCTTGTTTCGCTTTCGACCGGGAAATCGGACATCGTGCCGGACGTCTCCGCGAAGGCTCTCCTCGAAACGCTTTCGGACCTGGATCGTGTGCAGTTCTGGGCGGTTGATCCTGCGCTCTTGGAACAATCGCTGTTGGGAGGGGGCCTCTAGCCGCCGGACGCGAATATGCTAGCCATTGTCGTTACAGTCCTCTGTTGCCTTGCCGCCTCGGCGTTCTGTTCCGTGACGGAAGCTTCTTTCTATAGTGTGCCGCCTGCGACGGTTGAGTTCCTGCAGAAGAACAAGAAGTTTACGGCCAAGTACCTCACGCACGTTAAGGAAAATATCGATCGCTACATCGCCTCGGTGCTTATCGTGAATACGGTCGCGAACACGGTGGGAGCCTCGCTTGCGACGGCGCTCGCGGTGAAGCGCCTCTCCTCTACCGGCGCGATGGCGCTCCCGATTGTCCTCACGATTCTCATTCTCCTCTTCGGTGAAATCACTCCCAAGACGCTCGGCGTGAAACAGGCGAAGACGTTCGCCCCGCTCGTCGCGGTGCCGTTCTACTACATTACGAAGATTCTCGGGTGGACGGGGCTCATCTGGCTGTGCCTTACGCTCACCAAGCACTGGACGCACGAGGACGAGGAGAAGAAGGACGTGAGCGTCGAGGACATCAACAGCCTCGTGAGTCTCGGGCTCCGCGAAGATGTCATCGACCGCCAGCAGGCATCCGTTATCAAGAATATCCTGTCGCTCAAGTCCGTGCCCGCGCGCAAGGTGATGACGCCCCGCCAGGTGGTGTTCAGCCTCCCTGCCGACAAGACCATCGGCGAGACGCTCGACGAGCGCGGCAACTGGCCTTTCTCCCGCATCCCGCTCCATGGCGAAAAGAAGGACGAGTGGATCGGGATCGTGCTCAGGCGCGATGCCTACAACCAGCTTGCCGAGGGAAACCGCGACGTGAAGCTCCGCAAGCTCATGCGTCCCTTGCAGCTCATTCCCGACAGCGTCATGCTCGACAAGCTCTTGCTCCGGTTCTTGAAGCAGCGCGGACACATGGTGGGCGTGGTGGACGAGTTCGGCGCCATCGCGGGCATCGTGAGTCTCGAGGACGTGCTCGAAGAAATCCTCGGCCGCGAAATCGTGGACGAGTACGACGAATCCGTGAACCTGCAGGAGACCGCCCGCCGCCGGAGCAAGGCCCTGGCGTTCATCCGCAAGAACCGCCCTAAGAAATGACGTTTTTTTGTAAAATGTTGATATAATTCTACTAATTCATGCAATTAGTAGAATAAAAATTGCCGATTTTACGGACTTTTCTTGAAAAATTCGATTTTTTACCCTTGATTCCCTTGCCGAATCCATCTATATTTGTCTTGCTTTTCCTGGGCGCCGATGTCCGGGAATCTAATTCACCTAGAGGATTTACATGAAGACCATTACGGTAAACCCGAAGTCCGTCACCCGCAAGTGGAAGCTTGTGGATGCCGCTGACAAGCCGATGGGACGCGTTGCAAGCGAAGTTGCTCGCCTCCTCATGGGCAAGCATAAGGCCATCTATTCCCCGAACGTCGACACTGGTGACTTCGTTGTTGTCATCAACGCCGGCAAGGTTGCCGTTTCCGGCAACAAGAACCTGCAGAAGGAATACTTCCACCACACCGGTCACATCGCCGGCGAACGCTGGATCAACTTTGCCGACCTCATGGCTAAGGATCCGACCGCCCCGCTGACCGCTGCCATCTGGGGTATGCTCCCTCACAGCGCTCTTGGCCACAAGATGGTTAAGAAACTCAAAATCTATGCCGGCGCCGAACATCCGCACGCTGCGCAGAACCCCGAAGTCGTTGACTTCTAATCTTTAGAACGGAGGATACCTCTATCGCTACCGCAAAGAACAAGAAGATCTACCGTGGCACGGGCCGCCGCAAGAACGCCATCGCCGCTGTGATCCTGAAGCCGGGTACCGGCAAGCGCACTATCAATGGTCGTGATTTCAAGGATTACTTCCATTCCGAAGTGCAGAACATGATTGCCAACCTTCCGTTCGCCATCCTCGGCAACGCGGAAGAATGGGACGTCGAAGTCACCGCTCGCGGCGGTGGAATCGCCGGCCAGATGGGCGCTGTCCGTCTTGGCATTTCTCGCGCTCTCGTCGCCAACGACGCCGAAGTGAAGCCCGCCCTCAAGAAGGAAGGCCTCATGACTCGTGACGCCCGTGCCGTTGAACGTAAGAAGTTCGGCCGCAAGAAGGCCCGTAAGCACTTCCAGTTCAGCAAGCGCTAATCTGCGAAATCGCTTTTACGGAAAACCCTGGCAGACGCCAGGGTTTTTCTTTTTGCACACCGCAGGTGTGCGCGAGGCAGGCTTTGCTTGCCGAAGTTCTTTATTATAGTTATTCCAGGACGAACCGCTTGAAGAACTTGGGATCGTGGGCAAGAGCCTGGAGTTCCTTTTCGAGCGAATCCGCGCCGAAGATTTCGAGCAGGGTCTTCTCTTCCGAGTACAGCGATACTCCCAGCCCGAACCGGTGCTCGGCGATATCGAAACCCATCGCTTCGAGTATTGTCGGCGCGATGTCGATGGAGGTGAATTGCCTGCGCCTGGTTTCGGAATTCTTGGTCGGGTTTATCAGGATGGTGACCCACTTGCGGTTGTTTATGTTCGGCCTGGCCAGGAACTTGCCGGGGAACTTGTTCGGGAAGAGGTGGTCGCCGACGATGACGATGAGCGTGTTTTCGGCGAAGTCCTGCTTTTGGCACCACTCCACGAACTCATTCACCTCGCGCGAGGCGCAGCGCAGGGTCGCCTTGTAGTAGTCTTCGTCCGAACCGGATTCCGGCTTCTCCAGGCATTCCTTGTCGTAGAATCCATAGGGGAAATGAGTGTTGATGGTTGCGATGGAGACCGAGAAGGGCGAGCCGTTCCTTGCGATGGAATCGATGTAGGCCCTCGATGCCGCATAGAGGCTCCTGTCCGTGAGGCCGGCCTCGAATGAGCGCATGTTCCTGAACTTCTCGTCGACATCCTGCTTGCTTTTCATGGAGACCATGTCGTAGATGACGTCAACGCCATGCTGTTCCAGAAACCAGTTTTGCATGTTGAACCGGGAATCGGTTCCCATCACGAAGTAGTTGGTGTAGCCGTACTTGTGCAGCGATTCCCAGAAACTCTTTGCTCCGGGAATGAACTTGTTGTTGAGGCGCAGGCGTGACAGTAGCGGGATGCCCGTCGTCTTGGAAAATGTCCCGGTGATGGTGTTGCGCGAGCCGAGCATGTCGTTTCCACCGCCGAACCTGTCGGAATGCGAGAAGCCCGTGTTCTTTTCGAAGAGCTGGGTGATTTCGGGAATGTAGTTCGTTGCCGCCTCGCCGCCGCTTGCCGTGTCTGCGAACGTGCTTTCCATGGATTCCATCAAAATCCAGATGAGGTTGCGCGGTTTTTCGGGCGCGGTTATGTGCAGGGAATCGGCGTCGATGAAGTATTTCTCCAGCAGGTCGCTTTCCATGACGGCAGTTTCGTTCTGGATGGCATCGATATACCTGGAAACGGGGACTTTCTCGATGAAGAGCGCGAGAAAGGCGATGACGCCGACGGCGGTCAACGCGGCGCAGGTGGCCCTGGGCTTCCTGAGTACGGTGCAGAGTTCGCCGAAGAAGTAGGAAAGTACTGCGGTCAGGGCGACAATGGGCAACAGGGCGCGTAGCAGGTAGCTTTTGACGAATATCGCGGTGAAGCCGTCAAGCGGGAGGTCGAGTGTCGTGATGACCGACTCCACGTCGTTTACCGGGAACGTACGCAATGTCCAGATGGCAGAAATGCGGACAAACAGGATTATGAATAGGGAGATGGGGAACGCGAACGACCACTTGCATGAGGGCTGCGCACCGGTTTTCTTGAAGGTGACGAACTTCCATGCGAATATGGCGCCCCAGAGGATTGCTGCGAACAGCACGTGCTTTGTCGAGGGGGGCGGGTTCCCGGTGAAGTACGACATTACCCAGGTAAGCGCAAGCATCTCGGCGCAAACGCGGATACTGTTGAATGCAGTCTGCCTGCGGGTTTCCAACCTGTAGAACAGCTTGCCGCGGAGCAGCACGAAAAAGAGCGAAACGCAGATATAGGCGGCAATCAGTTTCATCGCTAAAAACCAGAGTTTCTAGAAGTTGTCCGGGCGGTCGAACATGTGCGTGACGAACTCGGTCACGAGCGTCACGTAGGCATCGTCGCTGAAGATGGGCTTCTGCATCAGGTCGATTGCTTCCTGCGAGAGTTTGCCGGTAGTTGCAAGTTCTGCGCCGCCCTTGCGGTACTTTTCACGAAGCATGTTGAGGCGGCGCGGGCCACCGCGGTGGTCGAGTGCGCGCATCTGCGGGCAGGCGATGAGCGTGTATCCCTCGTGCCCGAGAATGATGTCGAACTGCTTGCGGATGGGCTCGTAAACCACGTCGATATCCATCCAGGCGCAGCTCGAAAGCAGGATGATTTTCTGGCCTTCTTTCTGGAACTGGAGCCCATGCAGGTGCGAGTTGAGTGCGTTCGCGCCATCCTTGAGCTTCTGGCCCATGTAGGGGTGGACCATGCCCACGATGCGGTCCATCAGGACCTTCATCTGCCCGGGGATGCTGAACAGGAACAGCGGGAAACTCCAGATGACGATATCGGAGTTGATGAGCTTCTCGCGCACCATCGGGATGTCGTCGTCCTTGATGAAACAGCTTCCGTCGGGGCGGCCCCAGCAGCTGAGGCACCCGCGGCAGGGCTTGATGTTCAGGCGGTCGATGAAGAGGTACTCGGTTTCGTAGTCGCCGTTCTCTTCGAGCCCCTGCACGAACGCCTTCGTGGGGATAAGCGTCCCGCTGCGTTCGTTCTTCGGGCTTGCGACCATCACGAGAATCTTCTTCTTTTCTGTCATGCGCCCAAATTTAGAAAAAAACAGCAAGAAGGAGATTGCATGCGCAGGTTCCCGAGTGTTTTTTAGAGGTTTGAAAAAAAGCTAAAGTCATTTGACATTTTATGACATCCTGACGATACTATATTTGAAGTGATAAAGAACTCCGGCTCCGGGCCGGAAAGGAAGAACATGAAGTTCATACACACAGCCGACTGGCACCTGGGCAATTCGATGCACGACATCGACCGCCAAAAAGAAACCGAGCAGTTCCTCGCCTGGCTCAAGGAACGCATCGTGGAACTCGGGGCGCAGTGCCTTGTGGTGGCGGGGGACATCTTCGATACCACCAACCCGCCCGTCGAGGCGCGCAGGCAGTATTTCCGGTTTCTCGCCTCCCTGCTCGAAACGGACTGCAAGAATATCGTCCTCATCGGCGGGAACCACGACTCGGGCGCACTGCTCGACGCCCCGCGCGACCTGCTCGACGCCCTCAATATCCAGATGGTAGGCTCCCTCGGGGAACGCCCCGTAGAAGAACTCGTAAAGGAATTGACGGATGCCAGCGGGAACGTCGTGGGCATCGGCGCCGCAGTCCCGTATGTACGCGAAACGGAACTGCGCCGTTTCAAGCCCGAAGACGCAGTGGATTTCGCCCAAAGCACATACAGCGGGCTCTACAGTGCCGTTTATGATGCCGCCGAAAAGCTGCGCGCCGGCCGCGATATCCCCATTATGGCTACAGGCCACCTGTACGCCTCCAGGCTGGAAGGCCGCCCCGAAAACGACGAGGGCAAGGATGCGAAGGAACACGGCATGCGCGACATCGTCGGGAACCTCGGTACAATCCCCGTCTCCGTTTTCCCGGAAGGCTTCGACTATGTGGCCCTTGGGCATATCCACTACACCACCAAGGTGGCACAAAATCCGAAGGTGCGTTATTCTGGCTCGCCGTTCGTGCTCGGCTTTGACGAGGCAAGCATCCCGCACCATATCCTCTGTGTCGACCTGCAGAAGGGCGCAGAACCCGCTGTGCAGAAAATCGAGACCCCGCAGTACTTCAAGTTCCTGCGCGTATCGGGCTCTGTCGGGGATATCGTCATGCAGCTGAACCAGCTGAAAAATGCGCCCGCAGAAAAGCCCCTGATGGTGGAAGTCGTGTACGACTACGCACCGGGCGTGAGCATCAACGAAGCGCTCGAATCCGTGCTGGAAGGCGCCCCGTTCGAGGTCGTGAGCAAGAAGGTGAAACGCGCCGACACCCTTGCTGCAGATACTTTCTCGGACGATACGCTCGAATCGGTCGACGTCCTTACCGATGAGGAAGTGTTCAAGCGTCTCGTGATGAGCAGGATGGGTGCGCCCGAAATGGACGAAAGTATCCAGAAGGCCCTCGATGAATATCTCCCGCTCTTCAGGCAAGTGGTCGAAGAAGTCAACAACGAAACCGGCAGCGAGGAGGCCTAATATATGAAGATTCTGAAAGTCGAATTCGAAAATATCAACAGTCTCGCCGGCAAGTGGTGCATCGACTTTACCGACCCCTCCTACAGCGAACTGGACCACAGCCTTTTCGTCATCAGCGGAAAGACGGGCATGGGCAAGACGAGCATTCTCGATGCCATCACGATTGCCCTCTACGGCGCCACCCCGCGCCAGGGAACGATCTACAGCGGCAATGACGGTAATGCCGTCATGACATCGGACAAGGGCACCTGTTTCGCCCGCGTCACGTACCGCTGCCGCAAGGGCACCTACGTGTCGGAATGGAACCAGCGCCGCGCCCGCGACAAGGCCGATGGCAACCTGCAGCCCGCCCATGGAAAAGTCTGGTCTATCGAGAGTCCGGAAAACCCGGTTTTTGACGGCAATACCGGCAAGAACGGCGAACTGGGCAAGGCGAATGCCGAAGTCATCCAGCTGGACTACTCGCAGTTCTGCCGTTCCATCATGCTCGCGCAGGGCGAATTCAGCAAGTTCCTCACCAGCGACGAAAGAGAACGCGCCGACATCCTCGAAAAACTGAATGGTACCGAAAAGTACCGCCGCATCGGAAAGAAGGTGGGCGATCACAGGCGCGAGGCGAAGGCGACAAAGGACGCTTCGCAGGCGGCATTCGATTCGCTGAACAACACCATGCCCAAGGCCGAGGACATCGCGAAGGACAAAGCCCTGCTTGCAGAAGTCGCGGACAAGGAAAAGGCACTCACGGACAAGAAGAAGGATTTCGAAGCCCGAATCACCTGGCGCAACTCGATGAACGAATGCATCCGCAGCCTGGAAAGCGCGGAAACCGAACTTGCAAGCGCGAACAAGGACAAGAGCGAATTCGCCGGCAACGAGAAGCGGCTTGCAGATGCCGAGAAGGCCCGCGAATGCGCGACGCTCCATACGGAACTGCAGGGATTCCGCAAGCACGAGGCAGACGAAAAGGCGAAACTCGAAAATTTCCAGAAGCAGCTCCCGCAGGTGGCAAGCGACCTGAAAACCGCAGGCGATAACAAGGCCATCGCCGAAAAGGAGAAGACGGCCGCCGAGCAGTTTATCGCCGAAAACGAAGCGCTCTGGAACGAAATCCGCAAGCTCGATCAGGACGTGAAAAATGCGACAAGCGTGAAGGCCAATGCCGAAAGCCGCAAGAAGACCGCAGCACAGACTCTTTCCGAGGCAGAAGCGGAACTGAAAAAGGCGCAGGACGCCATCAAGTCGCTCGAACCGCAGGTCGAATCCCTCGCACAGTCCCAAGAAGCGAACGCGAAGGATGCGGAACTCGCAGGAATCATCCCGCAGAGCGAAACGCTTGTCGCAAGCATCCGCGGGTTCGACAAGAAAATCGCCGACGAGGAGAAGGCGAAAAAGGTCGCCGCAGAAGACTTGAAAAAGGCAGAAGAAGGTCTCAATGACGCAAACGCGCTCAAGCAGGAACTTCTCGAACAGCAGAACGAACTGTTCCGGAACGATATCCTCGCGCTCGCCAACGTCATCCAGAATCACCTGGAAGAAGGCAAGGCATGCCCGGTATGCGGTTCTACGGAACATCCCGCCTGCGGACACTCGGAGGAAACGGAAGCCGACAAATCCCGCGTGCGCAACACCGCCGAGAAGATTCACGAACTGCACACGAAGATGCTGGACGTGGATGCAAAACTCGGGAAGTACGAAAATGCCCGGAGCCGCGCGTCGACCGCCGAAAATGCGGCAAGCGAAAACATCGAATCGCTGACCGGCCAGAAAAACGAGGCGAGCGAAAAGGTGGCGGAACTCTGGAAGCCCTGGGCTGAATTTGACCTTGCGAAAGCGGACAGCATTCTTGCCGACCTGAAATTGCGCCAGCAGCAGTTCACCGCAAACAAGACCAAGTTTGATAAACTTTCGAATGATCTTGCCATTACCCGCAACAACGTAGAAATGTACGGCAGGAAGGTCCAGAACGAAAAGGACAATCTCGAAAAGGAATCCGCAACCTTTGAAGATGCCTCCCGCAAACTGGACGAGCTCCGCAAATCCCGCAGCGAGAAGTTCGGCGACAAGGACGTGGAAGCTGTCGCGAAGGAAGCGGCTACCCGCAAGAATGCGGCCGTCAGCAAGTATGACGCTGCCGACAAGGCGTTCCGCAATATCGAAAACAGGCTCAACGAACTCAATACGCAAATCGCGGCGCTCAAGGGTTCACTCGAAAAGACCGCGGGCGAGATCAAGACTGCAACCGAAAAGTTCATGAATGCAATCGCCGCGAAGGGTTTCGCCGACGAAGCCGCCTTCCAGGCCGCATTGCTGCAAGAAGCCGAATTCACGAAGTTGCAGAACGAAAAGAAGCGCATCGACGCTGCCATCGCTACCGCAACCGGCAAGAAGCAGGCGGCAACCGAGGCCCTCGAAAAACTGAAGGCGGAACGCTCCGACGAGACGCCCCTGCAGGCCCTTACCGAAGGGAAGGCTGCCGTCGAAAAGGAACTCGGCGAACTGCAAGGCTCATCGGGTGCGGCACGCGCCCGCGTGAAAGCCTATACAGAAAACGTCGCCCAGTTGCAGATTCTGCAGAAGGATCTCGACGCGAAGAAGGCGGAACTTTCCCGCTGGGAGGCGATGGGAGAATGGTTCGGCGTAATGGACGGCAGCGACTTCGCCACTTTCGTGCAGGGGCTAACCTTCAAGTCGCTCCTGAAGCTCGCCAACAAGCACCTGGCGATTGTCAAGGACCGCTTCAGGCTTGTCGCCGAAGGAAACCTCGGCTTCAAGGTGGTCGATTCGGAATTCGACAGTGCCCGCCGTATCTCGAACCTCTCCGGTGGCGAAAAGTTCCTGGTGAGTCTCTCGCTTGCCCTCGGGATTGCCGACTTCGCGAGCCGCAACGTGCGCGTGGAATCACTCTTCATGGACGAAGGCTTCGGCACGCTGGACGACGTCACCCTGGAAGACGTGATGAGCTGCCTCCGCTGCCAGCAACGCGAAGGAAAGATGCTCGGAATCATCACCCACGTGGAATCGGTGGTGAACAGCATCAACCAGAAAATCATGCTGGATCGCAGTACCAGCCAGAAGGGCCACAGCACGATAACCGGCCCCGGCGTCACGCGGGTGGCGTAACGGAGCCTGCGCTGGCGCCTATATCCTGTGCCTTTGCCGGAACACGACCAGGTGCTCCTTGGCCCTTGTCGCTCCGACCAGGATCAGGTGTGCGTTGCTGTGGGGGTATCCCGGGCCGTTCTTGGAGGGTTCCAGGTCCGTCAGGATAACCACGCGCTTGTCGAGTCCCTTGTAGCGGTAGGCCGATACGATGTTGATGACGGCCCCGTTCAGGGAATCGCTGATGTCGCTCCATCGGAAAGTGTCGTTGTTCAGGGAGGCAAGTCCTGAATTCTTGCGGCTGCGTAGCGAGACGACGAGGATGTCCTCGGAGGTTACTCCCTTCTTGTGGAGCCGCTCGATTTCCTTGAGCAGCAGTTCCTCTTGTTCCTTGGGCTCGGTGTATGTCCGCACATCCACGGGCCGCCCTTCCGGGGTGTTCTCGTAGCACGGGATCCTGATGTCGGTTGTGTCGTGGACCCATTCCAGGATTCGCTTGGTGCAGCGGAAACCGCGCTTGAGTACCATCACGGGCATTGCGCCGATGGTCCTGTTTCCCAGCACGTCCCGGTCCTTGTAGATGGTCTGGTTCGGGTCGTAGAAAAAGCGGACGGTTCCCTTTTGCGGATCCTTCAGGAGTTGCAGGACCGAATCGAGCCACCTATTCTCGAAATCCTGCCCCTCGTCGATGACGAGCGCGTCAAAGAACAGGTTCTTCTTTTTGTCCCGGAGAGTCTTTAGCGCACCGGGCAGGCTTGCGACGACGGCGTCGTAATATTCCGATTTGGCGGCATCGTCTTCCGGTTCGCGGCGGGGGACTCCCGCTACCTTTGCGATGCGTGCGTACTTGGCGGCCAGCTTGTGGAAACTTGTCGCCACGGCCTGGCTCTCGTCGAGTCCCAGGTTCTTGAAGTTCTGCCGCATCTGTTCTGCCAGCAGGTCGTTGTAGCAGAGCACGGCGACGCGCTTTCCTTCGCGTGCGAGGCGGCGGGTTTCCCATTGCACCAGCAGGGACTTGCCCGATCCGGCGACCCCTTCGATCTGCATGCGCGGATTGCGGGTGATGGATTCCATCAGCATTTCCTGGAAGGCGGTGGGTGCCACGCGGGCCCTGGATTCCATTTCCCAGAGTTCGGGCCAGCTGGGTTCGTCGAAGCAGCCCAAAAAACTGATAAGTCTGTCATAGTCTTCGTCGCTCAGCTCGTCGTTCGGGAAGGGCTTTCCGCCATATGACAGTTCCCCTGTCTCGAGAATCTTCCTGACCTTGCGTTCGAGGGTGTTGTAGCTCTTGAGGTCGGACTTTAAAATGGCGTGCCGGGGCTGCAGCGCGTTGTTGCCGATCCTTCCCGTGCTGTCCATGTCGGGGAAGCATACCGCCCACTGCACGCGGATCCTGTTGTACTGGTGGCCGGCCTTGGGGAACATCTCGCTGAAGTAGTCGTGGAGCGGATGGGTGCTTGCCTTGATTTGTTCGATGGGGGAGCGCTCCATGATGCGGTTCCCCTGTTTCCAGATGACCCCCTTTTCGGTGCCTTGGGCTTCCTCCGTGGATATGTGCCCGTCCTTGCATTCGATCAGGAGCATCCCGTATTTCCGGTGGTACAGGATGCAGTCCACCTCGTGGTCTATGCTCGTGCCGCTCTTCTTGACGGCGAAGTTCAGTTGGACGTTCATCCAGACATCCCAGGCGTCATTCAGGCAGACGGCGGTGTCGAAGAGGGTTTGTTCCGAACGGGACGTGGAATTCGAGGAAATTCTTTTGCGGATAGTGGACATGGGGGCTCTTTTTACGGCTTTTTCGTTCAAATATACATTAGACACCACTCCTTCGATTTTCTATATTTGCACCCGCTCGGGCAATTTCGCCCGGGTAAAACCAATCACCGGTTTGCGAGAGTCGCTTCGGTGGCGCGGTCCTGGGCCTGAGGTTCACCCCAAGTCAGGGCATCGCTTCGCGGCTTATTTGCATGCCGGGTAGTAACAACCGAAAAGGAATACATTATGGCAAATCTGCCTTCCGTTGAAGATCTGCTTGCAGCAGGCTCCCACTTTGGTCACCAGACTCAGCGCTGGAACCCGAAAATGAAACCCTACATCTTGGCCGAGAAGAACGGTATCTACGTTCTCAACCTGTCCAAGACTCGCGACCTCCTCGAAGAAGCCGCCAAGGCCGCCGCCAAGATTTCTGAATCTGGCAAGACCGTGCTCTTCGTCGGCACCAAGCCCACTGCCCGTCAGTGCGTGCTCGACGCCGCTGCCGCCTGCAACCAGTTCTCCGTTACCAACCGCTGGCTCGGCGGTATGCTCACCAACTTCCAGACGGTCCGCAAGTCCATCAAGAAGATCGACAAGATCGACGCCATGGAACAGGATGGTACGTTCCAGGCCCTCTCCAAGAAGGAAGTGCTCGACAAGAACCGCGAACGCGAAAAGCTCCTTTCCGTGTTCGGTGGCATCCGTGAAATGGTGAACCTTCCGGGTCTCCTGGTCGTGACCGACCTCGCCCACGAAAAGATTGCCGTGGCCGAAGCCCGTCGCCTCCACATTCCTATCATCGGCATCTGCGACACGAACGTCGATCCGACCCTCGTGGATTACCCCGTGCCGGCTAACGACGACGCCGTGAAGTCCATCAAGCTCATTGTGGACTACATCGCCGCCAACGTCAAGGCCCGCGTCGCCAACGACAAGAAGGCCGACAAGGAAGAACCCAAGAAGTTCGACAACGGCGAGGACAAGTAATATGCAGATTACCGCTTCCCTCGTTAACGAACTCCGCCAGAAGACTGGCGTGGGCATGATGCAGTGCAAGAAGGCCCTCACCGAAACTGACGGTGACATGGACAAGGCCGTCGAGCTCCTCCGCAAGCAGGGTGCCGCCGTTGCTGCAAAGCGCGCCGACAAGGCTGCCAAGGAAGGCCGCATCTACCTCGTGGAAACTGCCGACAAGGCTGCTGCGTTCGAACTCTCTTGCGAAACCGAACCGGTTTCCAACAACGATGACTTCGTCGCTCTCGCAAACCTCGCCGTCAAGGCCGTGGAAACGCAGGCCATCTCCTCCGTCGAAGACCTCAAGAACGCTGTCGTCGACGGCGTGAAGATTGCCGACCGCCTCGCCGACGTTCTCGTGAAGATCCAGGAAAACATCGACTTCCGCAAGTTCGGCGAACTCAAGAAGGTCCCGAATTCCGTGTTCGGTGTCTACAGCCACATGAAGGGCAAGATCGGTGTGATTACCGAGCTCGCTTTCGAAGGCTCTGCCGACGAAGCCGCCCTCAAGGCTGCCGCCAAGGACATCGCTATGCAGGCTGCCGCATTTGCTCCGGTTGCCCTGAACGATGCTTCCGTTCCGGCCGAAACGATCGAGAAGGAAAAGGAAATTGCCAAGGCCCAGATCGAAGCTTCCGGCAAGCAGACCAAGCCTGAGTTCATGCAGCGCCAGATCGATGGCCGCGTGGCTAAGGTCCTCAAGGAAATCGTTCTCGAAGATCAGGAATTCTTCATGTCCGAAAAGAACCCGAAGAAGCTCAGCGTCAAGGACTACCTCCAGGAAGTCGTTGCCAAGCAGCTCGGTCTTTCCAGCCTGAAGGTCGTGAACTTCATCCGCTTCGAACGCGGTAACTAAGAGCTTGTCATTGCGAACCCCGTAGGGGTGAAGCAATCTCTGGCTACAGTTTAAAGTGGTCGTCCCGTCCGGGGCGGCCACTTTTTATGAGAAGGGGGGAGGTGTCCCCCTCGCTCCAGCCCCGGCCCCGCCCTTATAGTCACTCCCTTCGGGAATATTGTTCCAAGCCCACCCCGGTCAGGTATTCCGCTACCCCCACTGCTGGGTGCTCAGTCGCCGCACTCGCAACGCCCGGGCTTATCAAGGATGTTGATGAGGCCAACAAGCAAGGGGTTTATCCGTATTTATTGACGAGTGATGAACGTATCCTATCCATTCGTGTGCTTGCAGACAACGTTTCGAACTGTCGCAAATGGAAGCCGACCATATCACGCCATGGTGCGGAGGCGGCCTGGCCGTCGACATGAACTGCCAAATGTTATGTAGGGATTGCAACAGAAGGAAAAGTAACAAGTAGGGGCTAGATTAGAAGAATGAGCTAAATCTAAAGGATTGGGTAAAGGTAAAAACGGACTTTGGCTAGGATGGAACACTTGCAGGACGCAAGTGCCGTTGGCGTGCATCCTGTTTTGGCAAGTTCGCCTAGATTGAAGAAATCGTCCTCTGCTGTACTTGATTTTGTATAAAATATAGAGTATATTTACATGTGATTGTCGTCGCATATTCCCGAACTGTTCCTGGTCTTGGACTGGTGGTAAAGGAGGTCTCCTTTATGATGGTTGAAATTAGAAGGCTACGCGTTGTTGCTTTGGCTGTGCTTGCATGTGTATGCATGTGGGGGTGTTGGAATGAATCTGTTGGAGATGCTTCACGTGGCAAATTGATTGGGTTTATTTCAGATTCACTTGCGGTTTATGTAACAGATGAAATCGAGGAAACGTGTATTCATAAACCACTTGGAGAAGAATGTTCGGATAAAGATATGGGGTTGTTCCTATCAGTTGAAAATTTTTATACAAACAATGTCGTTTGGAAAAGTTGGCGTACGGATAAAATGGATTTTTTTGATGTATATGATTTGGTTGATGATTCAACGGTCATTGTTTTCAGGAAATCTGATGGCTCTTTTTTTAAATGGACGATTGGTGAAAATTTTGAAAAACTTGGTGCTTTTTCTTGGTCTGGATGTAATACGCAAGAGAAAATAAAATCGATTCGAATTTGGGGAGATGGGAAATGGCGCTTGGTGGGGAGTACTGAAAATTGCGGTTATGCAATTGTGGATGTAAAAAGAAAGGAAATAATGGGATATGAAAAACTTGATGATTTTGCTGAAGGCTGTTCTGATTTGTGGGTGCACGAAGGGGTTGAGTATTGTGTAGGTGCTGTTAAGAAGGATACAGTAATGTCTTATTATGAGCGATTCCTTGCAGGAGCGTTTGTAAAAAATAGTGATGGAATGGGCGATACATTATGGAATAATCAAATTGAAGGGGCTAGTTTGAATTCTTACCATGCGGTTGAATATAAGAATTCATTTGTTTGCTATTTAGGTCATTATTACAAAGTTGATTACGAAGCCGTAAAAATGGTATTTGATCATTAATTGGAACAATGAATGAAAAAGATTGTTAGCTGCATTATATCAATAGCTTGTTCATTGGTTTTGGCAAAGCCAATGGAAAGCATAGAACGTTACAATATAATTTTAGTCCATGGCGCTGCGGATAGTTTACAGGGGATTGATTGTTCGTTGAATGCACCAGGGAATCCGCTTGATTACTGGGAATACAAAAATAATGCTGATACGCTGAAACGTATAGAAGGATATGTGCGCTATTCGCTGTTAGGTGAAAAAACAACATCTAATGCCACCGGTATGATGAAAACCTTAACTCGCTGGATCGCAAAAAAGATATTGGATGATGATATTAAGGACAGAAGAAGTGTCTATCTAAATAGGCCGTTTGTTAATCCGGCTAATACCCCACTTGTCAATGGTGACGAAATTGGAAGTAGGGTGTGGAAGGGACGAAATCAATGTAAGATCAGGCGCTCGTTGACGGAAGAAGCTGAAGAAATACATAATCTTGGCCGAGATTCCTTGCTGCTATGGCGAAAAGATGCCTCCATTTATAGGGGGTATGATGATTCAGTTGGTTATCGAACTCATCGCAATATCATCATATCCCATAGCATGGGAGGTCTTGCTTCCCGAGAATATGTTCAGGGAGATGGCTACAACGACGATGTTGACAAAATCATTACCTTGGATAGTCCGCATAGGGGCACATATTCGCTAGATGGGCTCCTTTATATGAAACAATATGCCCTGGTCAAGTCTGCCGAGGCCATTGCGCAAATGTCTTTTTTATACGGCCTTCGCTGGGTTTTGAACAAAAATGACGTTACTATGAACCAGACGGCGCTTAATGCCGTTGCAACGGGGTTGGTGGGGCTTGATGTCTTGAATGGCGTCGTAGATGCAATTGTTGATTTGGCTTTGAATTATGGATTCACGTACGAAGATTCGTTGGCGGGTTATATTTATCCAGAATCCCCAAGCTTGATAAGGCTTAACGGAAGAGGCTGGAATTCGACGTCTCCGATGTACAGGGTACTATATAGCACAGGAGGATTGACGTTTGGGTCGGAAAAAGAGTATCACCAGAAATATTTTTCCATTCTTATCCCGGATGGCCTTTTCGCCATGGTAAAGAATTTTATTGCACAGATTTCGCACACTGAAATAGACAATCCTGCTTATTGGAATAATATTTGGTCAAGTGGAGTGTTGGGGCTTCTTGGTGGCTTGAGCCTTACGGACCATGGAAGCATTTTGATTCCTCATTGGTCGGGAGCAGGGGAGAATGTCGCAATATTTGAAGATCCACAAACGGACTTGGTTAAGGTTCCTTTTGCTGCAAATGAGCATGTGGATAATTACAATACGGTTGCAAATGTAGTTGGTATTAATGTGGCCGCAATCGCCGCCTTGTATACAAGTGAAGCCTTGAACGCCGTTTCTCCTGCGGCGGTGACTGCCGCTAAAACGGGTATTGCCATATCAGCCGGAGCTGCATTGGCTGCATTTGTCGGCCCTGCTACGATTGAGGCCGTCAAGGATATGACGGAAAATCATAAAAATCCCTCGCAAGCGGATTGGCAGGAGAAACAGAAATCGAGAAATAATTCATATACTAAAGTTAATGGAACAAAGGAGACTGTAGAATCGTATTTGCTTGAAGATTTGTTGTATGAGAAACCCTTTGTTAATCTATCTGTACATAATATAAATGATTGGACTGAATCTATTGATTCTACGAAGATGGACTCTTTGGGATTGTATGGAGCAAATGGCAGTCTTGCGGTCTTGCCGATGAAAGCGACCCGCAGAAATCTCCTCAAATTTACAAATCGTGCGGATTGGGAGAAAATTGGTGTAAAAACTGAGCGTTGGAATCGTGTGGATGGATTGGACGAAAACGATACTCTTGCCCCAAAGTCTGTTCCCATTCGTCATGTGGAACGTTATGAAGTCCCTGCGATAACGGTTGAAGGTTGGATTGAAAAGTACTCTTTTGTTGTTGACGATTTGATGCCGCATCGTTTGCGTCAAATAACCATGAATTTCAATTTTCAGACAGAAATAAAATGGGAATGTAATGTCAAAATAGACCCGAAACTGGATTCTGCCTGCGCTGTGTATGCCGACAAGAATGATGGCAACGGGCTTCAACAAATAGGCAAGGTTCCGCATCCGGTAGACAAGAATGGTGATTTTACCTTTATTCCTGCTAATTTGCCGGATTCTGCGTTCAAGAACCTGTCCTATTTCCAGAAAGATAACCAGAATGTAGTCACCATCAGTACAGTGAATAAAATCGGGCTTACCAATACGCAAAGGTTCTTCTATTTGGCGAAGATGACAGAGGATCTATACGAAGCCAAGTGGCCTTTGCCGAACATTGTTGTTACGGGGGTTGACAACTTTAAATTGACTGCAAGTACTCTAGATTATCAAGGATTCCGTATTGACTCTTTGAGTACGGACACCATATTTGTAGATACAGCATTTACCAAGGACTCCACTGTTGCCGCAAATGCAAGATTTGCGGAGCTTCGTATGGGCTTCTCTTCCGATGGTAAGGGAGCCACGTTGACATCGGCACAGAAAAACTCGAATGTTCCCGAGGGACATTATATCTGGAAAATCAATATTTCGGTGGCCAACGATTCGGATCATAGCGTTGTTCCTTATATCGTTCCTTTTTCTGTTGACAGTACTCCGCCGCAGGTATCCCTTTCCAGGGAGCATGGCCGACTGAATCCTAACCGAACCAATATTTTAGCCCGAGTTGTTAATGCTGATTCTACGCCGGATATTCGTGCCATGCGGGCATATATCAGTAAATGGAATGGAAACCGCTTTGAATTCCACGCCAAACTTCCGTCGCTTTATGATGTTTCCAATCCAAATTTCGCAATCTTCCGTGATAGCAGCATTCATCTTGACGATGGCAAGTATCGTTTGAATATTTTCGCGATAGACCGGGCTCTTCCCGATTATGATGCGTACGAAAAGGTTGCTGGACTTGTGAACAAGATTGTAACAGGAACCGATACGGAAAATGACTGGAATAAAATTGATTCGTTGGCACTGAACAAGACCCGTGATTCTGTAGAGTTCTATGTGGATACGACCCCTCCTGTTTTTACTTTCAGCGATGTTCAGGCTGAAAAGTTAAATTCTGAGTCGTCTCCGTTTACAGGGCCAGAAACAGTAGATTCTCTCTTGTATATAGGTGCCGATGACAGGTTGAAAATATCCTTCAATGTGAAGGAAAATAATATAGATAGTGCCAGTGCGGTTAAACTCTATTATTCGTTCATGCATTGGCCTGATACCTCTGCTGCCGATCGAATGGGGGACTCTGTAACGATTGATTCTGCTGATGGTTATAATGGGAACTGGCTAGAAAATGACTATATGCTTATCTCGGATGGCGATTATAGAATTAAGGTGGTTGCTGTAGATGAAGCCGATAATGAGTCCGAAAAGAAATACAATAAAATTGTACGTGTTGATAGGATTTCTCCAAATATTGAAACCTTGGTGGCGACGAAACTTGTTTATCCAAAGGGTGATACCGCATTTGGCGCAAAGCTTGTCGTGAATCAAAAACATGATGCCGATGGCAACCGCACCGGGTTCCGTTGCTATAGACGTGTAACGGGCGCGAAAAAGACTAGTTCTTGGGAATATATTGACAATGCTTTTGTTAAAGATACCGTTCGTTTTAATATTAAGGCTTCGGATGTAGATACAACTACAGGAAAACGTTATCTGGAAGTAGGTTGTACAGATGCCGCCGGCAATATAAGCTATATGACAGATTTGTTCTATGTGGGAACTCAATATCCTGAAATTACATCTCCTACAGATACGACGAAAGGACTTGACGGGGCTATTCTTGCAATCAAGGGCGTCGCTGCCGCTCCCAGTGCCAAGTATGAGATTACCGCGCGTTATGAACTTTCATACAAGTGTCTCAATCCTGGCTGTGATAATTCATGGCATACGGAGGGAATCTCTAGAAGGGATTCCAATAGGACTCAGCCTATAGAGGGTGTTTTGGGCTTCTGGAATCGAAAGGCTCTCAGCGGAAATTACATGCTGAAATTGGACATGATTCCCTGCGATACATGTGCTATATTGTCCGACTCGACAAGAATATATTTGGCAACCTACGTGCCAGATTCTTCTGACCCGCTGATGAATTTGCAGGTGCAAGACACCGTGTATGTTGATTCGATAAAATCTAAGATTTTGTATTCCATGCAGGGAGATAACCTGTCCAATTACAGTGTCCGGGTCTATGGCTATGACGCGAAGGGTGTTGCCTTGTTCGATGCCGGCACGAACCGTATCAAGGGAAATCCGTTCTATGGAAATCCGGTGGATGAGTCTAAGACGCAAGGTATTTGGTTTTACGGAGATTCTGTGAAGTGGACTTTGAAGTGGAACGGACTGAAGGCTGATTCGCTAGTCTTGCGCTATGATTCTACTTCTACAGTGATTTCTTGTGTTGCGGCTAATAAATGTGAAAAAAGGCTAGATTCCAGTAGTTCAGTAACATCGCCGTCTTTGCTAGATTCGTTAATATCTCCCATTCCTGAAATGAATCCGATTGTGAATGCGAATGCTATGATGATTTTGACGGGAGAATCAGGAAATGTGACCATTCAGAGTAATTCGGCATTTTCTGTGAATCAGGCGATAGATACGCTGACTGTGCTTCCTGTTTATTTTGGTTCGCGTTCCGAGAGCGGTTTCCCTGGGGTGGGGGCTGTGCCTGTGTATTCCTGGTCGGTGGATCGAGAAAACTATATGTTCAAAAAGGAATGGAACGGCCTGAGTGACGCAGGAACGTATCCGGCAGAAGGGTTCGCTACAATCTATGCGGAAGCCGTTGAAAAACAGGCTATCGGGAGTGCACGCGTATTCCTGGATTCTGCAAAAGTGTTTCTTGCTTTGCCCGGTTTGAAGGTTGTTTTGCCGTCAGACACCTTGCCTCCGTTCAAACTTTTTAAATTGCCGAAAACAGTAAGCGCATTGCCGGATAGCGTATCCTATGTGGTGGGGAAAATGTCTGCCGATTACGGAATTCGAGGACGTAAAGCCTATGTGAATGCCTATGTTACGGCCCCTGATGGAACCAAGATAGATGTATTCGAAAATGAACTGAAAAATGCCGGACCGAATAATGCGGCCTATACACTTATATGGAATGGCATGAAGGAAAAGGATCACCCTGTAACGAATACGGGGACTTATACGCTGACAATCAAGGCGGTGGAAGCGTATCCTGTAGATACGGAGAATGTGCAGGTGGATTCTATTGTGGTCCCGTTTGAACTTGTGGTCGCCAATAATCTGAATCTCGTAGAGTTGAAAAACGAAAATTCTAATGGGCTGTGGTTCGACATTCGTGAGGCTGTGGACGATACGATGCATAAAGGCGAGAAACGCTATGAGCCGATTGCCGATTATCTGGTGACGGCGGATGTGTCGGGTTACTACCTTCCTGAAGAGTATCAAAAGCCTTACGAACTTAAATCAACAATTATAGGAACGCAAAATGCAATCGGATTCAAGCTGGAACGTTTCAGTCTCGGAATCAAGAGACAGAGAGAACGGCTGGATTTGGTGTACTTGACCATGGTGGATCGTCATACAGAGAAAATTACTGGTTCGAATCGATGGACTTGTGGTGATCGACATGCTAGAACGGATACGGTAATAACGCAGGGTGTTGTAAGTTTTAGCACTAGTGCAAAGACAAATTTTGTTTTGGTTGATATTGTAGCTCAGGATGAAATGGGTTATGACAACGATAGGGATGGCGAAACAAAAATTGATTTCTTTGTCATGCTTTTAAAAGACTGGAATGAATTTAAACCAGCAAAAAATGGTGAGATTTCTGTCAAAGAATTTATGGATTTAAAGAATAACAAAGCTGTTTGGAAATTGACCGATTATGTTGATACGAATAGCTCGCAATACTCTGCGAATAGCAACGGAATCCATATTCCGAGACCTGACGGCAACTCCCATCGCTTTACAATTATCTCTAACAAAGATATAAATTGTGAAGTAAATATGACGATGAATGAAGATTCTCTGAGAATTTGCTCTTATGATAATAAGGCCTATAATCCTGAGGCGAAATTGTTTGAAGTCTCCATGTTTGGCAGGAGCGATGAGAATGTGTTTTACGAACACTATATACCATTAAATCCAAGTTGTTCACATGAACGATGGAGGGAAATCGCTTTTTACATACAGCTCACAATTCCCGATTCCTATTGGAATGCTGGCTTTGGTTATGATAACTTGGTGAACCGAACGATTCGATTTGACGGAACAAATGCGAGTATTTATAATACTGGTACGAGTGGTTATATGGCTGCTTTGCAGGACTCGGTTATTGGGAAGGCAAACCTTGATTCCAATGTAAGAAATCGAGCTAATAATTTCTTTGATGGAGATAAATGGACTTTCAATAAATCCTATGGTAAACTGACACCGTATGAGACTCAACACCTTCCGTTCTTTGGGGCCGATGTTTTGTCGGGAGCGCCAAATGCGTTCCTGTTTCCTGATGAAATACCCGATACAAACCTAATGTATCCTTCCTATTATGAAGTGAAGTTTTATAATGATGATTCAGAAAATTCGATTACGAGACATTTTGTTGCTATGGTTCATGGCTATCAGAATGGATTCCCTAATAAATGGGTTTTGAACAGTTTTGTAAATAATTCTTTAAGAACGCCTTTGTTGGATCACGGCTCTGTTGATTTCTATGTTTCGTTAAACAAGTCTTATGGTGCGCAAACTGCTGATACTGTCAAGTACATTATTTCGAATCCTGCGCCAAACCCAAATGTGTGGAAAAATTCTCTTGAAAAGGATTCTGTTAAATTTTATACTATGGGGTCCAAAGTCCACTATTATCCAGGCGACTTTAATGATGAAACTTGGGCTGGCGTGTATTTGACCTCTTCAGATAGTAATGGGTTCTTTAGAAATCCTTTAAATTCGGGCGGCAATAATGAATCGGGCGAACTTGCGACTAGCCGATTCTTCGAATCTAATAATTTGGAGTCGTATTCTGCATTGAATTTGGATAGTGCACAGATAAAGGATTCCTCAATTTTTGAAATGACCGTGACTTTCGATAAGGAAAAGTATGATTTAAAAAAACATGCTTTTTATATGACGCCCTTTGGTTTGCCAGTAAATGCCAGTGTTGGGATGAAATATGACTATACTTTCCCTGATTCGGTGCATTGGGTCTATTCGAACGATACACTATATTACAATGCGGATTCGTTAATAGAATCGCTTGTGTATAGACGAACCAAGGCGTTTCCGATTCCAGAACTTTCAACGCCAGTAGATTCGACAATTCTATCAGTTGAAGATTTGGTGAGGTATGGCGACTCAGGCCAAAATAGAGTTGCTCTTATGAATGGAGAATGGTTCAAGGAACGACGAGTTGGCTCTGCGGAATTGACTCACTTGGATGGTAGTGAACATTCGCATTTCATCGTGGACATGGTGGATTCTTTAGCTAATAATCTTACTGTCCGTTACAGGGATTCTGTTTTGTTAAAACGTCCTCATGAATATGTAGAGATGGTTGGCCGTCTAACTTCTGGAATAAATTATGATATCTCCTATTTGAAAGATTCTGTATTCCATTACATTGGTTCCTTTACAGGAACTGGCAAGAGCGAACATCTGAAATGGTTCGATATGAACCATTTGCAGGGGAACACTTCTTTTATTCTTACTTGGGGTGGCTTGAACGGGTCTTCTAATATGAATTATGCTCAATATGACTTGAATGTTGGGACCCCAGTGGGAGCTTCTGATGACAAAACTGTAAAATCTCTATTTGGCGAGGTCTCAGTGTCGTTTGGCTCCGGTGCTATGGATATTCCACGTGATGTGACGGTTCGTACGACTTCAGCTGAAGAACACCAGTTTGATGTTTTTAATAATGCTGCGTTGACGGGGCCGATAATTGAAGTCTTGCCATCCATGGAATTCACGGATAGTACAAAATATCCACGTATCCAGATGAAACTTTCCAGAAATGAAATTGAACAGGCAGGGCTTTCGCCGGACAGAGTGCGATTATACAAGGTGGATTTCAAGAATGGACAGTTTGTCCCCTTGTCTCATGTTTTGTATGGTTATTTGAATGATAAGGGTAAGGCTGCTGTAAGTGGTGCTAATGCAGATAGTGCCACCTGCGAAAGTTGGGATGATTCTGGTTGTTATGATGAGAACAACTGGGCATATATGTTGATTTCCGGTGAAACTGCTACGTTCTCCGTTTTTGCGGCTCTGGATTCCGTGAAGGCATCTACGAAGATTATTACCATGGAGATTCTGCCGGAAGTGGCCGTGACTTTGGAACGTGAAATTCGTATCGTTGGGTCTGCTGATTTTGATTTGTATTTGGATAGCGCGTTGTCGCAAAAACTTTCGTGGCGAAAGGATTCGCTTGGACGTGTGATGGTGACTCTTCCAAATCAGGATTCCACCTATATCTATGGTGTTGCCAGAAATGCTTCCGGTGAAGAGGGCTTTGACCGCCCGGTGAAGGCTTTGGCAATCGTTGTTCCACCGAATCTTGTGTGCAATATTCCACTGGATACATTATGGTTGGGCTTGGATAACGGATATATGGAACTTTATCCGAATTGTAATCAGCCTGGTTTCGGAGTGTTTACCTTATATAAAGGTACGAAGGGTGTTGCAAACAAGAAAGGAAACTTGCAAGATACTCTACGATTTGATGGTGAATATGGTGGATTGAAAATAAAGGATGGCGTTTATTCATCTCGTTATGATGCTAGTTCAATGGTTTCTACGCAGGCCCAATTTGTTGGACCAGTTGTCATTACAGACTCTGCGCGACCGATTATAACTGAAGAGAGGCTGGAAGAATCTTCGAATGCAATTGATCGACACTTTGATGTCTCGTTCAATGTCGTTGATGGCGAATCTGGCATATATAGTGTTAAATTGTATTGGATTCTTGGCCAAGATACGTTAGGGACAACCTCTGTACTTCCGGATTCTTTGGGTAATGTGTCTGTATCGAAGATCATTTCTCGTTATGCAATGGATAAGTGTTTGGGCTGCAATTTGACTGCATCTATTGAGGTTCTGGATTATGGTCATAATTTGGCTACACGGAGGCTTGTTTCCGAGGAATTGTGGCCGTATCCTATGGGAATTGCCCTTTGGTATCCGGCATCGGAAGGCTCTGGCAAAACTGCAAAGGAAAGAATCGGTACCGGACATCACTTGAATCTATCCATGTTCCACCCGTGGCTTTCGGGAAGTGGCTTGTACTTCTATCATCCTGGAGATAGTGCTGTTGGTGCAGGAAGGGTGGATCTTGGTACGAGTAGCGAATACTCTATGGAAGCCCGAGTGAGTCCAGGTAATGCTCAGGATACCCTGTGGCGCAGGGTGATGGGATTTGTGGGAACTTCTGGCATGAAGATAGAAGTCCAAAATCAAGGAAGAAACTTACGCCTTGTCGAAAATAATAAGACATGGACTTTGCGTGGGTACTTGTCGCCAAATGCATGGTCCCATGTTGTTGTTGCCGTAGATTCACAAGATGTCCGATTCTACATTGATGGGGCTATGGTGAAACGCATGGCCGCAACACCGATGGAACGTGAGCTTTATGGAACGTTCTCCATGGGTGAGCTAGAGAGTAAGAATTTTGTCGGACATGTTGCTGATATCCGGTTCTATACAAATGCTCTGAAGGCAGATGAAGTGCTTGCATTGACTCTGCCCATAACTGACGAGAACGATACTTCGGAAATCCACACGATAATTGTGCTTGGTAATGAAATGGAAGGTGTTGGCAGACAATTCTCCTGTGCCGTATCAGGAAATGGTTTCTTCATTGGAAGTGGTGCTGGAACGAACCTGAATATGTCTGTCGATATTCCTATGTCCGCTGACTACAAGGCACTCGTCTATGCTCGCTCTGCGACAAAGACGAGTGCGATGGTTGAAATCGGAATGCAGGATGCTACAATGTATTCCGGTTCCGTTAAACTTGAGAATACTTGGAGACCTGTAGAAATTGCAAATGTAAAGATTCCGCTGAATTCTGGTATGCAACGAATAGAATTGAATATTCCCGATGGAGTCCAGATTGCGGGCATTGCGTTCACCAATGGTGATGAAGTGAAACCTTCTCAAATTTCTTGGAAGTCTAGTAGCGAAATAGCAGGTAATGAAACAGTTGTTGTGCAAAAGGTGAAATCTTCTGTGCGTTTTGAAGGATATCCTTCTGACAAGACTATGATTCGTCCTCGTATTCGCTTGAAGAATGTTTCTTCTGAAACGATAAATGGCTTCAAGGTCCGTTACTACTTCCGTGGAGAATCTCCAGAGTCTGTTAACGCTGACGCGTACTTCCCACGGGAAGATTCCCTTGGTCTAGTTGTTAGTGGAGAAGGCTATAATACTGGCTATGTGGAGTGGGCGTTTGATACTACGCGTATCTTGCCCGGCGGACGTCCATACTTTGGTGAAGGTCCACTTATGGGCATATACAATGATGGAAATGTCCCGTGGTATGCTGAAGATGATCCTTCTTATGTTCCTCCTGGAACGGCAGTCACGGATGCTGATGGCTTTATCGATGATTTCGGCGTCGTTGTTCTTGATGCGGAAAACAATCTGATTGGCGGCCATTGTGTGGAGATGGAGGATCCTATAGAAGCCATGCCTCCTTCCGTTCGCGTCTTTGCTGCTGATGTGCGTGATGACCAAACGAGGGCGAGCGAAATTGCACTGAAGTTGGAAAATCTGGGTGGTGCGTCATTACGCAAGTATGATGTCCGCTACTACTTCCTTGTTGAGGAGGGGCTGCAACCGATTTTTGATATCAATAACCAGCCTTTGTTTGTTGATGGTGCTGAGATGGTTACTCTTGGCAACGGTCGCTATCAGGTGAATATACATGTTGGCGATGTTTCCTTGGCTCCGCATAATATGTGGGCTGATGAATTCAAGTTTGCCATTCATGTGGAAAATTGGGACCCATTGTGGAATGCCTCTGATGATCCGTCTCATGAAGGACTTACAAAGTCCTATGTTGCTACAACGAAGATTTGTGTTTTTGATTCTACCGGCAAGAAAATATATGGTGATGATCCCGTCTGGGTGGAACCGAGAATCGTTGCGTCGCATGACAATCGGGATTCCTTGGTTGCCGATTATGGCTACGATTCCGGAGTGTCTGTCCCTGTGATACGTACTCCCGAGGGCTTGATCGTTTCTCTTGACGGCTATCCATATGTTCTGCTCGATCTAGTCTATGCAAATGGTATTCCAATCCGCAGAATCTATTCTGGCACGATAATGCCGGGTGAACAGTTTATTACTGTGGATTGGACGGGCATAGACTTGAGTCATACGTATCTTGTTCTGCGTAAGAATTCACAGATTGTGTCGACGAAACTTTTATCTAATTTATAATGGAGCTTGATTATGAAAAAGATTGTGCAAATTTTGTTGATCGCCTTTGCAACGACAAGTTGCTTTGCTCTTGATATCAATGCCGTATTCGATAATCAAAAGAAGGCTGCCTTTCCAGATACGGCGGAAATCATTATGCAGACTACAGTGACATTGCCGGGGATGGCTTCTCAGACTGTAAGGACGTCAATTCTGACTGCTGGTAGTGACAAGTCTATTACGACGGTCAAGTCGCAGATGATGAATATGCAAATTGTTAAAAATGGAGATATAATCCGTGTGACAGATTTGAAAACTGGAAAAAGTTTGCCTAGTCAGAGCGGGCTGCAAAATGAGCCTACGGATATCACCTCGCAAATGGGAAAACCTGAAGATTATAGGACTCCTGTAAAGGAAAATGGTCTTTGGAAAATTGTTCCTAAAGATGATTCTAAGCCTGTTTTTTTCTATTCAGACAAGAAGCGCCGTGTTGTGAAAATGATTGCCAAGATTCCTATGAATGCTCTTGGTGGTGTCGCTACTGCGGAAACAGAATATAAATATTGTGATAATAGTTGCCTGCTACCGGGAACACTTTCCAGTGCGGAAATAAAAACACTGATGCCTAATGCTCAGGTATCTAATGTGAAGGTTGATGTTCTTTCGGCAAAGCGTCGTAGCAATCTTCCAGCGGCTTTATTTAATGTTAAATAACAAAAGGAGGTTATATGAAACAATTTCTTTTCGGAATAGCTTTGCTTGGATTGTTGGCTTGCAACAGCGACGAAGGCTCGTCCACTGGGCCCGTTCAAGAATCGGTGACTGTAAACTGGTCTTTGAGTGGAACATTTGGTGGAGGAAAAGTTGATTCTGTAAATGTGGATACCCATGTGAATGGCCTGGTTTCTCGTTCTGGCTCTTCTAAGGTCCATCTGAATGGCTATGACACAACCTATTTTGAAAATACAGTCCAATTGACGCACTTGCAGAATATGACCCATGTTACGGCTTCCATAGATGCAGATGGCTACTTCTCGTTCGATAATATGGAATTATTCGGGCTGCGTGATGGAACGAATTCGGTTAGGATTACTCCAAGTGCGAAGCCTAATGTTGTCTTAAATCCAGAATCATTTATTCTGTATACGAATCGGTAGGGCAACGTTATTACATTAGATATGTTTATGAAAAAGACCTTGGCATTGAACTGCCGAGGTCTTTATGTTTTTTAAGGGAGATCCCCACCTTGGTGGCCATGCGCACTAAGCACTAAAGTGCTAAGTGCTGTTCGCCCGCCTTCGCGGGGATGACATCCTGCGGGCTTAAGCCTGCTTGTAGCTTTCCAGCGATTCCACGCTGAGGCTCTTCACAAAGTTATAGTGCTTCGCGACTTCGGCTTCGGCGAGGTTCAGGTACACCTTCACGCTCTTGTCGAACAGTTCCGGCGACTTGGTGGCATCGCGGAGGAGCAGCTGGCTCATCACGCAGTTGGTGGCCTTATAAGACCGTTCGGCTTGCACCTCACTCTCGCCGACACGACTCGTTAATACGAGCCGCTTTCGGCTCACGGCGTACAGGTGGCGGCCTTTTTTTATGAAAAAACGCAAATCTAGGGGTTTTTGTGACAAAAATGTAAGAAAGTGTTTGCATTATCGAAAATAAAAGATTATTTTAATGGTAAAGAAGGTGAAGTTTTATCAGGTGGCTTGGTTATGGCGGTGCAAGAGATTGGTTGTTTTCCGGAGATATTGCGTCGGGAACTGGAGAATTCCGAAATTCCGCTAGCCGTCTACCAGTTTACCGGCGGCTGCGTCCGGACAGTCCTCGTTTCGGACGGGCTTGTGCGCCTGCATGTTCCCGGTTCCTCGCGAGAAGACGTCATCCGCCTTCTCGACACGGACATGTACAGGGGCGTTCACCCTGAAGATACCGTCTACGTCGCGACCAGGGCTGCCGAATTCGCGAAACTCGAAGGTGGCCGCTACGAGGTCGTCTACCGCCAGAAGCTGCGCGGCGAGGATGCATACCGTACCATCCATGCGGTGGGCTACCATCGCTATCTCGAGGACGGCTCGAAGTGCGCCGTGGTCGTCTACGACGATGTTACCGACGCGCTCGACGCGAACGGGAAATCCCTCCAGAATTTCGAAGGCAGCGTCGTGGAGTTCCTGAGTACGGACAAGGTGGACCCGTTTGTCATCTTCGATGCGAAAACGTATGAGATCTATATGGTCAGCGCGTCGATTGAACGCGTCTGGAAACCCGTGAAGGCCTTTGATTCGGGAATCAAGCTGGCGGATTACTTCTTCAACGAAGACGAACTGACCCTGCTGCCGTCTATCAACGGCATCCTAGAAAGGGGCGAGGCGATTATCCGGAGTCCGCGTTCCGGGAAGTACCTGATACTGAACGTATCCCAGATTTCGTGGAAGGGGAAGAGCTCCATATTCCTGACCGTGAGCGAACATGCCGACCGCTATTTCGACCCCCTGACGGGACTTGCGAATCTGAAATATGCCCGCCTGTGCGGCGAGAACTATATCGACGAAATCAGGGAGGCGGGAGGCGCCCCGGTCCTTGCGTTTATCGATATCGTGGGGATGAAGCTCTACAATAGCGCGAACGGGTTCCGCAGGGGCGACGAACTCCTGGTGAACCTTGCGGATTGCCTCAGGGAACAGTTCGGGAATAACCTGATCTGCCGACTCGCGAACGACCACTTCGCGGTAATCGCGGACATCGACGGCATCGAGGAAAAGCTGGCCGAAATCCGCAAGTGCGTCAAGGGGGTTGTGTCGAAGATATCGATGGACCTCTATGTCGGAATCTGCAGGATAAAGGAACTCGATGAATTCCTGGAAGCGAGCGAAAAGGCGAAACTCGCCTGCAGCCTCCAGAAGAAGCAGGGCGACAAGTTTATCCGCTATTACGACGATGGCCTGCACAAGGATCTCCTGCTGCAGAACTACGTGGTGAGCCATATCGACGAGGCGATCGCGAACGGCTATATCAAGATTTACTACCAGCCGGTCGTCCGCACGATTACGGAAACGTTCTGCGGCATGGAGGCGCTTGCCCGCTGGATAGATCCGCAATACGGATTTTTGAACCCGGGCGTGTTTATCGGCGCGCTCGAGGATTCCCGCCAGATCCACAAGCTCGACAGCCACGTCATAGAGCTTGTCTGCAGGGAACTGCGCGACGAACTGGAACACGGCCGCCCGGTGGTCCCCGTGTCGTTCAACCTTTCGCGCCTGGATTTTACTGGCTGCGACATCTTCGAGGTGGTCGAAGGGACGCTCAGGAGGTTCGGGATAGGCCACGAACTCATCCGTGTCGAAATCACCGAGAGCATCATGGCGTCGGACCCTTACGTGCAGCGCGAAATCGAGCGCTTCCGCCTGGCGGGTTTCGAGGTCTGGATGGACGATTTCGGGAGCGGGTATTCCTCGCTCAACACGCTCAAGGATTACAAGTTCGACGAACTCAAGATCGATATGGCGTTCCTCTCGAACCTGAACGATGTTTCGCGCATCATCATCAGTTCGATGGTCCGCATGGCGAAACGCCTTGGCCTGAAGACGCTTGCCGAGGGGGTCGAGACGCAGGAGCAGATGGATTTCCTGAAAGGCATCGGGTGCGAGAAGGCGCAGGGCTACTATTACGGCAAGCCGCAGCCCCTGGCCGATACCATGAAGCACATGGAAACCAGGGGTATCGTCGTCGAGGACGCCAACATGAGGGCGGTCTATTCGAAACTGGGAAGCCTCGATTACCTGGTGGAAACGCCCATGTCGATTATGTCCTACGAGGATGGCGTGTTCAAGTTCCTGTTCATGAACAAGCAGTACGAGGAACAGCTCCGGAGTCTCGGGTTCACGAGCAAGAAGGAAGTGGAAGATGCTTCCAACAATCCCCAGAACCCGGTGTACTACACGCTGCGCGAAGGGGAGAGGATGGCCTACATGTCGCCATGCGAAATGACGTATGCGACTCACGGGGTTTATGTATTCGTGAGGGGGAGCCTGGTTGCCGATATCAACGGCTGCCACATATACAACCTGATGCTGCGCAATACGCACGTGAGCGCGTTTGACGGATTGCCCAACAACGAGAGCGTGACTGCTCCCGTGCGGACGAAGACGGTACTGCTCGCCGACAGCAACCCGCAGAACAGGGCGTTCCTTGAAAGTGTCTTGCGGGCGGATTACAACATGCTGATCGCAAGCGACGGCGCGCAGGCGCATGAACTCCTGCTGGAACACCGCAGGAACATTTCTCTCGTGCTGCTCGATGCGGGCCTCCCGAAAATGGACGGGTTTAGGCTCATCCAGGAATTCCAGGGAAGCAGGCGCGATCTCCAGATTCCGTTCGTCATGATGACGGACAACCTGGAACTTGCGAAGGAGAGCATCCGCCTGGGCGCCTACCAGTTTATCCTCAAGCCCATCACGGACAAGGGAATGATCAAGGCGAAGGTGGCGGGCGCAATCCGGCATGCGGAACTGCAGCACCAGATGGCGCTCAACTATATGGAGTATGTTCCCGGCGGCGTGGTCCTTATCAACGTCATGACTGGGAAAATCCTCTACGTGAATGCCCGTGCGCTCGATATCTTCGAATGCGGGAGCCCCGAGGAGTTCCGCGACTTCGTCGGCGCGAATTTCAGGAACGCTATCCTTCCGGAAGACTACGAGAAGATAGGCAACGAGCTCAAGGAACAGTTCGAGGCCGATGACGGCTCGACGAAGCAGATTTCCTACCGCACCAGAACGGGCAAGGGGAACATCAAGCGCATATACCATGTGGGCCGCGTCTACAAGGATACGCCGTATGGCCATATCCTTTCGGCGTTCATTTCGGAAGACGACATGGCGATGAAGAATTACTTTACCCGAAAGGACGCCTTTGCGAAGTTCATGGAATCGGGCGAGGCGACACACACGAAGTCATACGACAAGGGCTACAAGGGATTCCTGTTCTGGAACCTGACGAAGAATTCCCCGGTACTCCGGATGGACGGAATCTCGTATATTCCCAGGGAACTTGCCGAGGAATACACCTACGAGCTGCACTACAGTTACCTGAGTTCCCTGATGCTCAAGAGCGAAGATAACGTGCGCAACGCGCTGGACTTTACCCGCGAACGCCTGATTCTCGATTACCTGAACAAGTGCATCGTGCCGCCGCTCGACATCAGCTACGATATCGACGGCTTCTGTTTTACCATACGTTCGACCTTCGACATGATGATGGATCCGGATTCGGGAGACATTGTCCTGAAGCTCGTGAACGAATGTATCAAGACGACCAAGGAATAAGACATTCTAATAAACATCAACAAAGGAATATCTAATGAAAAAAGCAATCCTTCTGACAATGATCATTGGTATACTTGCCCTGGCTGGGTGCAAGAAGAGCACGGCATGCTGGTATCCTATTGAAGGGGGCCATATCAATCTCGACAAGGTGACTCGCATATCGTCTGAAGCACAGTTGTTGCTTTGGGCGGATGAAGATGTCGTGAAAAACGAATGGGGTATGAAGGAGATAAACAAGGATACCCTGATTAACGGAGTCATTACCGAGAGCAGTATCGAGAAAGCTATCGCCAAGTTGAAGTCGACGACAAAAAATTATTCGCATGCGAATGCCAATGCGTCCATGATATTTGACGGTTTTACGGTGAGGCTGCAGGATACGGACGACATTCCGGGCGGCTGGTCCGACAACAAGAGCCTTGTCAAGTTGCTGCAAATGTGGCTTGATGCAAAGAAAGATGTGGACTCGATGCTGTAAGGCTGGGCCCCGTCGTGTAACCTATGAAAAAATCCCGCGATTTCTCGCGGGATTTTTTGAGGGTGGGTGACCGGACTCGAACCGACAACATCCAGAATCACAATCTGGGACTCTAACCAATTGAGCTACACCCACCATGAGTGTGAGCCCAAATATAAAAAAGCCACCCCAAATTTCAAGGGATGGCAATAAAAAAGTCGCAAAAAAGGCCGGGTCGGGCGCCTAGCCGTTCTTTTTCTGCATGATGCGGATGAAATTCTCGCGCTTGAAGTCGTTCCTGTGTTCCAGGCAGAAGCGGGGATACACGGTCTGCTTGGGGAAGACCTTGATGGTAAACGTCCCGTCGCAGCCTTCGAGGCAGCACTTGAAGGTGAGGTCCATGGACTCCGTGTAGTTGTGGCGGAAGATGATGTTCTTGGACTCGATGCTTTCCACGTTCTTCTTCTGCTTCTGGCGCAACTTGATGTCGCGGTGCAGTTCGCAGTACTTGGCGATCGGGTGGCCCCAGAATTCGCGGCCGCAGCCGGGCTCCTGGCAGATTTTGAGCTTGATACGCTTCTTTTTCTTGTATTTGGGTAACTGCATACTGCAAATTTAATAAAAAAAACGACTGATTTGGCACATTTTCGCCGCGAAATCGTTTTTATAGGTATGAGATACTTTCTTTTCCTGAAATTCCGGTTTTTCCTGCCGTTCCTGCCCAGAACGTTCTTTGGACCTATGGGCATTTTGCTTTTCACTTTCGTGGCGGGATGCTCGCCCGAAATTATCCGCGAGGGGGAGGCGCCTCCTTCGCCTCTTGTCGTGACGGTCCTGGACGTGGGGCAGGGCCTCGCGGTGCTGCTGGAGTGCGGGGGGCGCTATGCTCTCTACGACTCGGGGCCCGATTCCGCGGGAGTCGCCGACACGCTGCGTGCGCGCGGCATAGATTCGCTCGAATGGGTGCTCGTGAGCCATTACCACCGCGACCACGGCGGAGGGTTCTTCGAGTTCGGATCGAAAGTCCACGTCCGGAACCTCTTCGTGGGGCCGGATACGTCGGGCGGGTTCGTACGCGACAGCGTGCTAGCGATAGCGCGTCGCGCCTCTATCCCCGTCGATACGCTGATGCGCGGGGTGTCCTTCGCCCTGTGCGGCGACATGCCGGAATCGGCACCTGCTCCCCGATTCGACGTGCTCTGGCCATCCGCCTACGTGCGCGAGGGCGGGAATCCGGCAAGCGTGGTCGTGCGCGTGGAGTATGGCGCAGGAACGGTCCTCTTGACGGGAGACCTGGATTCCGCGGGGGAGCGCCGCCTGCTGGAACTGTTCCCGACGCTCTCGGCCGACCTGCTGCAGGTGGCGCACCATGGTTCTGCGGGGAGCAGCTCGCTTCCCTTCCTTGCTCGGGTGTCTCCGCAATATGCGGTAGCGAGCGTTGGCGAAAAAAACCGCTACGGCCATCCTTCCGCTTTGGTTGTCCGTAAGTTCGAATATGTCCTCGGGGACTCGGCGCGTTTTTTCCGTACGGACAGGGACGGAAGCGTGCGGTTTGAACTGTGGCCCGGTCTTGGGGTTGTCGCTGACGGTGACTAGTCCTGGAATCCGATGCGAGCTTGGAAGTGGCACTGTGTCATGTCGCCCGCGTTCATGCCGAAGATATAGGCGTGGTGGTTCGTGTTCTTGAACCGGACGATATTTACTTCGCCTCCGAGCGGCACCTGCGTGACATAATTCATTTGTATGGAACGGATGCGGCGGCTCCTGATTTCTTCCTTGTCAAGGGAATCCATGACCCAGTCGACATAGCGGCAGTGGTTCACGTGCTTGTTCATGTCGAGGTCGCTGTATTTTGCGATTTCGGTGCGGATGACCTTGGGCTCGATTTCGGGATCCAGGATTTCCATCATTTCGGGAAGCGCATCCTTGCCGCGAAAAAGCGGGATGGGGAAGGGGCTGTTGGCCGGGTTCTCGGATTTCCCCGTCTTGAGGTTCACCAGAAGCCAGCTCGACGTGGCCTGAGCGATGGAGTGCCCCTGTGAATCGAGGATGGAATAGTCCTTGAGGCAGACCTTGTCCTTGTAGAAATCCTTCGCCCATGTCGATACGGAAATCTTCTCGCCCCAGACGGGCGTGTGCAGGATGCGGATTTTCATGCGCGTGATGACGGTGGTGTAGCCCGCCTGCATCATTTTCCAGAGCCCGAATCCGTTCCTTTCGGCATCGGCGATGGCGGTCTCTTCCATGAACAGGAAAAGGTTCGACAGTTTGAGGCGGCTGTGGTGGTCGCAGTCCGAAAAGCGAACTTCGAAGTCCTTGGTCGTGATTTCCTGTTCCATGGGGCACCTTCCTTTCTTGTTCCTTTCAATAATTTATAATTTTGAAGCATGGAAGATTTTCAGTTCCGTCCCTCTTACAAGCTGTTGCCGCCTTCTAAGTCTTTTAGCGGCGTCGTCCGCGTCCCCGGTTCCAAGAGCATCACGAATCGCGCCTTCTTGATTGCGGCGCTGGCCTGCGGAACGACAAGGCTGCACAACCTGCTCAGGAGCGATGACACGCGCTACATGGGCGAAGCGCTCCAGAAGCTGGGCGTGAAAATCGAATTTTCGGAAGATTTTTCGGAAGCGACCGTCTACGGCAACGGCGGCCCGATCGATGCCCCCGCGGATGCATCGGGCGAGAAGAAGGCCGAACTTTACCTGGGAAATGCCGGGACGGCGATGCGTTCGCTCTGCGCGGCACTGACTCTCGGCAGTGGCACTTTCTGCCTCTCCGGCGAGGAACGCATGAGCGAGCGTCCCATCCGCGACCTGGTCGATGCGCTCGGCACTCTCGGTGCCGAAATCAGGTATGTAGAAACGGAAGGGTACCCTCCGGTGACGATTCGCGCGCACGGCCTTGAAGGCGGGGAGGTCTCCGTCCGCGGCAACATCTCGAGCCAGTACCTGACGGCGCTCCTGATCTGCGCGCCCTACTGCAAGTCGCATCTGAAAATCCGCGTCGAGGGCGAACTGATTTCGGAACCCTATGTCGCGATGACACTTTCCGTGATGAGGCGTTTCGGGCTGAATGTAGAATGGCCTGCCGGATACCCCTACGAATTTGACGTGCCCCACGGAGTCTTCAGTAGCCCCGGCGATTTCTTTGTCGAAGGCGATGCGAGTTCCGCCTCCTATCCGCTTGCGGCCGCCGCTATTTCGGGTGGCCACGTGAAGGTGCTCGGCGTGGGCAGGAACAGTATCCAGGGCGATGTCGCGTTCGCCGAGGTCCTGCGGGATATGGGGGCCGATATCCGCTATGGCTCCGAGAACGGAGAAGACTTTATCGAGTGTGTCGGTCCGAAGGGCAAGCTCAAGAGCCTGGGCGATTACAGCGCCATCGAGATTCCCGATGCCGCCATGACGCTTGCTGTCCTTGCGCTGTTTGCCGATGCGCCTACGACAATCCGCGGAATCGCGAGCTGGCGCGTGAAGGAGACCGACCGCATTGCTGCGATGGCGGCAGAGCTCCGCAAGGTGGGGGCCGAGGTCCGCGAATCGAACGATTCCATAACGATTACGCCGCCCGAAACATTGCAGCCGGTGACCATCGAGACCTACAACGACCACCGCATGGCCATGTGCTTCAGCCTCGTCTCGCTTGGAGGAGTCCCCGTCAAGATCATGGACCCCGCCTGCGTGAACAAGACCTACCCCCAGTATTTCGAGGACTTTGAGAAATTTGCCAAATGAGTAAACTGCTGAAGGATTTTCTTGCTTTTGTTTTTCTCACGACGTCGCTTTGCGTCACGGTGCATGCCGAATCTGTAATCGGCAGGCCGGTCGGGGCCGATACGCTTGAATTCTGGGTGATGGACAACGGGCTCGGCTCGCAGAAGTCCATCCACAAGATAGTGAAGAAGTTCCAGCGCGAAACGGGAACTCCCGTGAAGGTTCGCGTGCTCAACTGGGGCGAGGCCTTTGTCGAAATTTCCCGCGCGCTTTCGGATACGTCGGGTTCCGCTCCAGACCTGTTGCAGCTTGGTTCTACATGGGTCCCGCATTTCGCGGCGACGGGCAAGATTCGCGTCCTCGATTCCATGCTTGCGCAGATGGATTCGTCAAGGTTCTACCCCCAGACCTACGTCGCAGGCCATATTGCGGACAGGCCCGGGATATACGCCTTCCCGTGGTTCCTCGATGTGCGCGCGCTTTTCGTGAATGAGTGGCTGTGGCACAGCCTCGGCATCCTGGAATCCGATATCGAGGATTTCCCGAAGTTCATGGGTGCGCTCCGCGAAATCAACAGGGGCGGGCTCAAGAATACGGAGATGAAACCGGTGGCCGCGTTCTCGCTTCCCGGAAAGGACGACTGGACCGGGCCCCAGATGATGGCTCCGTTTGTCTGGAACCAGGGCGGGGATTTCATCGTCAAGGATGGCCAGCGCTATAGGAGCGGCTTGCTCGATACGGCCACCTTGAAGGGCGTGGCGACCTATGCGAAAATTCTGGGTGATACGGAACTTGCTCCGTTCGCTCTGCAGGACAATTCCGAACGCAGTGCTGCGCGCTTCGTCCATTCGGAACAGCTGCTCCACTACAGCACCTCGGAACTGATCCGCCAGCTGGAGTATCCGGCTTCTGCGGGCGGGCTTCGTTCCACCGCTATTGCCGATGACGGAATCATGATTGTGCCTTTCCCTGCCGGCCCGCAGGGCCGCTCCACGTTCGTGGGCGGTAGCCACCTCACGCTCCCCTCGAATGCGGATTCCCTGAAATTTGAGAAGGCGGAATCCCTGCTTGCCTACCTGTTGCGGGTCGACAACCTGGATGCGTTCTGCCGTTCCGTCGGATTCCCTCCTTCGGACCGCGGCCTCATGCGTATCTGGATGCAGGACCGCCGGTATTCGCAGCTGATCAACGATCTTGAACATGGCCGTAGTTTCCCGAATATTCCGGAGTGGGGCGCCATTGAAAACCTGCTCATCGGCCTTTCCAACAACATGGGCAATATGTTCTCCGGGGAGGCGGATCCCGTTGCTCGTGCCCGAGAAATGGCCGGGCTCCTTCTCGAAACCGACCGCCAAATCGACAGTGTCC
Source organism: Fibrobacter sp. UBA2449 (assembly GCF_002342555.1). NCBI lineage: Bacteria > Pseudomonadati > Fibrobacterota > Fibrobacteria > Fibrobacterales > Fibrobacteraceae > Fibrobacter > Fibrobacter sp. UBA2449. Next base: position 131,424 of record NZ_DDQF01000010.1, read on the forward strand.
TCGGGAACGCGCCGCGAGTCGATGCTGGAGCGCCCCGTCCTTGGATCGAGGGCGTCCTTTCAGGAAAAATCGAGGAAGTGACGCCCGAGAATCTCAGCTTTGAACCGCAGGAACCTCCGTTCCCCGTGTGGCGTGTGGTGCTTGTCGTCGGTTGTATCCTCGTGGTTGCAATCTTTGCGCTGCTTGTGTGGCTGCTAGTAAAGTTTATCCGCAATCGCCGGTCGGGCGGGAGATCCGTCAGGTGAGATTCGCTCGATACATTGCATTTTTGATAACGTTGTCTGTGTCTTCGCTCTTTGCAGACATCCCGTTGGATTCTTTTCAGGTCTATGTCGATTCGTTGCTTCCGGGGTCCAAGCTGGGACTTTCCGTGCGCTCCGTGAGTACGGGCAAGGAACTGCTGAATATCCAGGCAGACGAGTATTTTACTCCGGCAAGCACCATGAAGACGCTCTCGACGGCGACGGCGCTCCACTGGCTTCCGCTCGACTACGCTCCCGAAACGAAGGTGACGCTCAACGGGAACATGCAGGGGGGCACTTTCCGGGGCGTGCTGAACGTACGCGGCGAAGGCGACCCGAACCTCTCTGCGCGCTACTACAAGGATCCGCTTTACTGGTTCTATGCAGTAGCCGATTCCATCAGGGCTCTCGGAATCGACTTCATCCAGGGGCGCATCGACCTGGATTCCTCCTACTATAGCGGCCCGTGGAAGCCGGAACACTGGCGCAAGGATTTTTACGATTTCTGGTACGGGGCCGAGGTCACGCCGCTGCAGTTCAACGACAACTGCGCACTGATACGCATCAAGCCTGGTGCGAAGGAAGGCGACCTGGTCCAGGTGAGCGTGCATCCGGACGTGGGCTACGTGCGGATCGAAAACAAGCTCGTCACGAAAGTGGCTCCCCGGAACAAGCGCAAACGCAAGCAGAAGCTCAAGTGGACACGCGAGATGGATCCCGATAAACCTGTCGTCAAGCTCGAAGGGGAATTCGACATCGAGTCGGATTCGACGCAGATTACCGTGCCCGTGCGTGGCGCCATCGGATATTTCAAGGCGGCGCTCCTGACCGCTTTTGAAAAGCGCGGCATCCGCTATGCCGAAGCTCCCGACGCCCCCATGGGCGCCAAGCTCCAGCAGTTCAGTTTTTCCGCGGCGCCGTTGCTGAGCGTCATGGATGAAATCAACCAGAAAAGCCAGAACCTGCATGCCGAATCCCTGTTCCGTAACATGGCCGCCTTCATGACGGGCGAAGGAAATGTCGAAAAGGCGAAGGCCATGGAGGCCAAGTTCTTGAACGAGATTGGCGTCGACACCAGCGGTTTTGTCGTGTTCGACGGCTGCGGACTATCGAGCAAGAACAAGATCAAGCCGTCGTCGGAAACGCAGATGCTTGCCGCCATGGCGCGCCACCCCAAGGGAGACTTCTATATCAACAGTTTCGCGCGCCCGGGCATCGGTTCGGGCAGCAAGCGCATGATGGACCTGCAGGAAACATGGCTTACCAAGTTCAAGACGGGCTACATCAGCGAGGTCCACGGGCTCGCGGGCTACATATTCGCTATGGGCGATACCCTTTCCGTTGCGCTATACTTGAACGAGACGGGCAAGAACAAGGATGCCGACTGCAAGGACATGATGGATTCAATCTGGGTTTCGCTTGTCCGCTGGGCGAACGCCGGCAACGCTTCGTACATGAAGATGAAGGACATGTGGATTGCGGCGCAGGGAATTTCGGGTTTTCATGAACGGCTCGAATACTTCTCCCGCATGCTCCTGAAGATTCCCTATCGTATTGGTCCCATGGGCGAAGGAACGTTCGACCCTATCGAACCAAAACCGCTAGTTTATCTGGACTCTGTCGATTGCGTGACATACATGGAGCATGCGCTTGCCCTTGCGAACGCATCCCACGAGGATTCCCTCTTTAATGTACTGCAGCGCATCCGCTATTTCGATGGCAAAATTTCTTACCGCACCCGCAAGCACTACCTGCTTACGGACTGGGTGGGCGAAGGCAAGTTCTCCCGCGGAATCCGCATCAATGGAGATACGACAATCGTGCGCACTATGCCCAAGAAAAAGTTCTTCGCGTCTAAAAAGATCAAGTTCGATGACCCCGAGCCGCAGGTGCAGATAAATTATCTGACCCTCGAAAAGGCGAAGGCGTGGGCCTCTGCCGTGCACGAAGGGGACCTGACTGTGCTTGGAGTCGCCTTCATCAGCAAGCTCGATATCATTGACGCCTACCATACAGGATTCATCGTGCTGAGGCCGGGGCAGGTCCCCATGCTGCGGCATGCATCGCAGATTCTCAAAAAGACAGTGGAATTGCCTTTTGCCGAATACCTCGAAACCGCCAAGAAAAAAGCTCTCGGTGTCTCGTTCTTCGAATTCGTGAAGCAGTAGCTTGTCCTAGTCGCCAAAATCGAAAGCGAGGATGGCGACCATCTCGTACTTGTCGGGCGAATCCGCGCAGTCGCTGCTTTCGAATGCCGTCCACGCATCGGGCGCCCAGCCGTAGGCTCCCATCGTGAGTTCCTTGCCAAGGGCTATTTCGGCGTTCTCGATTTCTTCCCAGCGGATGGGGGAGGCTGCCTTGTAGTAGCGCAGCATGCCGAGCGCGTCCATCGCTTCGGGATGCTCGTCGACGAGCCTGTAGGCGCAGGCCTTGAAGTTTTCTGCCTTAAGACGGATGACGCGGTAGAGACGTTTGCGCCCCAGGAATTTTGAAAGGTCTCCTCGGTGGACTTCGATTTTCGCATCGTGCCCAAAGAACACGGCGAGTTCACGGAATACTTCGGACTCCTCGTCCAGCAACGGGGAAAGTTGCTTGATCAGGGCGATTGCTTCTGCGTGGCGTGAATTCATGTGTTTTCCTGTGCGAGATTGTTTCATATATAACAAAAAAAAAGCCTTCCGATTCTGCCGAAGTAAGAAAAATAAATGATTTTTATTTTGTGACGGAGCCATTTCCCGTTGACAGTCCAGTGGGCTGATTTTATATTTGCGCGCGGTTTAGGATGTTTGTTCAACAAGGTTGGCAATTTTCCCTTGTGAAAACAAGGCGCTGACTGCGACGAAAAAATCTGTTGGTTTGGAAATTTTCGAAGCGGTTGCTTGGGGTTAGAATGGAACTGATTAACGACAGTAGTCTGATGCTGCAGGTTATCAAGCTGTGCTGCATCGCGGGGTTTGCAGTGGCGACGCTTGCGTTTGTTTGTTTGCTCGCGCATCTTCACAAGGAAAAGCCTTTCGTCAAGCACAAGAAGGAAGAATGGGAAATCGCCTTCGAAAGGTGGCTGCACAGGCACCATGAAAAATCCCCCGGCATGCACCGAGGGATTTAGCAGAGAGTACATCTAATCCGAAAATGTTACGGGAGGGTGAACTGCTTCAGGAACGGCCAACCGACGTTGCCGTCGCCCTGTTCGTGGCCGCCGCCCTGCTTGGTGCAGAGCACGACCTTCGTGCCATCCTGGCAGTTGGAGTATTCGTCACAACCATTGGAGTTCTTGCTCGGGCTGCCCGTGCAGCCGTTCTTTTGGGCCCAGAACTTGAAGTTACCTTCGGCGCCCAAGAAGTTCAGACCGTCACCATAGCCACTGTCGCCACCCTGGTATTTGCAGACCGGGTCGTTTGTGCCACGGAACATGATGATGGAAATCGGACGAGTCGGGTTGCACTGGGCGCTGTTGGTCTTGTTCAAGTCCATAGCTGCAGGAGCGACTGCGGCGTAGACATCGGACATGAAGCAAGCCACGTGGTTGCTCATGCCGCCACCCATCGAGAAGCCGGCTGCGTACACGCGCTTCTTGTCGATGCAGGCGATTTCTTCGACAGCAGCGATCATTTCGCGAGAGAACTTGACGTCGTCATCGTCGGAGCAGCAGGGACCCACGTTCCAGCCCGGGCCCATCTTGCTAGCGTCCGCGGACTTGGTGCCATCGGGGTACAACGAGATTACGCCTTCTTTTTCCGTAAGGGACCTGTACTTCGTGTCGTTGAACTGACCGGAGCCGCTACCCATAACCGGGTGGTAGTCCACAAACAGGGGAACCGGCTTGTCGCCCTTGTAGGAATCCGGGATGTACATAATGAAGGTGCGCTTCTTGCCGTCGACCGTCACGCTCATGTTCTGCTTGCCGGCCTTGGCCGTCTTGCTGGAGCAATCGACCGGTGTGTCGTCCGGAGTCTTGCTGCTGGAAGAGACGACCTGCTTTTCGGAAGAAGAAGATACGGTCGGGTTGTTGTCACTGGAGCTTGAACTCGAGGGACGGACCATCTCGATGGTCACGCCGGTCTCGGTTTCGGCCTGCATCTGGTAGACAAAGTTGGCGTAGCCGTCAAGCGAGAACTGGAGGGATGGCAGTGTTTCGCCTTCCTTCTTGAGTGCGGTGACGCCCTTGTCGTTCACCATGAAGGTGCTGTTCTGGCTGTCCGCGCTGATGCGGATGAACTTCGTGCCGCGGGCAAGTTTGCCCATGTCTAGGGTGACGATTCCCTGGACGGTCTGAAGGTTGCTTTCCTTGAGGACCTTGCCCAGGGCGCTGATTACGGATACCTTGAGCTTATTCGCGTACACGTTGTAGAGGGTGAGGGTCGTGCCTTCCATGTGGATTGACATGTCCGCGGCCTTGGCTCCGGCGAGCGCATCGCTTCCGCCGCTGAGGCTGAACGTGCCGTCTTCGGCACTGGTGGTTTCGAAACCTCCGAAATTGAAGGTGCTGATTTTTACGCCGGCGAGCAAGCGGCCGGAGACCTTGGATTTTACCACTCCGTCGATACTCCAGGCAAAAGCCAGGCTGCTCGACATTGCTATTGCGCTAGCAACGCCTAAAAGTTTGGGAAAATGCATTTTTGACTCCTTTTTTTCCCAAACACCACATACTTACCGAAACATAATTTAAACCCTTTTATAGTCGGTCGGGGCTTGTGCACTGTGTAAAGTTTTGTTTGTTGACATTTTGGTAATGGCAAATTTCGCAAAAAAAGGCGATTCCGCGTGTTGACATTTTCTGATGGGTGGAAAACTCCCGATTTTCGTTAAAAATGGCTTTTTTCACCGCCTGTGGACATTTGGATAATGCCGCCCTGTAAACTTTTGTCCGTGGATAAACTGTCCATAGAATAGTAGGCGGACCGTGAGATTTATGCCCGTGCGCAAGATAGTTTTATTCATGGCTTGCATGGGATGTGCTTGCCACATCAACATAAAAGGGATGTGGATATGAAAAATATTCTCTCAACAGCAACAAAGGTTGCTGCTGTCGCTCTTGCGGCAACAGCGTATTCTTTCGCAGGGCCCGGCTTGGCCGATGGCGCGGCAAAGTTCATTGGTAACATTACCCAGAGTAATAGTGTCGGCTCAGACTTTACTGCGCTCTGGAACCAAGCTACGGCCGAAAACGGCTGTAAGTGGGGTTCCGTCGAAGGTACTCGTGGCCGTTACAACTGGGGTGCCTGCGATGCTGCCTATAACTGGGCAAAGCAGAACGGGGGTCACTTCAAGTTCCACGCTTTGGTGTGGGGCTCCCAGTATCCGGGTTGGTTGAACGGCCTCAGCGTCGATGAAACCAAGAAGGCGATTACCGCCTGGTTCGATGCTGTTAAGGAACACTACCCTGAAATCGAGATGATTGACGTGGTGAACGAGGCTATCCGTACGGGCAACAACAGCTATCATTCTCCTTACGGCAAGAACAACAATATCATTCCGGCACTTGGCGGCGACAACAATGGTGACTACACCTTCGTGACGACGGCCTTCAAAATGGCGCGCGAACGTTGGCCGAAGGCTATCCTCATTTATAATGACTACAACACCGTCCAGTGGAACAAGGATCAGGGCATTCAGCTTATCCAGACCATCAAGAAAAACGGTGCTCCGGTCGACGCATATGGTTTGCAGGCCCACGACATGATGAGCCAGGGCGGTGGCCAGGGCGGTACCGGTGGCGGCGGCGTCTGCTTGAACATCAATACGCTCAAGAGCATTACCAAGGAAATCTGGGACAAGACCCAGACCCCGATGTTCATCAGCGAATACGACATTGCAACTACCGACGACAATATCCAGAAGCAGTGCTACTCCGAACAGATTTCTCACTTCATGGAAAACGAACACATTGCCGGCATTACCATCTGGGGCTACATTTATGGTCGCACTTGGCTCGACTGTAACGGCACTGCGAGTGGCTGCTCCGGCATTGTCAAGAATGGCCAGGACCGCGCTGCCATGAGCTGGCTCAGGGATTACCTCTCCAAGAACAAGGGCGTGAACACGACTGGCCTCAAGACGGGTGTGCTCACTCCGGTCGAACCTGTGCCGCGCAAGTTGTTCAAGGGTTCTGCATTCGACATCCCGGGCAAAATCGAAGCCGAAGACTTTGATATTTCCGGTGTCGGCGAAACCAATGGCGTGAGCAACGTTTCTTACAGCGAAAGCGATATCGAAAATCACGGCGACGTGAAGGATTACCGCAAGGACACGACGGGTGTCGACCTCTACAAGAAGGCGACCGGCATCATCGTGGGCTACAACAGCGAAGGCGATTGGCTCGAATACACCGTGAACGTAAAAGAAGCGGGCGACTACACCATGTTCGCAGCCGTGGCTGCCGCCGGTTCTACCTCCAGCTTCCAGATGTCCCTCGACGGCAAGGCCATTACCGATGTCATCAGCGTCCCGGCCGCCAAGCAGGGCGAAGAAAACTACGACGACTACAACAAGGTCAAGGCTAACGTGTCCCTCACGGCCGGCACGCATATCCTCCGCATGACGGTGACCGGTTCCTGGTTCGACGTGGACTACTTCACCTTCGTGAAGGGCAAGGATGCGACCGACCCGGAACCGATTGTGAAGGATGAGCCGTTTGTTGACGATTCCACGACGTTCATCGCTCATAAGGTCCAGTACGACCCGAATGCCCTTCAGGATTACTTCGTGTTCGACATGCATGGTGTGAACATGGGTGTCCTCAGCGCCTATGGCTTCGAAGGCGCTCGGGAGATCCTTCGTTCCTCCGTTGACGTGAAGTCCTCGGGCGTGTACCTGCTGCGCAATCGCTTCACCGGCGAAATGCAGAAGGTCCGTGTAATTAAGTAAGAATCAAATAAATTAACGAAATTTTACAAAAAAGAGCAGATTCCGGGATTCTCCGGAACCTGCCTTTGGAGGTTATGGACATTTTGTCAATGGGAAATATTCACTTGTAGGGGAAGCCGCCCTTTTTTGAGGATATTTTAAAATGGGGAAACTTCAAAAAAGGATGTGTGTAACATGAAAAACATTCTCTCTAGGGCTAAAAGGGCCGCTGTATTTGCTATTGCAGCGTCCACTCTCTCTTTTGCAGGACCCGGCTTGGCCGATGGTGCTGCAAAATTCGTAGGCAACATTACGACTCGCGGCCAGGTCCGCAGCGACTTTACGCAGTTGTGGAACCAGATTACCGCCGAAAACGAGTGCAAGTGGGCTTCCATTGAAGGCTCCCGTGGCCGTTACAACTGGGGCGGTTGTGATGCTGCATTTAACTGGGCGAAGAACAACGGTGGCCACTTCAAGTTCCACGCCCTGGTTTGGGGCTCCCAGTATCCGAACTGGCTGAACGGTCTTAGTGCCGACGAAACCAAGAAGGCCATTACCGCCTGGATGGATGCAGTCAAGGACCATTACCCCGAACTCGAAATGATCGACGTGGTGAACGAAGCCATCAAGGCGGGTGGCAAGTACCATTCCAATTACGGCTCGCAGGGTGGCAACAACATTGTCGCGGCTCTCGGCGGCGATAACGGCAATTACGAGTTCGTGCAGACGGCGTTCAAGATGGCCCGCGAACGTTGGCCGGAAGCGATCCTCATCTATAACGACTATAACACGGTCCAGTGGAACAAGAACGAAGGTATCGACCTCATTCAGAAGCTGAAGAAGGGCGGTGCTCCGGTGGATGCCTACGGCCTGCAGGCCCATGACATGATGAGTCAGGGCGGTGGCCAGGGCGGTACCGGCGGTGGCGGCTCCTGCTTGAGCATCAATACGCTCAAGAGCACTATCGAAGAAATCTGGAACAAGACCGAGATTCCGCTGTTCATCAGTGAATACGATATTTTCACGAGCGATGATAACGTTCAGAAGAAGTGCTACTCCGAACAGATTTCCTACTTCATGGAGAACGAACATATTGCCGGTATCACCATCTGGGGCTATATCTACGGCGCTACATGGAATGATGGTACGTCCGGTATTATCAAGGACAACAAGGACCGTCCGGCTATGACCTGGTTGAAGGAATACCTCGCTTCGAACAAGGGCGCTAACGATACCGGCCTTCCGACGGGCGAGTTGACGCCGGTCGAACCTGAACCGCAGACTCCGTTCAAGGGTAAGGCGTTTGACTTGTCGGGCAAGATTGAAGCTGAAGACTTCGACATCCCGGGCAAGGGCAAGGGCAATAACTCCTATTCCGTTTCTGGCGATTGCGATGATTCCTGGAATACGGAATATAGAAAGGGTACATCTGTAAAGATTGGCGAAAAGAATGGCGGCCTTGTTCTTGGTTGCAACCCGACAGGAAACTACTTCGAATACACCATCAACGTGGCTTCGGCTGGCGACTATGTCGTGTCGGCAAACGTGGCTGCTAGCGGAACTGGCTCCATCGTGTTCAAGGTCGGCGACAAGGTTGTTTCTGATACGCTTGAATTTACCGGTGATTCCTGGACTTCCTTCGACCAGGTCAAGGGTAACATCAAGCTCGATGCCGGCGAACAGATCCTGACTCTCGAAATTTCCAAGGGATATATCGATGTCGACTGGTTCCAGATTACGAAGGCCGGCGAAATTCCTCCGGACGCTATCGCCCAGAAGGTCAGCTACGACCCGAACAGCCGTCAGGATTACTTCGTGTTCGACATGCACGGCGTGAACATGGGCGTCCTGAGCGCTTACGGATTCGAAGCGGCCGCGGAGATCCTCCAGAACTCCAGCGACGTGAAGTCCTCGGGCGTGTACATGCTGCGTAACCGCGCTACCGGCGCAATGCAGAAGGTCCGCGTGGTCCGCTAATAGCAAACCCGAAAGTTTGGCATTTTAGAGACGGGTCCCGAAACGAAAGTTTCGGGATTCGTTTCTTTATGCGTTTGCCTTGTTCCCATGGATAGATTGTCCATGAAAACCCCCTTCCGACATGCGATTTTTGACGTTTTTCAAGGTAATTTTGGAATATAGACAATAAAAAAGGATGTGGTGTATGAAAAATCTTTCTCTCTCTCTCGCTGTCGCTGCCATCGCTGGCCTTGCAACCGTGGCAAATGCCGCATTGGCCGATGGTGGCGCAAAATTCCTGGGCAATATTACTACGGGTGGCCAGATCCGTAGCGACTTTGCTCAATATTGGAATCAGATTACTCCCGAAAATGGCTGTAAGTGGGGTTCCATCCATTCCCTTTCTAACGGCAACAGCGGTACAAGCAAGTTCGCCTGGGACAACTTCGACAAGTGCGAAAGCGCCTACAAGTGGGCCAAGGAAAAGCCCGGTGAGCGTCACTTCAAGTTCCACGCCCTCGTTTGGGGTTCCCAGTACCCGAACTTCCTCTGCAAGAAGAAGAATCCGAGCATCACGGTAGAAAAAACCAAGCAGTACATCACCGAATGGTTCGATGCCGTTGCGGCCAAGTTCCCGGACCTCGAATACATCGACGTGGTGAACGAAGCCATTTGGGCGGGCGACAACTACCACTCCGGTTACGGCAAGCCCGCTGCAGGTGCCGAAGGCCACAGCACCGACGATACCGAATGCGGCGGCTCCTACATTATCGAGGCCCTCGGTGGCGACCGCGTGGTGAATGGCAAACACCAGTACGACTTTATCACGAACGCCTTCAAGATGGCCCGCGAACGCTGGCCGAAGGCTGTGCTTATCTACAACGACTACAACACGCTCTCCTGGCAGATCAACGAAGGTATCGAACTTATCCAGACCATTCTCAAGAATGGCGCTCCGGTGGATGCCTACGGCCAGCAGGCTCACGACTGCAAGGGCATGAGCAAGAACGATTTCGAAAGCAAGATGACCCGAATCCATAACGAGACGGGCCTACCGCTTCTCGTTTCGGAATACGATATCGGCGAAGCGGACGATACCAAACAGAAAAACGATTACGCAAACCAGGTTCCGTTCATGTGGGAAACTCCGTGGGTTGCAGGCATTACCATTTGGGGCTATATCAACGGCTCTACCTGGGTGGCAAACACCGGCCTTATCGAAAAGGATGGCCGCAAGCGCGCTTCCATGAACTGGCTCGAAGACTACTTCGCGAAGAACCTCAACAAGGGCCAGAATGAAGTGACCTTCACTCCGGTCGAGCCCGAACCGCAGCTCCCGTTCAAGGGCGAGGCGATTTCGCTTCCGGGCAAGGTCGAAGCCGAAGATTTCGACATCCCGGGCAAGGGCGTCAACGAAGACGGCACGAGCAACCAGTCCTACAGCGACGATTCCGAAAACCATGGCGATAGCGACTACCGCAAGGATACGGGCGTTGACCTCTACAAGAAGGCTACCGGCGTGATTGTGGGCTACAACAGCGAAGGCGACTGGCTCGAATGGACCGTGAACGTGAAGGAAGCGGGCGACTACACGATGTTTGCCGCCGTGGCTGCCGCAGGTTCCACCTCCAGCTTCCAGCTCTCCCTCGATGGCAAGGCCCTGACCGACGTGATTTCGGTTCCTGCAGCCAAGTCCGGCGAGGAGAACTACGATGACTACAACAAGGTCAGCGCCAACGTGACCCTCCCGGAGGGTAAGCATATACTCCGCATGGACGTGACTGGCGCCTGGTTCGATGTGGACTACTTCACCTTCGTGAAGGGCAAGGACGCGACCGACCCCGAACCGATTGACCCGGGTACGACCTCCATTGCGAATGTCAAGTTTGATGCGGGCGCACTCCAGGATTACTACGTGTTCGACATGCACGGCGTAAACATGGGCATACTCTCCGCTTACGGTTTTGATGCCGCCGCCCGGATGCTCCAGACTTCCGGTACAGTGAAGTCCTCGGGAGTCTACATGCTGCGCAACCGCTTCACCGGCGAAATGCAGAAGGTCCGCGTGACCCGCTAAGGCAAAAAAGAATCCTAATCCATACACCCGAAGCCTCCGGAAAATTTCCGGGGGCTTTTTTGACGTTTTTTCGGCAATTTGCAATCTATTTATTACACGTCCGGGGGTGTTGTTTTTGGGTGCGCCAAGTTATATTTAAACCGGGTGGGAAAACACAAAAACAAGGATGTTTATGAAAACTTTTCTAAAAGCGACAGCTTGCGCGGTTCTCTTGACCGCAGCCATGGGTAATGCAGGGCAGTACCCTTTCCCGCAGAACATGAAATACCCGCATGGCACGATTATTGAATATGCCAATACGGACATGATCAAGGAACATTACAAACTGTGGAAGCAGGCTTGGTACAATGCCAGCAACGGCTGGGTGTATGCACCGGAAGGAAAATGCTCTACCGTTTCTGAAGCTATTGCATACGGTATGTTGATCACTGTGTACATGGACGAAGAAGAAGTGTTCAAGAACCTTTATAAGGTTTGGACGTCCAATACGGTTGGTAGCGCTAAAAACGCTGGCATGAATTGGCGTATTGGTTGCCAGGCTGACAACGGTTCGGCTACGGATGCCGACGAAGACGCCGCTCTCGCCCTCGTGATGGCATCCAAGCAGTGGAACAATGCTGGTTATTTGAACGATGCGACGGCGCTTATTAATTGGATTGTCCAGAACGATGTTGATGGCAATAACTCCCTCAAGCCGGGCAGCAACTGGAATCCGGCTCTCAACCCGAGTTATGTGGTGCCGGGGCACTACCGCCTGTTCGAAAAAGTGACGAATAACAGTAAGTGGTCTACCATCCGTTCTAAGGCAATGCAGGACCTGCTCGCTTGTCAGGATTCCAAGACCGGTCTAGTGGGAGACTGGTGCAGTTGGAGCGACCATAAGACGATTTCTTCTCCGGGTGCAGCCGTATCCAATGATATTGGTTTCTATGATGACGCCGCACGTACCCCGTGGCGTACCGCTTGGGCCTATTACTGGTATGGTGATAGCGACGCGCAAAAGTTCAACGAAACTGTAACTAAATGGCTCATCCCGACAACCCGCACTGCTAGTGGCGTGAATTCTGGCTACAAGTGGCAAGATTACATGAACTCGTACATAGCGGACGAAAGCGATTCGCGCAACTTTGTCTCTTCTACCTTCTCCGGCGGTCTTGGCCTTGCGACTTCGTCTATAAACACTGACGAGGCGAAATCCTATCTTAACACGGTTTTCAAGGTCCTCAAGGAAAAGAAGAGCTGTGCATCTGTGGATGGTTGCGGCGAAAGTATCGCGGGTGAAAAATATTACCCGGCTACCTTGAACATGCTTTACCTCCTCATCTTGACGGGCAATATGCCTAACCTCTATGATCTTTCCGGCTTTACGAGATTCACGCCGGATACTACCAAGGCTCCGTCCGTGAATCAGATTGGCGGAACCCAGATGGAACGCGGCGATACGACTGTCGGTGTCTCGGGCCTTTGGAACTGGGGCGCCTACCATGACAAGCTCGGTATCGGCACCAAGATGGTTCCTGACTCGGGTTCCTCTCCGCTGTTCAGGAAGGACGACGGCTCTATCTATGCCGAAGCCTCCATGAATATCGGTCCTGAACCGGATTATGTCCCGGGCGTAGCGCTTAAGTATCCGTCTGCCGGTATTGCGGTGTCGTTCAAGAAGGAAGAATGCAAGAAGACAAAGACTTGCGGTGTAGATTTCACGGCTCTCGGTATCAAGTATGTCCGCGTGACAGCAAAGACTTCTGGCCCGATCCGTATGGCCGTCTTGAATACCATTACGGATGAAAATGCCGAAAAGGGACTGCAAAATTTGGGTGCCGGCTCTGAACCGGGTATCTATGTCGACAACTCCGATGACTACGTTGCCGTCACCTATGATATGACTCCGGATGAATGGGGCTTCAAGGGTGCGAACGGCACGAAGATAACCATCCTTGACTGGGTGAACAAGAATGCTCCTCCGGGAGCAGACATCATCAAGACAATCAAGGGTTTCAAGTGGGAAGTTAAGGATGCTCAGGGTGGCATCGGCGAAATCTCCATCAAGAAGATTGAATTCCTCGATGAGAACAAGCAGGCGATTGACCCTGTCAAGCTTACCGGCATCGTCATTTCGGATGTCCCGGCGTCCTCCAGTTCTGCTGCCGTGAATCCGGGTTCTTCCAGCTCTGCTACCGTGAATCCGGAATCTTCCAGCTCGGCTCCCGACGCCATCCATGCGGTTGCCTCCGTCGGATCGGTCAAGGTCGTGACTTCTGGCATGCAGGTCCGCGTGCTCGGCGCAAGGCTCGGCTCCTCCTATGCCGTGTTTGACGTCCAGGGCAAGGCTGTCGTTTCTGGCCGTATCGGCGCTGCCGACCAGGGCATTGCAGTTCCCCACAAGGGAATCTACCTTGTCCGTGTCGATGGCAAGATCCATACCGTGACGGTCAAGTAGCGAGGGTTAAAGAATTATCCAGAACCGGGGCTCTGCGGCCTCGGTTTTTTGTATATGGGCTTCGCATATACCGCATAAAACTTGCCCATGACTCTCGGCTTTTGTATATTCTCTGTGCGGGAATAGATTCCCGGAAATTTTTGGAGCTTAGAATGGATATTGGTGCGTATCATTTTCAGAATCCCGAAGCCTTCTGGCTGTTTATTCTTGTTCCGGTTCTGATTGCCTTATACGTTTACAGGCAGCAACGCCGCAAGAGCACGATCAAGTTTCCCGCCCTTGCGATTGCGAAAAAGGCAGTCCCGAGCCGTCGCGTTCGCCTCCGCCATATCGTGCCTGCGCTCCGCCTTGCCGCCCTCTGCTGCTTTATTGTGGCGCTCGCCCGTCCGCAAAACGCGATGGAAATTGAATACACGAATACCGATGGCGTCGACATCATGCTCGTACTTGATGTTTCGGGATCGATGGGAACGCTCGACATGCTTACCCGCGTGGAACAGGCGAAACTCGGCGTGATGAATGCCGAGCGCATCTACAAGTCGGGGGATTTCTGGAAATATAGCCGCATGGGCTATGCGCAGGATGTGATTGCCGAGTTTATCCAGAAGCGCCGCAGTGACCGCATCGGGCTTTCGGCGTTCGGAAGTCGGGCCATGACGCAATGCCCCCTCACGCTCGATTACGGAAGCCTTCTTGAAATCCTGGGCGCGACGGACGAACTGGCTCGCGATTCCGTGGTGGCGTCGAGGACCGCGATTGGCGATGGCCTCATGAACGCGCTTGCCCGACTGCAGAAGTCCGAGGCGAAATCGAAGGTCGTCATCCTCCTCACCGACGGCAAGGACAATGCGAGCGTCATATCCCCGGTGCGCGCGGCCGAGGTTGCCCAGTCACTCGGCATCAAGGTCTATACGGTCGGCGTCGGCAAGAAGAAGGGCAAGATTCTCGGGTTCCAGGTGAACCCGTGGACGGGCGAAATCTCGTGGGCCGAAAGTGACATCACTCCCGAGGAGGGAATCGACGAGTCGACCCTCGTGGCGGTGGCACAGAAGACGGGCGGCAAGTTCTACCGCGCCGAGAACAAGGAACAGCTCGAAGAAATCTATTCCGAAATCGACCAGCTCGAAAAGACCGAAATCGAGACGGTCGTCTATGCGCGCTATGCCGAAAAGTTCTACCCGTGGCTTTTGGCGGGCGCCCTGTTGATCCTGCTGGAACTTCTGCTTGCGAACACGCGCTTCGTGCGCATCCCCTAGCGCTAGGTTTTGGCCGTTGGCGGCTTGAAGCAGTTTTCCTTGGCGTTGTCGAGGAAGGAGTCTATGTTCTGCGTGGACTTGGTCCCATATTCGGACCAGTAGATGCTGAAGGACAGCGGCCAGGGTATCTGGCCGAGCTGGCTATTCTGCGTGCTCTTGCGGACAATCCCGTTGCAGAGTTCCTCGACTTCGGAGAAGTTGCCGCATTCGTAGACGATGGCGAAGGTGTCCGAGCTGTACCGGGCGAGGAAAAGGTTCTTGTCCTTGCACAGGGAGCGCAGGAATTGCGCCATCTGCCGGAGGGCCATGTCGGGGGCGTGCTTGCCGTGCGTCTTGCGTATAGTGACCAGGTCATCGATGTGGATCTGGATGAGGAAGAGCCTCTTGCTTGCATCCAGTGTCTGCGTGATGCGGCTAAGGTAAGTCGCGAACTTACTTGTGCTGTTGAGCCCGGTGGTAAGGTCGGTGGAGGTGTTTTCCTTGAGGTCGCTTAGGTAGATGAATAGGATCGCGAGCATGAGCGCGGGCGAGGTAATCGGCATTTCCATGGACTGGGTCTGGATCGCCATGCCGGCAAGCGGAACGAAGATGATGATGGCGAGCTGGTTGTAGTGCCTGCGCAGGAACCGGTTCTTGCACTTGAACGAATTGCGGAGGGCTACGGCGCTCGCGCCGAGGAGGTAGCCGACGGAGACCAGGTTCAGGAGGATCCACAGGACGGGATTCAGGGCTGTTCCCGTGTCGTGCAGGTGCATGAATGCCACGATGATGGCGTAACCGCCCGTGATGAATATGGGTGCCAGGATGAGAAGGGCCCATTTCTGCAGCCTGTAGCTGCTCGATGTGACCGCGTAGGATACCATGTAGAACCATGCGGCCGCGATGGCGAGGCATGCGATAATCTTGAGGCATTCGATAATTCTGCAGGCGATGACGAATTCCGGCGAGAGGATTTTCCCGGCAATCTCGAGGGCGGCGAATACGATGAAAAAGTCGAGCAGCCTGTCGAGTGCCCTCGCACAGAGCAAAAGCGATGCCGCCTCCCTGTTGCCCTGTCGGATCAGGAGGAGGACCACGATGCAAATGACATCAACCTCTATTGCGAAAAGGACTGAATCCATATCAACCTTCTTGTTCTGAATATAATAAAATTTTAAGAAAGGGGAAAATTTTTTGAAAAAAACGCTTCGGTGCCGTTTTTTTGTATATTCTAGGTGCTTGCGGGTGGATTCCCGAGCCGATCCTGGAGGATTTGATGCGTTTTGCCGAACCGAACTTTCTTTGGTGCCTTTTTTCGTTGCCGCTGTTTGCGCTCCTGTTTTACTATGCCTACTACCGCCGAAAAAAGCTTGCCGCGCGTTTTGTCTCGCTTTCGATGCTCCCGAAACTTTCGACCAGCGTATCCCCGTGGAGGCGCCTTGCCAAGGTGACGATCCTGCTTCTGGCCATCGCCTTCCTCTTTGTGGCGCTCGCGCGTCCGCAGTGGGGCCGCAAGATGGAACATGTCGAACGCCGTGGCCTCGACCTCGTGCTGTTGCAGGATATTTCGCTTTCGATGCTTGCCGAGGATGTGAAGCCGAACCGCCTCGTCCGCAGCCGTCACGAGATTTCCGCTTTCCTGGAAGGGCTTTCGGGCGACCGCGTGGGGCTTGTCGCGTTCAGCGGCGAGGCCCAGGTGATGGTGCCCCTGACGCTTGACTACGGCACGGTACAGATGATGCTGCGAGAGCTGAATCCGGGCTGGCTCATGCCTGGCACGAACCTCGAAAACGCCATCCGCAAGGGGATGACCTTGTTCAAGAATTCCGGCGGCGCAGGACAGTATTCGGTGATGATTCTCATGAGCGATGGCGAAGAACTCGAGGCTGCCGCGGTGAATGCCGCGAAGGAAGCGGCAGAGATGGGCATCAAGATTTATACCATCGGTATCGGCAGCCGCGAGGGCGTGCCTATCCCGGTGAAGACGAAAAACGGCGACGTCGCCTACAAGAAGGATATCCAGGGAAACATCGTGACGACGCGTCTAGAGGAAGGAACGCTGCAGGAGATTGCGAGCGTGACGGGAGGCCTGTATTTCTACGCGAGCCCGGGCGAATTCCAGTTGCAGAAGGTATTGACCGAGATTGCGGGCATGGAGAAGAAGGAACAGGCTTCCGACCGCATGGAAAATTACCAGGACCGCTACCAGATATTCCTCGCGCTTTCGGCCCTGCTCTTCCTGGTCGAGGCCCTGGTTTCCGAACGTGGCCGCCGCCGCAAGCAACTCGCCGGCCGCTTCAGTTGATATAATTAGAGAGGGCTGTGCCCTCCCTAGTCGACAATAACTAAAGGGACAGCGCACCGGCACTGTCCCTTTGGTTTTGGAGGATAGAGGAAAAGCCCTTCTGGTGGGTATGTCTCTCTTGGAGACGGGCGGCTCGCCGAGGCGATGCCGAAGTGATCCACCGGAAGGGCTCATTGTCTAATATAACTCAAAAAGTCCGTTGCGGACGCCCGATCTTCAAAATGACTACTCCAAGTTGGATGATTGCCGATTCCGGCATTTATAAATCTATTTTAATTCCATATTAAATCTATATTTAGAACGAGATGAAAAAAGAGATGAGACTTTTGACCGTTGCCGCCTTCTCTGCGGTTGTTGCCGCATGTTCCTCGGGCCCGAAGCCCGAGGCCGAGACCCCTGCCGCGGCTCCCGCTGTTGCCGAAACTGCGGCTGTATCCGATATACCCGCTAGCTACAAGGATATCCGGTATCCCGACTACAAGTACGTGGCGCCTTACCCGAAGGATTACCGCGTGGAGCTTGCTCCGGGCATCTCGGGCTATATCGTTCCCGATTCGAGCCTCCCGCTCGTGAACCTCTCCGTGTATTTCGAGAACCCGCAGGTGGTTTCGAATATCAAGGACGAGGCCGCCTCCGAGATGCTGGGCTCGATGTTCCGCCGTGGCGGTAGCACGAACACGTCGGCGCACGCCCTTGACGATTCGCTCGAGTTCATTAGCGCCGGGATTTCTACTTCCGTAGGGACGTGGAAATCGGGATTTTCCATCGATTGCCTTTCGAAGGATTTCCTCACCACGCTGTTTCTTGCAGGGGAGCTGATTGCGACTCCGGGTTTTGACAAGGAACAGCTCGAAATTGTCAAGACGAATTTTGTGACGGCTCACGAGCAGCGCTACGATACTCCGGCGAAGGTGCTTTCCGCATTGAGGACCAAGGTCAACTACGCCCCGAATCCGCGGCTGTGGGATGCTACGCTCGAAGAATACAAGAAGGTGGGTGTCGACGACCTGAAACGTCTTTCTGCAAAGACCTTCATAAATGGCATGCATCTTCCTGATCGAGGACGCGTCGTGTTTGCCCTGTCGGGAGACGTGAACCGCGATTCTGCCCTGACCGTGCTCAAGGGCTTTATCATGGCCTTGTTCATGAAGCAGTCCGGTGACGAGGCCGGTTCCGAGACGCTCTACAGTGCGCCGCAGCCGCTTGTGTTCCTGAACAGGCCCGGCACCTACGTGGTGGACAAGGATATCACGCAGGCGAACATCTCGATGAACCAGCCCTTCGTGAAACGTCCGCATCCGGATTACTACCCGACGGCCGTCGCGAACTTTATTCTCGGTGGCGGCAGCTTCTCTTCGCGCCTCATGACGCGCGTGCGTAGCGACGAGGGCCTTGCCTACCACATCAGCAGCCGCGCGGGCAACGACTACCGCGATACGGCGATGATTTCGATTAGCCTGCAGACAAAGGTGGAATCCGCCGCGTTCGCGTTGAAACTCGTGTACGAGGAAATAGAGAAACTCGCGAAGGATGGCCCCACGGAAGAGGAACTCGCGATGGCGAAGAAGACGCTCGTCGAGAGCCTGCCCGGGCTGTTCGATTCCCCGTCCTCGATTGCGGAAATATTCGCGGGGGATGAACTGTTGGGCAAGAGCCCGGACCATTACCTTGACTACGTGAAGGAAATCAACGCCGTGACCGCCGAACAGGTGAAGGCGATGATCAAGAAGTATTACGCGAAGGACAAGATGACGATATCTGTAGTGGGTCCGGTCGCAAAGCTCGAGGCCCTGAAGCCCTTTACGGTTGTCCCGATTGACAGTCTCGAATTCAGGTAATCCATGTTCAGGGTTGTTTCGGAATATCTTTCCCGTCTGTCTGTCGCATCGCTGCTAGTGATGCTTGTGGGCGTATGCTCCCATGCTGCGGATTCCGACAACATGCTCGGCGCGGATTCGGTTGTCCGCAACAGCCTCCTCAAGCAGCTCGAAAACGAAGACGACCTCCGTTCGCTCTGTTCGGGCCTCAAGAAATGCCTCGATATCGATTACCCGGGGTGCTCCGCCGGGGACAAGCATCCGTGGCCGAGACTGAAGTATGACGACGAATACTGTGGCGTCTACCGCGAAGTCGTGAAGCGCGGATTCGAACCCAGGCCCGGAGTGCCGATGGGGGTGCAGATTTTTGCGCGCCTCGGCCGTAGGTACAGGGCCATCTACGAGAACAAGGGGACGCTTCCGCTCGGGGAAAGCGTCATCAGCTACCTTTTCGACAACATGCCCTTTACGGCGGAACTGATCAATGCCTACCTCGGTTCCAACTACCAGCTCGAATACACGAGTGCGAACCGCCGCTACTTCAACGGGAGCAACGGCAGGAGCCTATCGGGAGAATTCTACTGGGCGCTGCAGGATAGCGCGGGCGCGAGGCTCGGCATGCGGAACCTGTTCTTTGGCTACGGGCATGCCAAGGTCCTGAAGTGGTCGCTGCACGGCACCGCCATTGCGTTCCTCGACATGGACGAAACTCCCCAGAAGGAGATTAAGTATAAACTAACTGCGATTGTCTTCCCCGGGAATTCGGTTCTCAATTCCATCATGCAGATGCAGGTGTTCAAGGCGGTCGTGAACGAAAAGATAGACGACATCGTGAAGGATATCAAGAAGGCGTCTGGCCGCTACTTTGGCGGCGACAAGGAGCCGATGCTCAAGAGCGCCTCGCTCAAGTCGTTCGACAACGTGCAATATGTGCTCGATTTCGAAAACGTGGTGAATGGCGCTCCGTGGAAACTTGGGGATTTTGAAAAGAAACGCAGGGAACGCGAAAAGCAGAAGCGCGATGCGATTCCCTTGAAAGTAGAAGACGTGAGGACACAGCAAAAATGAGTGAAAGCGAAAAGGAAAGCCTGGAATCCCTCCTGGCGCGCGTGACGGACAGGCGCAGGGAACTTTTGACGGAAGTCGTGAATCGCCGCACGAGGCATTTCTGCATGGTGTTGGAAGACCTGTTCGACCCGCATAACATTTCGGCGGTTATCCGCACGGCGGAAGTGTTCGGCCTGCAGGACGTGCACATCATCGAAGAAGACAACGCCTACAGCGTGAACAAGTCCATATTGAAGGGCAGCTACAAGTGGATGAGCCTCTACCTCTACAAGAAACGCATGCTCTGCATGGAAAAGCTCCGTGCGAAGGGCTACAAGATTGCGGTCGCGAGCACGAACACCACGAATTCCGTGCTCGACCTGGATTTGAGCCAGCCGACGGCGTTCTACCTCGGGAGCGAATTCCACGGGAACCATCCCGATACGCTCGCGCATGCCGATTACGAGTTCAAGCTGCCGCAATACGGCATTACCGAATCGATGAACGTCTCGGTTGCCGGTGGCGTGCTCATGACCTACCTCGACGTGTACATGCAGAAGGAAGGGCGCGAGAAGTTCCTGCTTTCGCCTGCCGACCGCGACGCCCTGCTGCGCGACTGGCTCGACCGTCACGTGAACGGGATCGAGAACAACAGCCCCATCGTGCATGTAGATGCCTGATTCTGCTCGAAAAGTGCGAAAAAAAGCCCGATTTTTGAATCCCGGGCCGGAAACCTTCGTAGAAAAAACTAATTTGAGGCAAGAATGAAAAAGAATTCTGCCCTATATTTTTCTGTTGGCCTCGTTGTTCTCTTGGCCGTTGTGATTCTAGTCTTCGGCATGTTCTTCCTGAACGAGAAGGACCCCCGGGAAACTTTCAATACGTTCTACCTCCGCTTCTCCCAGGTCAGCACCCTGGTGCTCGATGACCCGGTCAAGGTCAATGGCGTCAAGATGGGCAAGGTGGAAGACATCAGCCTCGCCGGTCACCGCGTGGTCGTGCGCATCCGTCTCCGCACCGACGTGAAGATCCCGAAGGATTCCGAAATCCGCGTGCAGAATATCGGTATCATGGGCGAACGCCAAATTGGCATGATCTTGGGTGACGCCGAAAGCTACTGGGCTCCGGGCGACACCATCAACGGGCAGTTCGATGCCGGTATCGCCGAGGCGCTTGGCCTTGCGGGCGAAGTCTGCGACAGCACGAAGGTGCTTCTTGAATCAGTGAAGGAGGCCCTCAACGGCACTATTGCGAACCCCGATTTCCAGGAACGCTTCAGGACCATCCTCGCGAAGGCCGAATCCCTGGAAGACCGCCTGATGACCATGGTCAACACCACCGACCCGCAAATCAAGAAGAGCCTGAACGGCCTTAACGATGTGATGGGGAAGGTCGAGACTCTTGTCGACGGCGTGAAGCCCCCCATGGACAATCTTTTTGCCAATGCGGACAAGGTCGTCGGGAATGCCGACCACCTGGTGTCCGAACTGGAAGGCGTTACCAAGCACCTGGACGAGCTGATTGCGAAGGTTCAGTCCAAGGACAATACGATGGGCATCCTGCTGTCGGACAGGGCCCTGCACGACGACCTCGTCAAGACGATTCATTCCGCCGACAGCCTGTTCCGTGTCATCCTGCATGACGGGCTGGATATCAACGTGGATATTTTCTGAGGAAACAATGATCGAAAAGACTCTAACGGTCACTAACAAGTTGGGCATCCATGCGCGTCCGGCGGGCATGATTGTCGATATTACCGGCCCGGCCAAGAGTGATGTATATATTGTTTTCGAAGGGACGAAGGCGAACGCCAAGAGCATCCTCAACGTGATGATGCTTGCTATTCCGCTGGGCTCCGAAGTCCGGTTCGAAGTCGACGGCGAAGACGAACAGGAAGTCGTGCAAAAGCTGGAACAGTTATTCCATGACAACTTCAACGAAGAACCCAACTGAGACGGGGGTGTCTGGCGGACGCTCTTCCGTAAGGCTTGTCCTGGTTGGCGTGCCTGCGTCTCCCGGCTTTGCCATGGGGCGCGCTTTTCAGGTTATCAGCCGCGAACTGACGGTCGTTGAAGAGACAATTTCGGAATCGAGGGTCCAGACCGAGGAACAGGTTTTCTTGAAGGCCGTCGAACGCACTTCCAAGGAAATCAACCAGATCAAGGAAATATCCGAGACGCGGACGGGCGTCTACGACAGCCTCATCTTTGCGACTCACCTGATGATCCTCCAGGATCCGGGACTCGTGAACGGCGTCCTGGACATGATTCGCAAGGGGCACAAGAATGCACGCTGGGCGGTGCATGTGGTTCTCGGCGACTACATCGACCGGTTCGGGAAGATTGAATCGCCGGCCATGCGCGACAAGGCCGCGGACCTGCGGGACCTGTACAACCGGCTCATGGCGGCTATGGAAAATTCCGAACCGGCCTTGGCGGAAGTATCCAGCGAGAACGGTGCGGTCCTCGTTGCGCACGAGATCATGCCTAGCCTCCTGATGTCGCTCAAGCCGGGCCAGGCGCAGGCGCTCCTGATGGATACCGGTGGCCGAACAAGCCATGTGGCAATCCTTGCGCGCTCGCTGCAGATTCCGGTAGTGTCCGGCCTACGCGACGTAGCCTCGCGCGTGAAGTCCGGCGATACGGTCATTGTGGACGGTACGGACGGCAGGGTCATCGTCAATCCCAACGACGACGATATCCGCAAGTTCCACGAACGTCAGGAAGTCTACGAACGCCAGCGCAGGGAACTGTTTACCATGCGCAGGCTCGAACCCATGACCCGCGACGGTAAGTACATCACGCTGCATGCGAACATCGAACTTCCGAGCGAAGCCGAGAAGGTCATGGACTACGGTGCGACCGGCATCGGCCTTTACCGTTCGGAGTTCCTGTTCTTCCAGAACAGCGCCCCGAGCGAGGAGGAACAGACGGAAGCCTACAAGCGTATCCTCAATACGATGGCGCCCTGCCCCGTCACGATCCGAACCCTGGATGCCGGAGGCGACAAGCTTGTCGAAGGCCTTTCCGCGGCGAACGAGGCGAACCCGTTTATGGGATGGCGCTCTATCCGCGTGTGCCTCTCGCGCGAAGATATTTTCCGCACGCAGCTCAAGGCCCTGCTCCTTGCAAACGAGAAGGGCAACCTTAGGATTTTGCTCCCGATGATTTCGGGCCTCGACGAATTGCGCAAGGCGAAGGCCTGCATCCGCAGCTGCATCGCGGAACTGGAGGCGAAGGGCCACAAGTGCGCCGCCGTGAAGGTGGGCGTGATGATTGAAGTGCCCGCCGCCGTGATGATGGTGAACCTGCTTGCGAAGGAGGTGGACTTCTTCAGCATCGGGACGAACGACCTCATCCAGTTCACGCTTGCTGTGGACCGCACGAACGAACTCATTACGGACATGTTCCAGCCGCACCATCCGGCCGTACTCAACATGATTTACAATACGATCATGGCGGCCCATCGCGAGGGAATCCCGGTCGCAGTCTGTGGCGAAATGAGTTCTGACCCGCTGAGCGTACTCCTGCTTGTGGGCCTTGGCGTTGACGAACTTTCCATGACGCCCTGGTGCGTGATGGCGACAAAGAAGATTATACGTTCCATCAACTTCGAGGACGTGCACGAGACTGCGCTTTCGGTCCTCCAGATGGACGATGCGGACCGCGTCAACGATTATATGTACAAGAAGTACGCGCAGACCATTACCGACCTCGAGATTTCGAGTTTTGTCGGGCCTGTGGCGAACAAACTGAAAAGTGACAAGGATTGATTTTTTGGAGGTGCATGGTGGATTTGTGTAGGTCGGCTTTCTTCCGCCGTTTTATTCCAGTGCTCGGGCTGATTGTCGCATGTAACGCTTCGGGCGAGAATGGGGACAAGGCCGCTCAGGATTCCGTGGCGGATTCGGCCTCCGTGGCTCCCGCTGCCCCGGCAGTCCCGGTGAATCCCTACGCCGAGCTCGAACAGGTGGAACCGGACAAGTTCCAGAACTTCATCGTGCATGCGGACCTTGCGAAGGCCGCCTTCTCCGATACGACGCTTTCGGCGGATGTCCGCGACTTTGCGAAGGCCGCCTACTACTACTATACCGAAAAGTGGGACAGCGCCTTCGTGGCCTACGAGGCGCTCCGCATCCGCGACCCCAAGCTCGAATCGGCGGTAGTGCTCCGCATGGCGAAATCCCGCTTTATGCAGGGCGACTTTGCGGGCATGCGCGAAGTCCTCAAGCAGGGGGCGAAATTTGAAAAAGATAATTTGTTTGCAAAGACGGCGGCCGACCTCCGCATTGATGCGGCCCTTGACGATTCGACGCTTTCGGAATCGGCCCGTGCGGATTCCCTGAAGCATTACCTGGACCGTAACACCAAGGGCGAGAAGGTGGCTGCTCTCAGGTTCCGCTATGCGGTGTATCTGGAAAAGATCAAGCAGCAGAAGCAGGCGAAGCGTTACTACATGCAGGTGCTTGCGATGTCGAGCCCGTACAAGGATTCCGCATTCACGGCTATCCAGCGCCTGCGCAAGGTCCGTACGACTCCGGAATCGCTCGCCGAGAAGGTCGCCTATGCGAGGATGGCCTGCGGGAAGGAAGAGGCATCCGCATGCCTCGACTTGCTCGATTCCATCCGGGTGATGGATGAACGCGCGGTCGCGAAACATCCCGAATCCGCCCTGGAACCTTCCGGTGATTCGCTCCAGATGCTGCTTCCGAAGAGCACGCTCGATTTGAATGCCCGCATCGCCCTCTGGGAGAAGCGTGTCGTGGCGCTCAAGGCGCTCAAGCGCGAACAGGAAGCGATTGCGCAGTATGTCTACTTGATCGATTCCGTGGAAGCGCGCCCCGTGTGGATCCAGGCCGCCCTCCGCATGATGCGAAATGCGGCGACGAAGAATACGAAGGAAATCCGCAGGCTCGACGCGATACTCCAGGACGTGAGCCAGTTCAGCAAGGAAAACGCGAACAACCTTTGGGTGCGCGGATTCGAGCATGAACAGCAGGCGCGCTACGATAGCGCCATCGTCTGCTTCAAGAAACTTTCGAACAGCCGCTTCGGCAATAACCAGAAGCGTCAATGGGCCAAGTTCCGCATCGGTCTCATCTATTTCAAGCAAGAAAAATGGAATGAGGCGGAGAAGGCGTTTGTCGATGCCGCGAAGGATCCGTTCCTCTGGAGCGGAAGCGGAAGCCGCATGTTCCTTGCCGATACCTACATGAAGATGGGCAAGGATTCGCTCGCCCGCGAGGCCTACCTCGACTGTATCCGCGATTTCCCGCTCGGATACTACGCGCACAGGAGCCGCATCAAGCTGGTGGAATACAAGCTCATGGAAGCATCCGAAGTCCCTTATGCGCACGGCATCCCCATGTCGCCGGATTCGACGCTCGCCTGGGTGCGCAGCGTCCAGAAAAACGACAAGAAGGACGCGAGCTACTCGCCCGAAAACTACGGACGGATCAAGAACCTGTTCCAGTACGGATTTTCCGAAGAGGCATTCACCCTCTACGAGGAACTGCGCAAGAAGAACGCGAAACGCCTCGACTTCCTTTACGAATTCGGCAAGCTGTTCTACGAGATGGGCGAGACGGCTGCGGGCTACAGGCTTGCCCGCCAGTTCCAGGCGCAAATCGACCGCCGCAAGCTGATGGAGCCTCCTCTCGACGTGCTGCATTACCTGTTCCCGGTGCCCTACAAGGACCAGGTCAAGTTCCATTCCGGCACGCGCATCGACCCGTTCTTTGTCTACAGCGTGATGCGCCAGGAATCGATTTTCAACTTTCAGATTGTCTCCCCGGCGGGTGCGTGCGGCCTGTTGCAGATCATGCCCGCGACCGGCAGGATGCTCGCGAAGCAGGAAGGCCTCGCGAATTTCGATCCGTCCCAGCTCTACAACGCCTACCTGAACATTCGCCTCGGCATTCGCTACCTCGTGGACCTGAAGGCCGAATACAAGGATGACTACATGTACGTGCTCGGCAACTACAATGCGGGCCCCAAGCCGACAAGGCGCTGGCAGGCGGCAGGCGCCGGGCTTCCGTGGGATATCCGTGCCGAGGATATCAGCTACTGGGAAACCCGCGACTACGTGAAGCGCGTCATGGGCAACTATTGGATTTACCAGGAAATCTACGACGAGATCTAGCCGATGCTGTTTCTCCTTCTCACGATAGGCCCTGCGTTCCTTTTTGCGTGCGGGAACATCCTGGAAAAGTCCGGGGTGTCCACGGTCGGCAAGCGGACGGGCGGGACGTCGAAACCCTGGGAGTTTTTCAAGGGTGTCATTACGAATAAGTTCTGGTGGCTCGGGTTTGGCTGTTCCGTGCTTGCGACTGTCGGCTACTACATCGCAATGGCTCGCTACGACCTTTCGCAGGTGCAGCCGATGATGGTCCTGAACCCGGTGCTTACCGCCCTGATGGGTTTCTGCATTCTGAAGGAGGCGCTCACGAAGCGTATCGTCGTCGCCATCTGTTTTGTGGTGGCGGGCCTCCTCTATTCGGTCGAGAGCCTCGGCGAATCCACGGCGGTGCAGAATGTCTCCATGCTCTGGATCTACTCCGGAGTGCTCTGTGGCGTGACGCTTGTGCTGCACCTGTTCGTGAAGAATCGCGAGATGGTGGATTCTCTCATCATGGGTGTCGGCTTCGGGCTTTCGGCGGCGTTCTACAAGAGCCTCGCGATGGATTTCGATCTTGACCATATCGAAGTTTCTTCCGTCGCGAACTTGCTGGTCGATTTCCGCACGCTCGGCTACGTGGCGACCTACGGCATCGCGTTCCTCTATTCGCAGATTTCGTTCTCCCGTGGCCGCGCGCTGTTCATCATCCCGTTCAGTGCGGCGGTCGGTGCCGCGGTGCCGACCCTGGCCGGTGCGCTCGTTTTCTCGGAGGCCTTCCCGATTGGGAAAATCGTTTCCACGGTGCTCGTGCTCACGGGGGCTGCGCTCTTCGTTGTCCGCAGACCGCGCAAATCGCATCCCTAGCCTCGCGGTCGCGCTTTTTTGTGCGGAATCGCTTGCTTTGCCGCACAGGAAACTTGCTTTTTCGGATTCAGAATATAGATTCAATTCATGGTGTATAGGCAATTTTCCATAACGTTTTTACTTGGCACGCTCGTGGCGTGGATGTTCGCGTCGTGTTCCGACGACGGCGGCTCGCATGGAACTCCGGCTGTTGACGAGGAATCCAGTTCTTCGGCGAATACCGGGGCGACGTTGCCGTTTGTGGACGGCCTGCTGAAGTTTACCGAGATAGATCCTGTCAATGTCGTTTACGAAGATCACGAGGGCGACGATGCGGGCTGGGTGGAACTTTTAAACACCTCGACGGATACGGTGAATTTGTCCGGAATGTACCTGACGGATTCGCAGGAAGACCCGTTTAAATGGAAATTCGGGAACGTGAAGATGGAACCGAATTCGCTGCTGCTCGTGTTCATGTCGGGAAAGGATTATCCCGATTACGTCTTGCCGCATGATACGCTCAACATGATTGGCCCCGGATGCTGGACATGGACCGATGCGCAGAGCGACCCGCCGGGCTACAGCTTTGCCGACCCGTTGGAAGGCCAGAAGAAGAATTGCTTTTCTGAAGACGGGAAGCGGCGCGTCGGGGCGCGGATGCAACTTGGCGAAAACGAGGAACTGGGCTGGTCCTCGATCGCGATGTTTGTCGGGACGCGCAGTTCGAGTACCGATGACGTGCTCGATATCTCGGTGGCGAACGAACTGTTCTTGCGAGCCTACATCACCAAGGACAGGAAGGTCTCCTTCCGCCTAGCACAGCCCGATGTCGACGACTGGAAGGGTTACGAGTTCATCTTTACCGGCACCGGAGATTCTTCGACGGTCTACCGCGCAAGGCTACCGGCGGGTTTGACGCTCCCGGATCTCGAAAATATCTATGGCACGCGGATTAGCCCTGAATCCAACGAGTCGCAGGAGATGACCATCAAGGTGTTTGATTACTTTGTGCGGAACCGTGGCCACGAACCTCATGCCGGATTCAAGCTATCGAAAAAGGGCGGGAGCCTTTACCTGGTGAATGCGGATACGGCGATTGTGGATTCTGTCGCCTACCCGGAAATGCCCGTGGGGAAAACCTGGAACTACGGCCCTCGCGGAGCGGAAACCCATATAACGGAAAACGGCGACAAGGTGTTTTCCGATTTCGGGTACCAGTGGGGCTACGCGGATCCGTCTCCGTATGGAGATGTTTCCGGAGGAGTGCTGGTTTCTAGATCTCCGTCCGTAGAATCGCTCGCCGAAATTCCGCCATCGGGATTCTATGCGTCTCCTTTCGAAATTGTTTTCCCCGAAGATGCCTCGGTCCGGTGCGAAACGGGAGGCCCGGTCCCCACGGACGAAAGCCCCTTGACGCCTTCGCTACAGATAAACTCCACGGTGACGGTCCGTTGCGCGAGCTTTGTGGATTACAAGCTTCCGGGCGAAACCATGACGCGCACCTACGTATTCGAAAATGCGCCGGCAGTCCCTGCGGTGTTCCTGTCGGCCGACCCGAATTCGCTTTTTGACCCGGATTCGGGAATCTACATGGAAGGAAATTTCGCACAGGAAAAGGAACCGCATTACGGTGCGAATTACTGGCTCGACAAGGAAATTCCCGTGACGGTCGAACTGATGGAGCCGGGAACGAATGCACCTGCCTTCGCGCACAACGCGGGCCTCAAGATTTTCGGCAATTACAGCCGCCAGAACTCCAAGAAGTCGGTCGCCATCACCTTCCGCGAAAAGTATGGCGAAAGCCGCCTCAAGTATGCGCTGTTCCCGGAGTATCCGGAACTCGACAAGTTCAAGGTCTTCTTGCTCCGCAACAACGGAAGCAACTTCGGGAACGATTACGTCCGCGACCGCCTCGCAAGTTCCGTAAGCGAGGGTCTCGGCGTCGATTACCAGCGTGGCCGATTTGCCGTCGTCTATTACAATGGCGAGTACTACGGCATCCACAGCATCCGCGAACGCAGTACCGAATACTATTTCGAGACTCATTATGGAATCGACCCGGGCGCTATCGACCTGCTCAAGGCGGACAATGCCGCATCGGCGGGCTCTTCGGTCGATTACACAAGGCTCATGGAATGGCTGGAGGCGAATAGCCTGGACGACGAGGAAAACTATGCGCAGGTGGCCTCGCAGATAGATATCGATAACTACCTCAACTACATGCAAACCGAAATCTATGCGGACAACCGCGACTGGCCGGCAAACAACATGAAGAAGTGGCGCGGCACCAATCCGCAGACCAAGTGGAAGTGGTTCCTTTACGACCTGGATTTCGGCATGGGCAACGAGTACAGCGAGTACAAGGATCTGAACATTTTCGACTTCGTGACGGCAGAAGATGGTCCCGGCTGGCCCAATGGCCCCGAGCATACGCTGCTGTTGCGCCGCCTGCTCGAAAACGAGGGCTTCAAGGCCGCGTTCATCAACCGCATGTCCGCATTGCTAGCAATGAACTTCGAAAGTTCACGCGTCCGTGCGCGTCTCGACGCAATGATGTCGGAAATCGAACCGGAAATCGCACGCGACCAGAAACGCTGGAAACTGAACGCGTCTAGGATGGAGCGGCAGCTGGGGCTTATCGAGAAGTTTATCGAGGAGCGCCCGGCGAAGCTCGCTTCGGAAATGCAGGCTCATTTTGAATTGGGGGCGGCCGCCGCGGTCGACCTGCGGACGGAAGGGAAGGGACGAATCCTTGTCCATGGCCTGCCGCTCGATTCCCCCGCGCTGACGGTGCAGTTCTTTGAAGGATTCCCGGTAAGGCTCACGGCTCAGCCTGTAGATGGCGGCGTGTTTGCCGGATGGGAAGATGGAGTCGCGGATGCGACGCGCACGATTGTTCCGGGCGAAGTCGCTGCCGTGAAGGCGCTGTTCAAATAACGTTATTTCTTTTTCCTGCCCGGCGGCGTAGGCATGAACGGGTTCGAGGCCTTTGCCTTCTCGGTACTGGCGGCGCTGACGCTTTCCTGGCTCACCACGACGGAATCGCCGACGGATAGCCCCTTCAGAATCTGGATGTTCACGCCGTCGCTGATGCCGGTCTTGACCCTGCGGGGGGCCGCCTTCCCGTCGATGCTGACCCACACGTGGTCGCCCGCGGGTTTCTTCGCTCCGGCGCGCTTCTTGAACGTCTTGCCCGGAGGCCCGAACTTTCCGGAGCCGCCGGTACCGCTACCCGGCGGGCCGAAACCTCCTGGGGGCGGAGGCGGGAAGTCTCCCTTCGCAAATGCGCCGTCGCCTGCGAGCGAGTCGCGGTCCATGCGCGGCGGGCGCGGCATGTCCTTCGGGTCTGCCATCGGGGTCCCGTCTGCGGGAGTAAACTTGAGTGCCTTCACGGGAATCGCGATGGCATCCTTTACCTCTTGCGTCACGATGGTGCAGGTCGCCGTCATGCCGGGCAAAAGCTTCTG
The DNA here is from genome assembly GCF_002342555.1 of Fibrobacter sp. UBA2449. Taxonomy (NCBI): domain Bacteria; kingdom Pseudomonadati; phylum Fibrobacterota; class Fibrobacteria; order Fibrobacterales; family Fibrobacteraceae; genus Fibrobacter; species Fibrobacter sp. UBA2449. Next base: position 161,816 of record NZ_DDQF01000010.1, read on the forward strand.
TTCCGGGTTCTCGGCGGTAATCACCACCGTGTAAGTCACCACGTTGCTCGTTGTTGTCGGGTTCAGGCGCACTTCCTGTACCGCGCCGTTGAACGATTCTCCCTGGAATGCGTCGACGGTGAATGTCGCTTTTTGGCCCTGCTTCACCTGGCCGATATCCGCCTCGTCGATGGCGGCCATCACCTTCATCTGGCTTAGGTCCTTCGCGATGACGAACAGGGTGGGCGTGCTCATGGAGGCGGCCACCGTCTGGCCCACTTCTACCGCGCGCTTCAGGACCACGCCGTCAATCGGGCTCTTGATGGTCGCGTAGCTCAGGTTGAGTCTTGCCTGGTTCACCTCGTTCTTGCTGCGTTCCACGGCGAACTTTGCCGCGTTCATGTTGTATTCGGCGGTTTCCAGTTCCACGGCGCTCGCGGAATTGCTCTCCGAAAGTTTTTTCACTCGGTTGTAGGTCGATTCCTTGTACTTGTAGTCGTTTTCTGCGCTCCGGTAGGCGATTTCTGCCTGCGTGAGCGTCGCCTTGAGCTTCGACTTGTCGAGTTCGGCAATCACCTGGCCTTTCTTGACCTTGGAATTGAAATCGACGTAGATTTTCGCGATGTCGCCCGAGACCTGCGTGCCCACTTCCACCTGGTCGACCGGCTCTAGCGTTCCCGTTGCCGAAATTGTCGTCGAAATCGTAGTCTGCGTGACCTTCGCGCTCACGAGCGGGCCCGCGGCGTCACTTGCCTTCTCCGTAAAGAAGAAGAACTTCACGCCGTAGGCGATGCCCGCGAGTACCGCGAGCACGATGGCGATTTTCAGCAATTTCTTCAAGATTTTCATAGATGCAGCCTAAAAAATAGAAAGTATTGCCCTTTTTCCGGGTATTTTGGTGCCCGGCGGGCCAAAAAGGTTGCATGGGAAGCGAAAAACGCCTTCATTTGCTTATAAAATAAATTTTATATTAGGTCGCATGACGCGCATCAGAAAGAAAGACGACAGCTCCGAGGTCCGCAGCGTAACGCTGGTAGGGCTTGTCTGGAACGTGGTTCTTTCCGTGGGCAAGTTCTTCGCGGGCTATTTTGGTGGCTCCCAGGCGCTTGTTGCCGACGCCATCCACAGTGCATCGGATTTCATTACCGATATCGCGATAATCATTGGTTCCAAGTTCTGGAACGCGCCCCCCGATGCGGACCACCCGTACGGGCACCGGCGTTTCGAGACGCTCATCTCGGTGGGTATCGGGCTTGCCGTATGCGCGGTGGGTATCGGGCTCGGTTACAATGCCATAATGGCCCTTGTAAACGGCGAACAGTCGCACCCCGAGTGGATTGCGGCCGTGATGGCTGCGGTCTCCATTGTCGTGAAGGAAGCCCTCTTCCGCTATACGCGGGCGAAGGGGCGTGCCATGCGTAGCGAGGCCGTGGAGGCGAATGCTTGGCACCACCGGAGCGATGCGTACAGTTCTATTCCTGTTTTGATTGCGGTCCTGTTCGGGATAATTTTCCCGACGCTCTGGTTCGCGGACTCCGTCGGCGCGATTATCGTTTCTTGCTTTATCCTGCATTCCGGCTACGAGATTGCCTGGCCCGGGATTCACCGCGTCGCCGATGTGGGCGCGAGCGAGGAGGTCGCGCAGAAGTTGAAGGAAGTGGCGCTTGCCTGCCCGAACGTCATCAGCATACACGGGTTCCGCACGCGCTACGTGGGTTCTGACCTGCATGTGGATTTGCACGTGGTGGTGCCTGCCGAGATGACCCTCCTTGCGGCGCACGATTTGGCCGAGGATGTGGAACGCAGGCTCATCGACGCGGGCGAGAACGTGGTGGATGCGCTCGTGCACATCGACCCGTACAGCGAAGAACGCGTAAGGCGCGGCGAAATCAAGACGCTCGAACGCTAGGTCGCGCGTGTGGCGAAACCCTCGGGAAAAGTTTTACTAAATTCATGGCTATGAAAGGTCTTATGCGAAAGGTTTCTGGTATTGCTGCCGGTATTGCGGGTGCGCTCATGCTGTTTGCCCCTGCCCAGGCGGGCGTGAATCTCCCCGTCCACAAGGAAGTTCTCGAAAACGGGCTCACGGTGCTGCTGCACCCGAACAAGCAGGCACCCACGGTGAGCTGCCGCCTCTTTTACGTGACGGGCTCGGTGCACGAGGTTCCGGGAAAGTCCGGCCTTGCGCATATCCTGGAACACGAACTCTTCAAGGGCACCAACAAGGTGGGTGTCACCGACAGCATCGCCGATGCGGCGTTCATGGCGCGCGAGGACAGCCTGCAGGCGCTTATCCGTCCGGCAAAGCTTGCGGGCGATACGGCTACAGTCAAGAAACTCACTGCCGAACACGATTCCCTCTTGAATGAACAGCGCAAGCTATTTGTGAAGGATGAACTCTGGGGCGCCTACCAGTCCGTGGGCGGCACGGGCCTCAACGCGTTCACGACTGACCTCATGACGGCCTACATCGTCACGCTCCCCAAGGACAAGATCGAACTTTTCATGTGGCTGGAATCCGACCGCATGCAGAACGCGGTGTTGCGCGAATTCTACTCCGAACGCGACGTGGTGCGCGAGGAACGCCGCATGCGTTACGACGACAAGCCCACGGGCCGCTTTTTCGAGACGATGAATTCGCTTATCTACGAGGCGTTTCCCTACCGCGTGCCGACTATCGGCTGGCCGTCCGACATCATGAACTTGACCCGCGAAATGGCCGACGAGCATTACCGCAAGTACTACAAGCCGCGCAACGCGATTCTCGTGCTGGCGGGCGACCTCGATACCGCTTCCACGATGCAGATGGTGAAGAAGTATTTCGCCAATATTCCCGCGGGCGAGGCGTTCCCGCCGATTACGGTGCGCGACCCGGAACAGGTGGGCGAGAAGCGTTTCAAGCAGATTCGCCCCGATGCGCCGAACCTCTATTCGCTCGTGTTCAAGACGGCCGAAGTGGGCGACCCGAGCCTCTATGCGCTTGATATCGCGGAAGGCGTGCTGAACGGGCGTTCCGGCAGGCTCTACAAGCGCCTGGTCGAAGAGGAAAAGCTCGCGGTGAGCGTGAAGGCGGGCAACAGCCCGAACAAGTATGTATCCGAATTCTCCGTGATGGTGAGCCTAAGGCTCGATGCCGATGCGGAGAAGGTCGAGAAGATCGTATGGGAAGAACTTGAAAAGCTCAAGAACGAACCCGTGAGCGAACGCGAATTCCAGAAGGTGAAGAACCATACCTATGCGGGCCTCGTCCGCAGCTTTACCGATATGGAAAATGTCGCGACGATGCTCGCCTGGTACGAGATGTTCGGCGACTACCACATCTTCCTCAACTGGGCCGACGAACTGGAAAAAGTAAACGCAGCCGCCGTTCAGGAGGCTGCGAAGCAGACTTTCGTCCGCGAGAAGTCGGTTGCCGGGTTCCTGCTGAAGAAGTAGGGGCGACGCTCGGCTCCTAGGGGCCTGCTTCGCAGTCCCTAATCCTTCGGCTCACCAATACGAAAGCAGGTTTTCGTGCTGGATTCGCCTTTTGGATTAGTCGTTGACCATCTTTTCGTAGAACTTGCGGTAGTGGTCGCGGTCTTCCGTCTTGCGCACGGCGATGGCGTCTTGCGGATGGCGGTTGAGCATGCCCGTGATCATCTGCGGGATGATGTAGCCCCATTCGTACTTCTGCTGTAGCGGGAGGAACAGTTCCTCGATGGCGTCGAGAACCGGACGCAGGTCGTATTTGGGGTTCTTGAGGAAGCTGAGCAGAAGCTCGGTGGTGCAGTTGCCCGCGCCGCGTCCCATGCCGGAAACAGAACCGTCGAGGTAGTCCACGTGGTTGATGATGGCCTGGATCGTGTTGGAGAAGGCGAGCTGCTGGTTGTTGTGGCCGTGGAAGCCGAATTTTTTGCCCTTCACGATTCCCTTGTAGCGCGCGAGTTCCTTGTCGATGTCTTCCTGGTAGAATGCGCCGAAGCTGTCGACGAGGTAGAGCACGTCGGCCTTGCATTCTTCCTGCACCTGGTGGAGCGCTTCGTCGAGTTCCGGACCGCGGTCACGGCTTACGGCCATGATGTTGAGGGTCGTCTCGTAGCCCATGTCGTGGAAGGCGTTCACCATGCTGATACCCTTGTCGATGTTCTTTACGTAGCTTGCCACGCGGAACATCTGGTAGGGGCTTTCGGATGCGGGCTTCACGGCGTCCATGTTCACGCGGCCCACGTCGGCCATCACGGCCATCTTCATCTTGGAATCGATGCCGTCCTTCACTTTCCACAGCAGGTCGTCGTCGCAGAACTTCCACGGGCCGTATTCCTTGGGGTCGAAAAGTTCGGGGGAGTTCTTGTAGCCCATTTCCATGTAGTCGATGCCGGCTGCGGTGAGGAGGGTGTAGAGGCGGCGGACGAATTCCAGGGAGAAGTCGTGCTTGTTGACGAGGCCGCCGTCGCGGATGGTGCAGTCGAGAACTTTGATGCTTTCGTAGTACATGGTTGGGTTCCTTTTTTAATTGCTCCGCAAAGATAGGTTCTGCAAAAGCGCCGGTCAAGGAAAAAAGTATGGCTGAAAAAGAAAATGGCTTATTTAACGCAAAACAAGCGTTGAAAAGCGGTGAAATGGTGAAATTCGACTGCCGTAGGCGGTTGCCTTGTTTGAAAACCTAAGCCCTTACGTTATGGAAAGGCTTGCTATTGGCTTGTAATTTGAGAATGCAAGGTCTGAAAAGAAGTCGGGGCTTACATCCGCTCTGTTATTTAACGCTAAATTTGCGTAGAAAATAAAGCAAAAGGACATGGCGGGGAGCACACCTAATAGTTTCTTTATTGATAAACTAGCCCCGAAAACTTATATTCAATACCATGAAGAGAACAACGTTTATACCCCTTTCCCTCGCGATTGCGGCATCCGCTTTCGCGGACAATACCTTCTACTTTAACGAGGCGGGCTACGACTCCGACCAGCCGATTTCTATCGTGGTCAAGAGCACCGACAACCTCGAAGGGCAAGAGTGGACCCTGTGGTTTGACCCGGATGGCGACATGACCGGCGCCTCCGTGGCGACAGGCACGTTCGGTGCGGGCGTAAATCCGGACAACTGGACGAACAACGGGAAGTTCTACACCATCAAGCTTACGGACAAACCGCTGCAGTCGGGCAGTTTCCATGTTGAAGTGTCTGCGGGTAGCCCGTCGGCTTCGCAGAAGTTCTTCATCGGTGACAAGGCCCTTGCGCAAAAGACTCTTGGCATGGTGATGGATTACTTCTACAACGACCGCGCGAGCCGGCAAGAAATTGTGGCGATGGACCAGAAGATTCCCGTGTACGGGAGCGGCGCCACCCGCGATGTCCACGGCGGCTGGTACGATGCGAGCGGCGACGTGAGCAAGTACCTTTCGCACCTTTCCTATGCGAACTACCTGAACCCGCAGCAGATTCCGCTCACGGTGTGGTCGCTCGCTTTTGCGGCAGAACACATTCCGCAGTTGCTCGGCAGTACGAGCACCAAGGCGAAGACTGCCGACGAGGCGGCGTTCGGTGCGGATTTCCTGGTGCGCATGCTCGACGACCAGGGATTCTTCTACATGACGGTGTTCGACAACTGGGGAAGCCCGATGGGCAAGCGCGAACTCTGTGCGTTCAAGGGTTCCGACGGCATAAAGAGTGCCGATTACCAGACGGCGTTCCGTGAAGGCGGTGGCATGGCGATTGCCGGCCTTGCCCGCGTGGCGCATCTCGAAGGGATGAACATTGCGGCCAAGGGAGACTACACTGCGGCGCAGTACCTGGATGCGGCGAAGAAGGCTTACGAACATTTGACCTCGAAGCAGAGCATGGGCGGCAACTGCGCCTACTGTGACGACGGCAAGGAAAACATCATCGACGACTACACGGCTCTCCTCGCTGCGACGGAACTCTATGTGGCTACAGGCAATAGCCAGTACCAGAAGGATATGCAGGCGCGTGCGGAGCACCTTGTCGGTCGCTTGAGCGATGACGGGTATTTCTGGAGCGACGACGCGAAGACGCGCCCGTTCTGGCATGCGAGCGATGCTGGCCTCCCGCTGATGGCGTTGGTGCGCTACTTGGAAGCGGAAGCCATGGTGGATTACGAACCGTGTCCGCCTGACGTAGAGTGCGTTATTCCTGGGGCAGATATCATGAGAGCCGCGAAGACTGCCATCGAAAAGCACCTGAAATGGCTTGTCACCATTACGAACAAGGTAGAAAACCCGTTCGGTTATGCTCGCCAGACCTACAAGACGAACAATGCCATCAAGGACGGTTTCTTTATTCCGCACGACAATGAGAGTGGTTACTGGTGGCAGGGCGAAGATGCGCGAATCGCAAGCCTTGCCGCTGCTGCGGTGTATGCTGCAAATGCTCTCAAGTCGCTTGATGACGGCGTGAACAAATACGCTGCCGACCAGCTCGACTGGATTCTGGGCAAGAACCCTTACGCAACTTGCATGATGTACGGTATCGGCAAGAAGAATCCCAATATTTATGACGGCCAGTCGAATTACGATGCGACGCTCAAGGGCGGTATCGCGAACGGCATTACCGGCAAGAACAACGACGGTTCGGGAATCGCCTGGACCGATGACGGTGTCGCCGCGGTGGGCTTCGATGCGATGAAGGAATCGTGGCAGGTGTGGCGCTGGGACGAACAGTGGCTCCCGCATACCACGTGGTTCATGAATGCGCTTGTCGCCCGTTACGACGAGAACAAACCGTTTATCGCAGTTCCGGAAAAGGTCTCTGTTCCGAAGGTGAATGTCGTTGCCGCAGGGTTTGGCGTGCACCTTTCCGGCCGTATGCTCACGGTGAACGCTGCCGGCGCAAGGAACGGCGTTACGGTGACGGTGCTCGGGCTTGACGGCTCGAAGGTCGCCTCGGGTACTTTGAATGCGGGCCGCGCGACGCTGAATCTGGAATCCGTGAAGAGCGGTGCCTACCTGGTGAAGGTCGACGGCTACGGCGCGAAGAAGGTGCTTGTCCGCTAGCAAATCGGTTATAGGAAGTGCTTGATGCGTGAATTTCGCTTGATTGTCGGGAATACCTTGCTATGCGCATTGTTGCCGGCAGCAGTGTTTGCATCCCCTTTGGACCCTAGCGAACGTCGCGGTGTCATCAACGATGGCGATACGCTAACGCTCCAGGACCTGGGCGACGAACATTACAGCGTCACGCGTACGGAAGACGGCTACCTCGTGGTTGCCGATGAAAAGAATGTCTTCTACTACGCCGACGAAAATGGCGAACCCTCCAAGTTCAAGGCGCGGAATCCGCACAGGCGCAAGAGCGCAGAAAGGGCGTTTCTGAACGGGCTCAACCGTGAAAAAACGTTTAGGGAACATCGCCGCCGGACTCCGGACCGGTTTGCGGACCGTGACATGGAACATCGGGTGGCGCCTGCACCGTGGGTTCCCAAGGTACTCCCGAAGTCGCACCATTCGGCAGGGAAACTTCGATTCCCGATAATCCTTGTGGCAGGCGAAGCGAATGGATTGCAAAATCTCGATTCTGCGGGAATGTATGCGCGGCTGAATGTTGCAGGCTATAACGAGGATGACTATTTGGGGTCGGCGAGGGATTACTTTGTCGATCAGTCGTCGGGCGTATTCGAACCGCAATTCGATATCTTCCTGGTGAGCGAGAGTGAACCCTTCAGCGGATACATCGGGAAGGAGGCGGAATTCATGAAGCGCGCCGTCCTCTCGATGCTCGAAAAGTACCCGTCATTCGATGCCTCGCTCTATGACTACGATAACGATGGCGAGATAGATGCGTTCGGCGTGATGTATGCGGGTTCCCGCTACAAGCTGGGGACCAAGCACCTGGGCGGCTTCCAGACTACACTCAAAAAATACAGTTCGGTTGTCGAGACGCCGGACGGGAAAAAATTCAACACCTGCTTTATCATAGACCAAGGTGCAAGCCATGTCGTGCAGCTAATCCATGAATTCAGCCATACGATGGGTCTCAAGGATCATTATTGCGTGAGGATGAGCGGTTGCAGCGCCTACTATGCCGACAGCGCCTACCAGGCTCCGGGAGCACATGCGTGGGACGTGATGGCGACCGGCATGTATAACGGGAACTACCGTAAGCCGCCCAACTACAGCGCGTTCGAGCGAAATTTCATGGGCTGGCTCGATTACACGACCCTTGAAGTGGATTCGCAGGTGAAGGCGCTCCCCCCGCTCGGTACGAACAACTTTGCATACTACGTGAACGTAAATGACAAGGAATGGTATGTTTTCGAGAACCGCCAGCATGTCAAGTGGGATAGCGGTCTCCCGAATCACGGGATGCTTGTGTGGCATATCGAATTTAATTCCGGCGCATGGACTCTCGATGCCATGAACGATGTCCCGGAGCACCAGCGCGTGGACATAGTCGAAGCGGGCGATATCCGCGTTCTCAGCCAGACGGGCGGTTACATGAGCCAGGGCGGTGGTGCGCGGCAGAAGGACGATCCCTTCCCCGGAAGCCTGGACGTGACGAAGCTTTCGCCGGTGCTCGCGTGGGACAGTTCCGTGGTGCTTGCCGGTCTCTTCGGCATTGTCGAGCCCGATACGAACGTGTGTTTCGTTCTCGATTCGACGGTTGCCGTGGAAAACTGCGAATTTGTCCGTGTCTCGTCGAGCAGTTCTGCGCCCGAATCAAGCAGTTCGTCGCTCGGGTCGAGTTCCAGCGAGGAAAGTTCCAGCAGCGTGCAATTCGAATCCAGCTCGAGCGTGGAATCCTCCAGCAGCGTTCAGTCGAGTTCGTCATTCGAACCGGAGTCCAGCTTCTCGACGACATTCGCGGGGCGCGACGTTCCGGGAGCGGCTGGCTTCCATATCGCGATGGAAGGTCGCACGCTCGAAATCCGTGTGTCCGAATCCGGAATGAAAATTGTCCGCGTCTTCGACATGCAGGGCAATGCGCTCGCTTCGGCTTCGTTCGCGGGCCAATCGCATCGACTTGACCTCGGCCGCGTGGCTCATGGCTCTCCCCTCGTGGTGCGTCTCGAGTTGGGCGGCCGGCTTGCCGGGTATTTCAGGGTGGCACCCGCAGTGCGCTAAAAACGGGGCCATCCCGCTCGAAAATCGTAAAAAACAGGCGACAAACACAAGTTTTACACGAAAAAATCATTTCGTGCGATTGTTTTTGCACGTATCCGAGGATATATTTATAATGCTGTTTGATGAATTTAAAGGAGCGTTTTGGTAATGGGAATCCACTCTCTAGACAAGTTCTTCTTGTGCTCGGCTTTGTGCGCTGGGCTGACGGCCATGTCGTTTGCCTATCCCTCGAATCCCGTGCTCAGGACTATCGATAACGATGGCGATTCCCTTTCTGTCCGAACGCTCGGCGACGAGCATTACCGTTTCACGCAGACAGAAGACGGCTTCCTCGTGATGCGCGATTCGAACGGAGTGTTCTTCTTTGCGGACGAGAATGCCGAACGTTCCCGGTTCAAGGCGAAAAATCCTGGAAAGCGCACTGCCGAAGAAAAGGCGTTCCTGAACGGCCTCGACAACCAGAAGGTCCGCGACAGGCATAGGGAAAAGCACCCCGACAGGTACAAACGGCCCGATTCCAGGCAGAAATCGAAACGCGCTTCCTGGGTGCCCACGGCGAAAAGTCCGGACGCCGCTGGGGGTGCTAATGCATCCGCTTCCGCCGCAGAAGATGTCCCGCCTGTCCTGAGGCTTCCGGCGGCATATTCGCATGCGAATGGCACGAACCGCTTTCCCGTATTCCTGGTAGAAGACAACAACACGAAGAATGCGGATTCCGCCAGTACGTATGCCTACATGAACCAGGAAAATTACAAGGCGAAGAACTACGTCGGCTCGATCCGCGATTACTTCATAGACCAGTCGGGAGGGCTATTCGTTCCGTCTTTCGACCTCTATATCGTCAAGGTCGGTGATTCTTTCCGGAATTACATCGGCGTGGAATATCAGCTGATCCAAAAGACGATTGCCGCGGTCTTGTCGAAATATCCGTCGTTCGATGCGGGTGCCTACGATTCCGATAATGATGGCGAGGTCGATGCCTTTGCGGTCCTGTATGCGGGGAGCATCGTCGAGTCGGGCGATTCTCACCTGGGCGGGTTCCAGTATGAACTTCGGTGGAACGCTTGCGGAAGGCTGAATGCCGGAAACGGGAAACGATTTAACAATTACTTTATTTTGAACCAGGTCGGTGATATCTTCGAGAGGTTTATCCACGAGTTCAGCCATACCATGGGACTCAGGGACCATTACTGCGTATGGAGCGACAGTTGCTACATAAGTTATTCCAATTCCGATACCCAGGCTCCGGGGGCGCACGCGTGGGACGTGATGGCGACCGGCATGTATAACGGGCAGAACAATCCTCCGAACTATAGCGCTTTCGAACGGAATTTCATGGGCTGGCTCGAATACACGACTCTCGAAAAAGATTCCGAAGTGAAAACGCTCCCGCCGTTCGGTACGAGCAACTTTGCCTACCATGCGGGTGCGAGCAAAAACGAGTGGTTCGTGTTCGAGAACCGCCAGAAGGTCAAGTGGGACGCCGCCCTCCCGAACCATGGATTGCTCGTGTGGCATATCGACTACGATGCGAATTCGTGGACCGATGACAACCTCAACGATGTGCCGAGGCACCAGCGCGTGGATGTCGTGGAAGCGGGAAACCTGCGCGTGACGGACTACTACGACGGCTTTGCCTCTTCATCCTACGGCGGGTCGCACTTGAAGGATGACCCGTTCCCCGGAAGCCAGAACGTGACGAAACTTTCGCCCGTGCTTTCGTGGAAGAATGTGGAAGTGCTTCCGGGACTCTTCAATATAAAGGAACAGGACGACCTAGTGTGCTTTGCCGTAGACGGATCCGTCGCTGTCGGTAGCTGCGAACTTGCAAAAAGCTCGAGCAGTTTCGTGGTTTCTAGCAGCTCCGTAGCTTCGAGCAGTTCTGTGGAGAGTTCCAGCAGCGCCGTAATGAGTTCCTCGTCGAGTTCTTCTTTCCGGTGGCCGTGGCGCAGCAGTTCGTCGACGGACGTGGCTTCTTCTTCGGCTACGGAACGGATTGCCGCGGACGCCGTGCCGCACGTGGGTTTCGAGGTGCGCTACGAAGACGGAATGCTGAATGTGCTTGCCCCGGTGGCGGGAGCGAAAACGGTGCGGCTTTTTGACATGCAGGGGCACCTGGTCTTTGCGGAATCGTTTGATGGAATGTCGCATGGCGTAAACCTCCGTAAGTCGCGTTCGCTTGTTTCACGGAGCGGTTTCTTGATTGTGCGCGTGGATGCGGCAGGGAAATCGCTGGGCTATAGAATGGTAGGTATCCGATGAAACTGCTTGAGACAACGTTGCTTGTATCCGCTTTGTGCGTGACGGGTGCTCTCGCGCATCCGGCAAACCCCTTTGTAAAAAAGCATGTGCAGTCCGACGGCTCGATGCTGAGCGTGCGCACCTTGGGCGATGAACATTATCATTTTGTGCAGACCGCCGACGGGCTGCTCGTGGAACGCGATTCTGCGGGGGATTTCGTCTACGTTGGCAATGACGGCCTGCGTTCGGGAGTGAAGGCGAAGGACCCTGCGCTCCGCGATTCCCGCGAAACGGCTTTTGTCGCCGGTATTGACCAGGCGGCCGCCCGCGAGGCCTACAGGGCAAAAAAGGGAGAACGCTTCCGGAATCAGAACGTGGCATACGACGCTGTCGCGGCTGACTATTCCTACGATGCGACGGGTACCGCCGTCAAGCGCAAGCGCCCGCGTGCCGAAAACTGGGTGATGGGCGAGAGGTGGTTCCCCGTGCTGCTGGTCTCGACCCCGAAACAGGCCGCTGTCGATTCTGCAAGGATGTGGCGTTTTTTTAACGAGGAAGGCTATTCCGATAGCGAAGGGAACATCGGCAGCGTGCGCGATTTCTATCTGGAATCTTCCAACGGGAACTTCAGCCCGCATTTCGACATTTTCCCCATCACGATTTCTAAAGAGCTTGTGCAGTATGTGAATTCGGCAAACGACTCGCTCTACGAAAACGAATTGACGAAGGAGGGGGTTGACCTGCTCGTGAAGCGTGCGGATTTCGACGTGGACAAATACGTGTCGAACAAGAAGCTGGTGGACGGCTTTATTTTCCTATTCCCCGGCCGCGAAGAAGATGTCCTGGTCTACAGCGAGGACTTCTGGGCGCACCAGTTCTGGATGCAGGCCAATGGTTCGAACAACGTGTTCCGAGCTCCTTTCGGATACAAGCCGAACAACTTCGGCTATGTCTTTGACAAGTATCTCCTGATCGCCCAGCTCGAAGACGCCGACAACGATTTGTACAGGGCGGGCAACTTGAACAAGTTCGGCATCTTTGTCCATGAGTTTGCGCATGTGCTTGGGCTTATGGACCATTACGGGGTAAGGGATTCGGGCGAAGATGAACTGGGTGCCGCCTCCTACGACCTGATGTCGTTGGGAATGTATAATGAAAACGGACGGATCCCTGCAAAGTTCAATGCGTTCGAACGCGAGACGATGGGCTGGATGACGCTTTCGGAACTCACGACCGCGGATACGGGCGTAATCATGCTTGGCGATATCGACCAGGGCCAGGCGTATTCGGTCACGAACCCGTCCGACAAGGATGAATACTTTATCGTGGAATACCGCCCGGCGAAGGGATACGATACCGGCATTACGCATGGGCAGGACTACGCCTACAACGGGGTCTGGGTCTGGTATATCAAGTACGAGCTGGAGGCCTGGGAAAACAACAATATCAACGGGATGGGCAATTTTAACCGCGTCGATATCAAGGCGTCGCTGTTGAGTGGTTCGTGGGGCTCCAAGACTTCCTATTCGCCGCTGGTCTACAAGTCGGGAACGGCCTCTCCGGTTCCGGGCGTATTCAACTTCGTGAAGGCGGATGATTCGTTTGTATGTTTTACTCTGGACGCATCCGTCAAGGTCGCAAAATGCGAATCGCCGGTCCCGGCTTCGTCTGCGGGATCTTCGTCGTCGCAGTCCAGCAGCTCGGTGGAGGCCGTCTCCAGCAGTTCTGAGACGGCCAAGTCCAGTAGCTCGGCAGAAGCGGTTTCGTCGGCCACGTTTGCCGTGCAGACGCAGGTGCCTCCGCAATTCTCCTTGTCGCTAGATGGCCGCCGCCTGGCCGTGAATGCCCGAACGGGCGGGACAAAGACGGTCCGCATATTCGACATGCAGGGAAACGAGGTGATGCGCTCCGCGTTTGCCGGGGAATCGGCCGTGATGGACCTTTCCGGACTCGGCAGGGGGCATTTCGCTATCATGGTTTCGGTTCGGGGAAAATCGCTCGGAATCCGGACTTTGCGGCTGAATTTTGATTAAAAAGCCCATCCCCTCTTGATAAAATATCCACGGAACTTGCCGAAATGACATTTAAATGCCCCTCAAAAAGGGGTATTTTTCTTTATGGTGTAGAATAAACAAAGAGGATGTTATGAAGAATTCCCAAATAGCCAAGGTTGTTTCGTGTGCGGCCATTTTTGCCGCGCTTGCGGGCTCCGCTTTTGCGCAGAGCGGCCCGAACGACGAATGGAACGGCAAACCGCGCGTTTTCGGCGTGAACCGGCTTAACCCGCACGTGACCTCGATGCCCTACACTACGGTGGAAGAGGCTGTCAAGGGCGACCGCCATGCATCCGAATGGTACCAGACGCTTTCGGGCAAGTGGAAATTCTACCACGTAGACAAGCCGAGCCAGCGCAACAACGACTTCTACAAGGACAACTACGACGTGTCCGGCTGGGACGAAATCCCGGTGCCGAGTTCCTGGCAGATTCTCGGCTACGACCACCCGATTTACACCAACGTGGTTTACCCGTGGGCGCAGAACAACCGCGTGTCCGCTCCGGGCGCCCCGACCGACTTTAATCCGGTGGGCCACTACCGCCGCACCTTCACCGTGCCCGACAAGTGGGCCGGCAAGCGCATCCGCCTGCATTTCGAGGGCGTGGAATCCGCCTACTACGTGTGGGTGAACGGCAACTACGTGGGCTATAGCGAAGATACCTTTACGGGCCACGAATTCGATATCAACAAGTACCTGCGCAAGGGCGAGAACAACATCTCGGTGCAGGTGTTCCGCTGGTGCGACGGCTCCTGGCTCGAAGACCAGGACTTCATCCGCCTTTCGGGCATCATGCGTGACGTGTACATCTACGCCGTGCCCGAGGTCCATATTCAGGACTTCCAGATTGACGCAACGCTCACGAACAACTATACCGACGGCTTGCTGAAGACGACTGCCTGGATTTACAACTCCACGGGTTCCTCTTCGGGCGAATATACGGTGGAACTTTCGCTCTACAACGACGCCGGCAGCGAAGTGATTGCCCCGACTGCGCAGAAGGTCTCGGGTATCGGCGCGAACGGTGGCGAAAAGAGCGTGCATTTCGAAATCCCGTATGCCAAGCCGAATCGCTGGTCTGCAGAAACGCCGTACCTCTACACGGCGGTGCTCACCATCAAGGATAACGCGGGCAAGATAATCCAGGTCGAAAGCAACAAAATCGGTTTCCGCACGGTCGAAATCAAGAAGGACAACGGAGCCCCGCGCCTGCTGGTGAACGGCATGCCGGTCAAGTTCCACGGCGTGAACCGCCACGAGCTCGACCCGGATAACGGACGCGCAGTGAACTACGAGCGCATGGAACAGGACATCATCCTGATGAAGCAGTTCAACATCAACGCTCTCCGCATGTCGCACTACCCGAACAACCCGGTAATGTACGACCTTTGCGACAAGTACGGTATTTACGTGATTGACGAGGCGAACGTGGAAAGCCACGGCGCAAACGGCGACCTGCCCAAGAGCAGCGACGACTGGCGCGCTCCGGTGGTGGACCGCCTGAACAGCATGGTGCAGCGCGACAAGAACCACCCGTGTATCATCCTGTGGTCGCTCGGCAACGAGGCCGGTAACGGCAACGTATTTGCCTCCGAACGTCAACGCGCCCACGAAATCGACTCTACCCGCTACGTGCACTACGAAGGCGACAACAACAATGCCGACGTGACAAGCCAGATGTACTGGGGCTACGACTATATCGCCGGTTACAAGGATGCGAACAAGCCCGTGATGCTCTGCGAATACGAACACGCCATGGGCAACTCCGTGGGCGACCTTCAGGAATACATGAATGCCTTCTACGGCAACCCGCGGGCTTTTGGCGGCTTCATCTGGGATTTCATCGACCAGGGACTGCACCACAAGGGTACTCCGTACTGGGAATTCGGCGGCATGTGGGGTGACTGGCAGAACGACGACAACTTCTGCGCGAATGGCCTCGTGTTCCCGGACAGAAAGATTCAGCCCGAAATGTGGGAGGTCAAGTACCAGTATAGCCAGCTTCGCGTGAAGAACGTCGACGCCGCGAAGGGCAAGATCGAAATCGAGAGCCGCTACCTCTTCAAGAACCTCGGCGACTTCCTCGATGCCTACTGGCAGATTCGCGAGAACGGCAAGGTTATCAAGGACGGCAAGCTGAGCGGCTCGCAGATGAATATCGGGCCTCTGCAGAAGAAGGAAGTGACCATCGAAATGCCGGATATCGAGACGACAATCGGTGCCGAGTACTTCCTGGATATCGATTTCCGCCTGAAGAAGGATGAACTCTGGGCCAAGGCGGGTCACAGCGTCGCCCATGAACAGTTCGGCATCAACCTGGGCCAGCTCTGGTCTACCGAAGTGGATATCAGCACTCTGGATGGTCACAGGGTTTCTAGGGGGAGCGGCCTCACCATCGAAGGAACCGACTTCAAGATTACCTTCGACGAGAAGGCGGGTACGCTTGCGAGCTATGTTCTCGATGGCGATACCATCATCAAGAACGGCGGTATCCCGAACTTCTGGCGCGCCCCGACCGACAACGACAAGGGCTACAACATGGAACGTGGCCATGGCGAATGGCGCAAGGCGAGCAAGAGCCGCAACGTGACCTCCGAAGTCGACGAAGTCTCTCCGCAGGAAACCCGGGTGACATTCAACTTCAGTTTCCCGGACGTGGGCAGTTCCAAGATGAAGATGACCTACTACGTGTACGGCAGCGGCGATATCGTGGTGGAATACTCATTTACTCCGGACGGCTCCAGGAGCTACATCCCGAACGTGGGTACGCTATTCACCGTGCCGGGCGGCTACGAAAAGGTTCGCTACTTCGGTCGCGGCCCCGACGAGAACTACATCGGTCGTAACCGCGGCAGCTTCATGGGCATCTACTCGACTCTCGTGGATTCCATGACGGTCATGTACATGGAAATCGGCGAAACGGGCCAGCGCACCGACGTGAAGTGGGCGACGCTCACCAACGAAAAATCGGGCAAGGGCGTGATGGTCGTGGGCTCCCCGCGCATGGAATTCAACGCGCAGCACTACACTCCGGAACAGCTTTCCGATACCAAGCTTCCGTGGGAACTCAAGCGCAACAAGGATATCACGATGCGTGTCGACCTGCGTCAGATGGGCCTCGGCGGCATCAACAGCTGGGGTGCGGAACCGCTCAACGAATACCGCCTGAATGCGAACCGCGAATACTCTCACAAGTTCCGCATTGCGCCTATCCGCAAGCAACTGAACGACCCGACCGAATACTCGCTGCTCGGTTTCCGCAACTTTGGCACGAACGACCTTCCGCCAGCACCGTATGGCCAGAAGGAAATTAAGGAGATTTACGAGAACCAGCCCGAGAAGGACGTTACGGAAACGGCCGATATCGGCCCGAGCGACAAGACCGACATTCCGCGCCGCCCCATGGTGTTGCTCCCCGAGAACGAACGCAACTACAGCGTGTTCGACATGCAGGGCCGCCTCGTGGCGAAATTCACGACCCACGGCGTCGAAGACCTCCGCGCGCTCACCAAGAACTCCGTCAAGCGCGCAGGCTCCTACCTCGTCCGCGGCAATGCAGGCTCCGTGTTCCGCATTATCGTGAAGTAAGAAATTCCACACCCCAAAGCATAAACGCTCCGGTTTTGCCGGGGCGTTTGTCGTCATCCCCGCGCCCATTCTCGTCATCCCCGCGCCCATTCTCGTCATCCTCGCGCCCATTCTCGTCATCCTCGCGTAGGCGAGGATCTTTTTGCGTAAAGAAAAATTTTTTGGCATTTTTGGAACATTTTCCCGTTTCGGCCGTTCTTGTATATAGATAGGGGATTTTCTCTCTATCCGCCATCGCGGGGGCGTTCCCGCTACGAAATGGAAAAATGAATAAGAAACAGTATGCGGCCATGCTTGCCGACATCAACGAGACAAATAAAAATGGCGGCGATGTTTCCGCCTGCATCGCGAAATATCGCGAAAAATACACGTATGTCTACGTCTACAACGATTCGATTTTCAAGATTCTTTTCGGGAATCCGGAAAACGAGCGGATGACGGTAGATTTTCTCAACGCAGTCCTTGACCTCTACGGGAGCGACTGCATCGAGCACATTACCTTTGAAAATCCTGCGGTTCCGAGCGCATTCAGCAAGGAAATCACCTCGGATATCGTGATGCACGACAGGAACCAGGACCGCATCGTGCTCGAGGTCCAGCATGTGAATGACGGGACATTCACTGACCGGCTCGTCTTCTACGCAGCGAAGCATACGGTCGCGAGCCGCGGCAGGGGCAACGACTACAATCTGCGCAACCTGGACATCGTGAGCCTCCAGATGTTCAACGGTTTCCCCGAATCGAGCAACTACAGGCACCACGTGCGCCTCAAGAATCAGGACAACGAGGAATTCTACAAGAAGCAGACGATTACGCTTGTCGAAATTCCCAAGTTCTTGAAAAGCGGCTACGAATCGGACAACAGCATGCTCGCACAGTGGCTCCGCGTGATCGACGGCATAAACAAGGAGCAGCCGGTGCCCGTACCGGAGGGGTCCCTGTTCGCCCTCTTGCATGAAAAAGCGAAATTGTGTATTTTTACAGAGGAATTTCTTGTAAGCGAGGCGATGAGCATGAGTGACCGCAACTACGAACTGTACGTCGAGAAGAAGCACGCACGTGCGGAAGGCAAAACCGATGGCCATGCCGATGCAATCAACGTCATGAAGGCGATGAAGCTTCCTCCCGAAAAGATTGCCGAGGCGAAGGCGATGCTTGCAGAGCTTGCGAACAAGTGAACCTGTAGCATAAATAGAATAAATTCCAAGACAGAACTCAGTGCGCTTAATCCCTGATTCGTCATCCCCGCGACCATTCTCGTCATCCCCGGCTTGACCGGGCGGACAGCACTTAACAACTTGTTGTTTAGTGCGCATGGCCACCAAGGTGGGGATCTTTTTGTGTAAACAAAATTTTCACGCCCTGTTTGGCTTATTTTCGCCGCGAAACCGTTTTATATAGTAGATAGGGGAACCCCTGTCCGCGAAGCGGTCGCATTGCCGCGCAAAAGGACCATAAAATGGCTGTGAACAAAGCCGATTTGAAAAAAGAACCGAAGGCGCCCGTGCGTCGTAAGCACGATCCCTTCTTCCGTTACATCTATGCTGTTCCTGAGAATGCTCGTACCCTCCTGCGGCTTGCGCAGTACCGGAACCCCGAACTCCGCAGGATGCTTGCGTCAGTCGATATGCAGACCCTTGAACTCATTCCCGGTAACTACAGCAATGTGAAGGAGTGGGGCGAGGCCGATCTCGCCTTCAAGGCGAGTCTCAAGAACGGTCCCGAAATCTTCGTGGGTATTCTTCTTGAACATAAGTCCTACCGCAAGATTATCTACAATGGCCAGAAGGACTGGGACCCTATGGCAGAATTTCGTGCGAAGTTCAGGGGCGAGTTCAACGGTCGCGAATTGCCTTTTGAATGTGTCCTTGTGAACCTTGCCGATATTCCCGACAGCAAGTGTTTTGCCGAAAAGAACATTGAAGCAGCCGTTGGTGCACTGGTGATGAAGTACGCGTTCGATGGTGAAAAGTTGAAAGGTGTCGTGAAACAAATTGTTCGGATGCTCTCGAAGATGGAAAATGAATCGAGGGCTACCCTTGTCGAAAAAATTGAACTATATTTGCAGAAAACCCTTCGCCTCGGCAATGGAAATGCAAGCATTTCCGCTGCTCTCGGCTTGAAGGTTTTTAGGAGAGTACATCGACGAAAACGTCGTAGAGGAGTTGCGTATGCGCATGAGTATAGGACAGGCACTGGGGATTGTTACTGCCGGCGACCGCCGCCGTGCTGCGGAGCGCAACGGCCTTCGTCGCGGTAAAAAGCTTGGAGCACAGAAAGAACGCGAAAAGAACGCCGCCCGTGAGGCTAGGATTGCGGAATACCTCCGTTCCATTGGCGTTCCTGCTGAAAAAGTGGACGCGGCTCTCGCCATCAAATGACAAAACCGTGAAATTGGGGATTGAACGCCCGGAAAACATTGGGTTTAATCCCCAATTTTATAATTTGTATGTAATCTAGAGCGCCGTTTGGGGTTCTAGGTGGGGATGAAAAACGCGAAAAAAAACAATTCAATCCCCAAAATGAACTTTTCCGCCGGACTTGCGGTTCGATTTTTTGATTTTCATGTTACTTTGTTCTGAAAACTGGGGATTGAAACCCGCAAAATAGCCCCGTTTAATCCCCAATTTTTGAAAAATCAGCGAAATCGCGCCTTGCTTGCGGCGCAAAAACGTTCCATTAATCAAAATTCTTGACTAATTTAACATCTAATATCATATTAGTCGAGAAAACTTGGGCCGGGCAGGCTGTCGGATGGCCGAAAAGCAGTCACGAGCCACGGATTCTCGATTTTACACTGCGGAAACAAGGGACTCCCGGGACGTTTATATTCAGCCCTTTACATACCGCTGCTTGCTGCTCTTTGGTTTTTCGGGGAGGGTCAGCTTCAGCGCGCCGCTTTCCAACAGCGGCTGGACAATGTGGCTCATGGTATAGAACTGTGACATTCCTGTAAAACCCTGCAACTCTGCCCGGCTTCTTGGTACGGAACAGAAGGCCAGAATGTCGGCGGGCTTGCCGGAATATTCGGGCTGGTTCACCGAGTTATATAGTGTTGCGTAGAATTCTCCGTGACGAACAGAAAACTCGGCTGGAGGCAATCCCGCCTCTTGCATTTCCTTTTGTATGGTCGGGATGCCCGAGTAGCGGTTCTCGGTAATTTTTAGAATCTCGAGGATGTTTGCTAATACTGCGTTCCTTGTGTCCGGCCTGATTTTGCCAAGATTGCTTAGCGTGGTTTTCCCGTACAATCCTCCGCTGTTTATGACTTGTAGCCGGTTGTCGTACATTTCAATTCGAACGGGGGTGTTTTCGGAATAGACGCTATAATCGCGATGAACCAGCGCGTTCAGGACAACCTCGCGTACTGCGATAGACGGATATTCTTCTTTGTCTGTGCGTTTCCCGTTTTTGTCAATGACCGTCTTGTGACGGCTGTTCTTTTGGACGAACGAAATTGCATCTTCTAGCATTTGCGGGATGGTCCCGGTCAGCCTTGCGTTGTCGATAAACCTTTCGCCGGTCGCACCGAGGTCGCCCATTTCGTTGCCGGGAACCCGCACTGCGGTGATGCAGAGCTGGGGCAAAAAACCTTGCGGGTATTTTGAAAACGAAAGAATTCCTGCTACCGTGGGCGCACCGGAATGAATTACTCCCATTAGTTCCAAAATCTCTTCGCTGCTAACGTTCTCAGAAAGATTCTTGTGCTCCCTCTTGCATAGCCGAACATAGTTTTCGACATCGGCCTTGTTTAGGGTGTCAAGAGGCGCTTCGGTAATGGCTCGGGCATCGTCGCGGATGTGTCTGCGAAACGCCTCGTAGCTGTACACTTCGTATTCGCTCATTGGCTCATCCGAATCGCCGACACGGACAAAGGAGCCTTTTGTCCGTCCCATGCCTTTGTAGAAGACAGGCCGGTGGAAAACCTCTACGCCAGGGATTTCTGCAGATACGATCTTTTTTTGACCGATTGAACAAATTGTAAAAAGGGGGCGCACGCATGGCTCCATCTCTTTACTTTGTTCGTTAATCTTCTTTTGAATGTCTTGGGCGTCGTAAACGCCAACGATTTTGTAATCCTGCTTTTCGTCAATGCCGAAGATGATTGTGCCTCCTTCGTCTTGATTCGAAAAAGACGACAGTGTGTCGTATAAACGCTTGGGGCAACCCTCGTGAGCAGCTTTCAGCTCGATGTGCTGGGACTCGCACTTGTTTGACAGAATTTGCTTGACAAGGCTTTTTAGGTCTTTTTCTTGCATATAATGTTTCGCCGGTTGTTGGTATTCTTGTGGTAATATATAAAGTTTGCCAACAAAAAGCAATAGTTTGCCAAGTTGTTGCTTGATTTTGCCAACTGTTTTGTGAAATTAACCAACTATTTGGCTAAATTTGCCAACAAGTTGGCGAATACCATCAAGTGAACTTGTTTTGTGAAGTATGGTGTGCGAACCGACTCGTTCTTATTCGGCAAAATAGGCGCGGGGGCCCCGCGCCACCTTGTGTAAACAAAATTTTCACGCCCCTTTTGGCTCATTTTCGCTGCGAAACCGTTTTATAGTATAGATAGGGCCATCTCTATCCGCCTTTGCGGGGGCGTTCCCGCCATAAAACGGAAAAATGGAAAACAAACGCATACCCTTTGAACAGCTCCCCATCACGGACCGTTTCATGTTCGCCATGGTGTTCAGTCACAAGGAAATCGCCAAACCCTTCCTCGAAGCAGTTCTTGGCATCAAGATACACGAACTTCGGGATCCCGAGCCCGAAAAGACAGTCGAAGTAAGCCCGTTCTACAAGGGAATCCGCTACGACGTCTTTGTGAAGGAAACTGGTCCCGGTGGCGAGACACTCCGCAGTTTCGATATCGAGATGCAGATGGAAGATACCAAGGAAATCCCCAAGCGGACGCGCTATTACCAGGCGATGTGCGATAGCGAGTCGCTGAACAAGGGCGAGGTATACTACAACCTGAAGGAACTATACATCATGTTCCTGTGTCCCGAGGACATTTTCGGACAGGGAAAAGCCGTTTATAGGTTCAAGAATCTCGATGTCGACAACCCGGAAATCGAACTGGGTGACCTCTGCTTCAAAAATTTTTATATATTCAATAAGTACCGCGACGTCGCCGAGAAATCGATCAGGGAGTATATGGAGTATTTCGCCACCAGGAAACCGAGTTCTCCAGAAACCAAGAAGATTGACAGGATGGTGAAGTGGTACCAGACGGACAACGAAACGAGGAAACGCTATATGACTTGGCAGCAGGAAATCGACATCGCCGTAGACCAGGAACGCCAGCGTGCAAATGATGCAGAGAAGCGCTTTTTCGAGGCAAGGGATCGTGCAAATGATGCTGAAAGGCGTTATTTCGAGGCGAAGGATCGTGCTGACGAAATTCAGAAGCAGGCAGACGCGGCAGAAGCTCGTGCTGACAAAATTCAGAAGCAGGCTGACGCAGAAAAGGCTCGTGCCGACAAGTACGAAAAGATGCTCCGCGACCTCGGTAAACTGTAGGTATTCATATAAAGAAACAGTTGGTGGCGGCCGCTGAGCGGTCGCCGCGTTTCTTTAAAAAATTATTTTATCCATAATGCGCTGTTCTAGTCTCAGAATGGCGGGACGAATTAGGTATAACGCGTCTAAGAAATGGGTCTTATCGAAATGAAAACCTCTTAATTTTAAGAGGTTTGTCGAAAATTTAAGAGGTTTTAAGCTTTTTTTAAGAGAAAATTGCCGAATTTACTTCAAAAACGGCATTTAGACCTCTTAAATTTCTTTTGTCACGCCGCGTTTCTTTTGCTTGGGCCAAATGACAAAACCGTGACAAAAGGGGTGTGATTTATTCCACATTGGAATATAAAATTTCGGCGGAAGTCCCCTTTTTTGCGAAAAAAATCTATAATTGTAAGCATCCGAAACACCCCTAAAACGGCGATTTTGGTCGAAAAAAGCAATTTTTGCGTCTGCTCCAGGTTGTTATGACACAAAAATGACAAAAGTTTGACAAAACTATTGCTTTTCCGAAAAAAATTGTGTATATTAGGGAAGTAAACGAGTCGAACGCTCAATTCCGGGCCGGGACTCAAACAAGTGTGTCACAAACAACAAGGAGTACACTATGAAGAAACAAGGTTTTACCCTCATTGAATTGATGGTCGTGATCGTGATCATGGGCATCCTCGCCGCCGTCGCAGTTCCCAAGCTGTTCGGCATGATCGCCAAGTCCAAGGCCTCTGAAGTCCCGACCGCCGCAGGAACCTGGGTCAACCTCCAGGATGCTTACGTGACGGAATCAAACAAAACCGGTGACTGGAATATGATTGGATACACCGGTCCGGGACAGAGAAAAAATTCTGGTAGCTATGAAAGCGAAAATTTCGCCTACTTTGGCGAGGACGCTACATGGAATGCCAGCAACAAGGCTAAGTTGAACGAATGCGTGGTCGGCAAGAAGTGGACTCTTACGGCTACTCTTGTTGATGCTTCCTCTAACGCCCAGGGACAGAGTGGCATGAAGCTTGCTGCCACGGCTGATGACGACCTTTGTTTGGGTCTTACCCCGTCTTTTGCAGCGTTGGCTAACAACTACCAGTAATCTTTTCGCTATATAAGTGTTATAAGGGTGAGTCCTTGGGCTCCCCTTTTTTTTAGTTTTATAAAATAATCGTTTATTTTTACGATTAAACTCTTTACTTTTTGAGGGCTTACGCTCATAATGGATCCTGTTATGAAGAATGTAGGGCGAATGGGACTGCTTTATAGTTTGGGATTGGTATTCTTTTTCTCACTAGTTCATTATAAAGGTTTTGATAAGGATGCCGCTATTTACTTATTGCAAGTGATGAACTATTTACAACCTGAACGCTTTGTAGACGACGTACCTTTTATGTTTGGCAACCAGGATTCGTTCAGCATTTATTCTCCCGTAATAGCAGTTTTTTTTAAAGTTTTGGGTGTGAATGTTGGCGGGATGGCGGCTACCTTTTTTACTTTCCTCGCATTTGGAGTGGCTCTTATAGCTTTTGTTTGTAAATGGTCCAAAAAGTTTAATACAGAACAATGGCGAATGCCGATTTTATTTGCTCTGTTCATACTAATGGCAAATAAAACATATGGCTCGGGATCTTTTTATTTGCCTTTGTTTGAGTCGTATCTTGTAGCAAGGGTGTTGTCTTGTGTTTTGATGGTTGCTGGGCTTGTTTTTATTTACGACAAGAATAAATATGTGTCGTTAGTTTTCTTTATTTTTTCTGTGCTTATGCATCCGTTAATGGGGGGGTGGGCTCTACTTTTATGGCTGTTCATCTTTTTCCCGAGAATTAAACTGCCCATAATAGTTTTGTCGCTACTATTTCCGCTGACAGGATTCTTGCACGTCGGACGTTTAGATTTTTATCCAGATGACTGGAGGCCCTTGTACATTAGTCCAGGTTTGGACGAATTCATTACGTATTCTTGTCTCTTAGCTTTTTGGTTGATGATATATCGTCATTTTAAGGGTGGAGTTCTTTCTGCTTTTTCCATAAGCATGTTTTGGACTTCTCTGATAGGTTTTTATTTGCAGTTCGCGGGTTCATATACGGAACACCTTCTTTTGTATCAAGCGCAGCCATTTAGAGCACAGTGGTTGTGTATGCTTCCCGTGGTGCCGGTTTTCGCAATCTTTGTTCGGAATTGTATGAAGAGTGCTGGCAACCTTGTTTTTCGTGATTACGCTAGCTTTATTTTGGGCTTGTTTGCGATTGCGGGAGCAGAGTGGATGGATTTGTGTCCCGCGATTCGCTATATGTGGCTAACGTTGTTGACTGTTGTTGTAGTAATGTGTTTCTCATCAGTTGGTGATAAAAATGGATTTGTCGTTCGTTCCCATTGGGTTAATTTTTTGTTCTTTATGGGTCTTGTGTTGTTGATTTTTGATTCGGTTGTTTGCAACTATATTCAGTTGGCTATAGAACAAGGTATGGGAGATGCTGGTTTGGCTGCAACATGGTTTGACCTGCCAAGTTATTTGGCTGTTGTAAGAATGTTTGTGTTGATTGCTGTCATATTAGCATGTTTGTTTCAAAAGAAATATGGATATGTGTTGCTCTTTTCAATAGCATTTTGTTGTGCCTCGTTGAAATTACTTCCTATAGTTGGATTGATTCTTTGTGTCGTTCCTAATTTGGGTATGATGCCGAAAAGGTTTTTATTGGCTTTTTCTTTCTCTTATTCTTTCTTTGAATTACTGGGTTCGCTGTATAGATTCAATTCTATGGAAAAATTACCCTTGGAGGGAGGAGCGTTGACGAGTATTTTGATGTTTGTAGCTTTATTTATTGTTGTATATTTTTTTGTGAATTTAAAAGAATGTTTGGGTACAAAAAAAATGGTTGCACCGTTGATTGCTTTGCTTGTCTCTTTTTCTATGTGGGATGTTTACCGGTGGGATGCGAGAAATGAGTCTATAATTATAAATGAACGTCAGATGGATGCTTTCTTCGATGTGCCAATATTTCCACAGGTAAAGGATCGTGGAAAAATGCTTTTTACGGTTGATTATGAAAATCCAAAACAATCCAGGATTAACTTTATGACAGGGGCCTATGCGGATGCCTCCATTTATGTGGGAGAAGTTTTTTATAAAGAACAATATTTGGAGTCTAATCGGCGCAGAAACGCTTTGCTTACGGAAACTTTACAAGAAAATAGGGTGCACATGTTTAATGAGAGAATAATTAGTGTGTATCACAATCCTGACACACTTCTTTCTCGTGTTCATTATTTATGTGGAGCTGGAGAAATAACGCATTTTGCTACTGATTATGCAAATATGCCCCTGCCCAAGCAGGATTCTGTCTATCTTGATGTGAAACAGAAATTTGTTTGGCTTTATGGTTGCTCAAAATGATTGAACTGCTTAAAAAGAGATGGTTTGTCTACACGGCTGGATTAGCCTTTTTCTTTGTGCTGTTCCGTTATTTCGGTTATTTTGAAGATGCTGGCCGATACCTTTTGCAGGTAGTCCATTTTCTATATCCGGAACGCTTTGTAAACGATGTCCCGTTCATGTTCGGGAACCAGGATAACTTTACTGTTTTTTCTCCGTTACTAGTTGTCTTTTTTAAATTGTTTGGTGTCAATCATGGAGGAATGGTTGCCATTTTTTTTATAGAACTTTTATGGGGGCTTGCTGCAATTACATTGTTCGTGCGATGGACTAGACGATGGAACCATTCGGCATGGGCTTTGCCTTCCTTTGTTGCGTGCATTGTTGTGTTGACCAATAAGCAGTATGGCAGTGGAACTTATTTCCCGATTATTGATCACATTCTGGTTGCTCGATTTGCGGCAGAAGTATTCATCTTGCTAGGATTGGCTTTTCTTTGGTCTAAGAATCGATATGTTTCACTGGTAATGTTTTTGCTGGCTTCGGTTTTGCATCCGCTAATGGGTGGATGGGGGATTCCTCTTTGGATGTTGTTCCATTTCCCTAAATTCCGTTTGCTGGTGGCTGTAGCGGCGTTGCTTGTTCCTTTGACCGGATTTCTGCATGTATGGCGTCTTGATTTTTTCTCGGAGGACTGGTTTGGGAAAAGCATTCCTTTTACTCCGACTGGTGAAGACGCTATAATCTATGCGGGGCTTCTTGTCTTTTGGTGGTGTGCATGGAAATTTTGCAGAAATGTTGAGGTTTCTAGGTTCGCCGTCATTGTCTTTATACTTAGCCTTGTTGGTGTTTTCTGGCAATATGTGGGAATAGGCTTGCGTCATCAGCTCTTGGTTCAGACGCAGCCTTATCGTGTGCTGTGGTGGGGCTTTGTTCCGATGATACCTGTAGCGGTATTGTGTTTGTTGGAATTATTCCGAGAACCATCGCGATTCTCCAACTGGTTGATTGGAAAGCATGGGTTTGTTCGGTTTGTATTCGGACTGATGTTGGCTTTCTTTGTGATTTCTGCTTTTTTGGGGAATCTGGTCCAATTAGCTTTGGAACAAAATGTCGGGAATATGAAGATTGCGGTTTATCTTATGGACTTGCCGCAATACCTTTTGCCTGTTCATAAGTTTTTTTTGAGCGTTCTTGCGCTGATTTGTTTGGCAGAACGTAGATTTTGGTTGGCCGTTGCGTTTGGGATTTCTTTGTTTGATGGATGCTTTACAATCCTTCCGATGATAGCGATTATCTTTTACTTGATTCCTTCGATAAAGGGATTGTTTAAGGATTTGCTGGCTGCTACAGCAATAGTTATTTCTTTTGTAGAATACTTGTCGGCATTGCAGGCTTCTCCATTACTCGATTCTAGTTTGCCGTGCGCTGTTTTCTTTTTGCTTGTTTTTATTTTGACTTTATGGATTTTTTTATGGAATAATAAATCTAGGCAAAAATGGCTTTGTATACCTTTTGTGCTCTTGATTGCGTTGTCTGTTATTTGGGATGTTGCCAAGTGGGATGTTCGAAGCGAATTGAGAATTGCGGATGAACGCCAGATGGATGCTTTTTTTGAAGAGGCGGTGTTTCCCCAAGTAGAAGACCGTGGAAAAATTCTCTTTGTGGAAAACGCAGAATTTCCGTTGCAATCTCGATTTAAATTCTTGACGGGTACATATGCCGACGAAACAATAAATATCGGAGAGTTGTTTTATAAAGGGCAGTTTGTGGAGGGCCGTTTCCGCAAAAATGCTTTGCTTTTAGGGGATACAATCTTGGGCGAATGGGGTGACTACACAAGAAGAATTGCGAAGGTGTACGCAAATCCAGATACACTGCTTGCCAGGGTCCGTTATTTGTGCAAAATAGGGGAAATTACTCATTTTGTCACGGATTATGCCGAAATGGCATTGCACAAACGGGATTCTGTTTATTTGTCAGAAAAAAATAAGTATGTTTATTTGTATGAGTGTATAAAATGAATTCTTATATCTATATACTAAAAAACAAATATCTGCCTTTTTTATTTGCGGTGCCGCTCTTTTTGGGCGTGTTTCGTTACGATGGTGTTGTTTTTGATGCCATATTATACGTGACTCAGTACGTCTACTCTATAGATCCAAGTCGTTTTTTGGGCGATCCGGCATTTGTATTTGGGAATCAAGATTCGTTAGGCTTCTTTTCACCAATTTTAGGTTTCTTTCTTGAATGCTTTGGTGTCGCAAAAGGCGCATTCGTCTATACATTCTTGATGCATCTGGGGTGGATTATGGCTGTGGTTTGCCTTGTAAAATCTTTACTGCGTTTTACAAGACAGCGTTTTTGGATTTTGCCTGTGACGGTTCTCTTAGTTTTTTTCTTTGCCCATGGGATGGCATTCTCTAAAATACAATTTTTTAATTATGTCTCAACGTACGCATGCTCTCGTTCCCTATCGATTGTATTGGGAATGGGAGCGCTGGCACTTATCTTTTTTCAAAAGAGATTGTTGAGTCTATTATTTATTGTTGTGGGAACTGTAATTCACCCGCTTACTGCTGGATGGTGTCTTCCTTTTTGGCTGTTTTACTTCTTTCCCATAACAAGATTTCCCGTTATACTAGTTTCGCTGTTTTTCCCACTATCTTGTTTTTTTCATGTTGGAGTGTTCGATTTCATATCAAAAGACTGGCTGGAACGCCCCTTAGAATTTGTGCCTGATTATATGTTTTTTTCAAAGTCTTTTGTTTTGCTTTCTTTTTTTGGAATACTCGCAAAATGGTCTTTTGATGAACGGATTAGAAAGATTTCGTTTTCATTATTTTTATTAATGGCAATAGCGTTTTACTGGAATATATGGGGTGGAATTGGCGAACATGTTTTGTTGTATCAGGTGCAGCCATGGAGGGCCGCATGGGTACCTTCGATTATTGCGGCACCACTAGGCTTATGCATTGTCAAGGATTTATTTAGAAAGTTCATAAAGAAAAAATGTTTTACAACCCATGATTTGGGGTTGACGGTATTGATTATTTCTTTTTTGGCGCCAACAAACCTTATTATATGTTCTGTTTTTGCGATAGCTCTTTTTTTGAAACAGCCGGCAACAATTTCGTTAAAGGGGTTTACTTTGACTTTTGTTGTTTTTTTTGTGATAGAATATCTCGTACAACAGTATTTTACTTGGTGCTTACAGGGTTTTCCTTCATTTTTGGGATTTAATTATTTGAAACTTTGCCGTATTAGGGATTCTTTGTTGTTGTATCAGTTGTTTTTTTTAACTGCATTTGCTGTGTGTTTTTTTAAGAAAAAAAGTATTATTTCTGCTGCGCTAATGCTCGTGTCTATTGTTTTGTCTCGTTTCATGTTGCTTCCAATTCTTCCATTGTTTATGTTTTTTTGTCCAAAAGAAAATAGGCTAAAATATTTAGGCGGAGTGGTTGCGATTGTGTGCTTAATTGCATTTGATGGGTTGTTTGATACCGAAGCAAGAAGAATGACTTTAGTTGACGGAATGCCAGTAAAATTTTTAAAAATTTGCTTTACAACAGCCGCATTTTTTTTGTTCCTTTGTTTATCGAAAAGAAAATCATTTTGGGGGCTTGGCGTATGGTTTGTCGCATGTTGTATAGTATCTTTTGCCAACTATAGTACAGGTTTTTCTTTGCTGAAAAAAGAGGCACAATTAGACCAATATTTACACAAACCGATTTTTCCACAAATAACAGAAAGAGGAAAGATTCTTTTTGATGTTTCGGGCGATTATGAGTCTGAACCAAGACTTCAATTTTTTTCGGGCAGTTATCTGTCAAAATCGAGTATAATCGGAGGTCTTTTTAACCGAAATCATTTTAGGATGGCTTTGGAACGATCACACCTTCTTTATAAGAAATCGATTGATTCGGGGTCTTTGAAGTACTACACCTACGCAGACATAATAAAAAAAATTGCAGATACGGATACTTTGATAGATCGGACTGTTTTCCTTTGTGGGAGAAAAGAAGTTTCTCATTTGGTAACGGACAGACGCTCTTTGCCATTTGTAAAAGAAGATTCTACTATGGTTGGGTGTAACCAGATTGTATATCTCTATGGATGTTCTTCTGTAAAATAGGCTTGAGAATATGAATGGAATTGGATTGAAATCATTTCTTTTAATACAAGATGATTCCCGTGATGATATTTTTGATGTCTTAAAAGGAATTGCAATTATTTTTGTGATAATGGGACATTGCAATGTTGGCCCTCTGCGCGCCTTTATCTTTTCTTTTCATATGCCCCTATTCTTTTTTATAACAGGTTACTTCTTAAAGATTAGACCATTGAATAAGGAAATGCTTTTAAGTTTAAAAAGACTTATTGTTCCATATATTTTTTCATCTGTTTGTGTGCTTGTAATTATTGTGATTAGAAATTGTTTGAAAAATGCATGGTTTGATACATCTTATATAAAAGGTTTTGTTGTTAAATTTTTATTGGGCTTTAAAGGTGATTCTGCCCCGGATTGGATAGATGGTACAATCATGACATTTTGGTTCGTTTGGGCAATGTTTTGGGGTCGTTGCATGGTTGTCGTTCTTATAGGCAAAATCCGATCTATGAAGGTCCTTTGTGTTTTATTCATTATTCTTGGTCTGCTAGGTAATTTTCTAGGAGAAAACTACTTTATTCCCTATTGTATTCCGTTGGGATTGTCTGCGGCAGGTTTTATTTATGTTGGTTATCTATTGAATCAATACAAATTGCTGGAATCCATAAATGCAATCAAATTTTTCCCGTTTTTAGGAATTTGTTGGCTTTATAGTTGGTGGCAAGGTGGTATAGATATTGCTCTTTTTTGGTATCCATCGGGCTATGTTTTTGGATTGCTGGGGGCATTAGGAGCTTTTTTCGCAATGTTTAAGCTTGCAAATGTTTTTTATTGTAAAGATTCTTTATTTTGTAATGTAATTCATTTTTGGGGGCGTTATAGTTTGGTTGTTTATTGTGTTCATGCGATGGATGAGAATCTTAATAATTGGTCCTTTTTTACGGCGAATTGTTATATTCCGATTGAATATCGAGATATTTTCTTAGTTTTGACTCGATTGTTGATTACATTTGTATTTGCGCTTATTCTTCTAAAGATAAAACCATTGCGTGAAAGAGTTTTTCAGATAAGGGCAGAGTTGTAACACATTTAAATTTGATTAAGGCTGAATAAACTATGAATCTTGTTGAAGAGTCAAAACAATTCTTCACGCAAAGGCTTTTTGTTTCTGCACTTTGCTTGAATCTGTTTTTTTTGCTCCTTTGTCTAGGGATTGGCGGCATTCATTTTGGCTCGCTGGATGACTATATCATGTCTACCGTGATTACGGGGGCGTATGGTGGCGAATTTGACCCGCATACGCTTTTCGTGAATGGCGCCTATGCTTATTTCTTGAGGCCTTTTTATTGGCTTTTGCCTGGTGTGGGCTGGTACTTTGTTTTTGAGTTGCTCTCTGTTTTTGCTTCGTTTGTTGTCTTTACATATTTCTTATTGAAACGGATTCCGGGAAAAATCGGATTGGCCCTATCTTGCATTTTGTTGGCGGGCCTTGTGCCGGACTATTACTTGCAGCTTGCCTTTACACAATGTGCGGCGGTCTCTATGTCGGCGGGAATATTGTTACTTTACTTTGGCAACTCTGAAAGACGTTGGAAGCTTTTGCTACTCTCGATACCATTCTTTGTCGCGGGAATTGTTTTCCGTAAGGAAGGGTTCTTGCTGGGCGTGCCTTTCTTGTTCGCTGTTCTCGCTCTGAGCATTGTAGAATGCCGACGAGTCTATAAGCCTGTCGTTGGAGCCTTGCTGGCAGTATTCCTTGCGTATTATGCGTTGCAGTCTTTTAACAACAGTTTATTCGAAAATGACGAGTATTCCTACTACCGTAATTACCAGTGGAGCCGAGCTACGTTCGGAGATGGTGCAGATTACGACGACGATGCCGTTTACGACGAACTGGAAGAACGTCAAATGCAGGGGAGGGACTACAGGTATTTGAGGTCCTGGATCTTTTATGATACCGAAGTGTTTTCGCTGGATAGCCTCAGACCCTTTGTTGATGTGGTGAACAGGAACCGGTATCAACCGAACTCCGCGAGAATGCCTGGGGCGTTATTCTTTGTCGTCGCGAATTCCTTCTTCAAGACGAATGCCTGGTGCTGGGCCTTGTTTTGTTTTGTGTTCTTCTATTTTGCCCCCAGAAGGGCTGGCTGGTATACGTGGGGCTCCCTTGGGCTGATTTGCCTGTGCCTTGGTTATCTGCTGCTTTTGAATAGGGTCGTCTATCATGTGGAATCGGGTATATGGCTTTATGCAATTGTGTGTGCCATCCCGTTTATGCGAAAAATTGACTTTGACAAGGGTAAAAAGATGAAGGCTTTTCCCGTACTTCTTTTTGCCCTGGCTGCTGGAGCTTTTGTCTTGGCGATGGCGAATCAGAGGGATTATGGAAACAATCGGTTTTTGTTCGGAACTCCGGAGATGTCCAACGATTGGAAAGCTTTTGAAAAGTACACGAAAGACCATCCGGACGATGTGTTCATGCTTTATTTTAATGACTACAAATATTTGGCCACCTATAAAGACCCTGCCTACAGGGCTGTGGCACCGCGAAGTTGGGGGAACATATTCTCGTTCGGTTATTGGAACATCAACTTGCCGGGGATAAAAAAAGAACTTGCAGAGCGGGGCGTGCAGAACCCCATTGGTGACTTGACCAGGGATAATGTGTATGTTCTGGAAACGGATACGCTGCACAGGTTTGACCAGTTCCATAAAGTGCACTATCATGATTCGGTTGTAATCCAACCTGTCGAGAGATTCGGTGATTTGCGGCTGGTGAAGTATCGTAGCGAAGGAGGTGCGCAATGACCTCTTTGCATAAGATAAGTCTGGCTGTGTTTTTGGTGCTGTTCGTGTTCGCCGTGACGTTCTCGTACTTGACAAAGTCGCAGTTCATAAAGATGCCCGAAAAACCTTGGCATATGCAACCATTTATAGATGAGGATTCGCTGACGGAGGAATACATTTCCAAGTACGAACAGTTTGATAGTAGAAAATTGATTGGCCTGTTCGCGGATTCTTCGCGAGTAACCGTCGCCATCCTTGTGGATGCCTGGGGCGTCCCGTTTGACGAAAGTTTGCTTGCCAAAGACTTTGAGATTTTTAAGGATTTGCCGCACAAGGACTTTCTACGTCGCAGGCTTGCGAACCGTACCCGTCATGCGGAATTTGCGGAGCTGCGCATTCCCGGCGACAGCACTCGCCCGCACGATGGTGTGTACTTGTTCGGGGGGGACTCGCTGGAATACGGGCGTAACCTGTACATCGATTCGCTGGGTTACGGCGTGCGGGTGTTCTGCCAGAAGTGCCCCGACAGCGTGATGGCGGCAACGCTCGATTCCTTGCTCACTGCCGTGGCGGGCGATTCGGCGAGCCCCGTGAAGAACGTCGCCTGGACAACGCAGGACTCTCGCGACGGCGACCGTGCCAAGCTGCACGCCACGTTGCGCCTTATAGCCGACGTGGCCCGCAGGCACCCCGAAGCCCG
This sequence comes from Fibrobacter sp. UBA2449, assembly GCF_002342555.1. Taxonomy (NCBI): domain Bacteria; kingdom Pseudomonadati; phylum Fibrobacterota; class Fibrobacteria; order Fibrobacterales; family Fibrobacteraceae; genus Fibrobacter; species Fibrobacter sp. UBA2449. The sequence goes on from NZ_DDQF01000010.1 coordinate 195,202, forward strand.
CTTTATAGTGCAGGGAACACACCGCCCCATCCTCGGTGACCCCAAAATCCGCCGCGAAAGCTTTGCCCATTGGGTTCCTGCTGTCATATTTTAGTATAATTTTCTGAAAACTCGCTCATTTTTTAGTAAAAAACTAACTAAAACTCGCTCATTTTTTAGAAAAGAATGTATATTTAAAGCATGTACCTGAAACGCAAACTAGATGATTTCTTGCTAGAATGGAAAAAATCCGCCGATAGGAAACCTCTGATTGTCAAAGGGGCCCGTCAGATAGGGAAGACGGAATCCATCAAGCATTTTGCTGCAAATTACGAGAATTTTGTCAACATAAACTTTGTGTTGGAGAAAAAGTACAAGACCATCTGCGAAGATGGCTACACCGTACAAGATGTCATCAGGAATATTTCTCGCATTGATTCAGAAAAGAAATTTGTACCAGGGAAAACTCTTATCCTTTTCGACGAGATTCAGGACTATCCTGAAATCGCGACATCGCTCAAGTCGTTCTGCATAGATGGTCGGTTCGATGTGATTTGCAGCGGCTCCATGCTGGGGATCAATTACAAGCGTATAGAGAGCAACAGTGTTGGCTACAAGTCGGAATTCCAGATGCAGTCGATGGATTTCGAGGAATTCCTGTGGGCCACGGGGTATGGTTCGGATGTGGTCAATGATCTTTTGTCGCACATGCGGTCGGTAACGCCATTTAACCAAACGGACATGAACGTTTTTGGCGGTCTGTTCATGGACTATTGCCTCCTCGGGGGAATGCCCGAAGTGGTGCGCTCTTTTGTCGAAAAGGGAACATTCGAGGGGACGCTTGCGCTCCAGCGCGCCCTTATCGCGGATTACAAAGAAGATATAAAGAAGTATGTCGAAGGGATAGACAAGACCAGAGTGCTCAACGTGTTCAACAGCATCCCTGTGCAGTTGGCAAAAGAAAACAAGAAGTTCCAGATTTCCAAGGTGGCGAGTGGGGCAAAGTTCAAGGACTATTGGGGCTGTATCGAATGGCTTGACGATGCTGGCATGGTGAATCTCTGCCATTGCCTGCATACGCCGGAACTCCCGCTAAGGGGGAATTTCGAAGAAACAAAGTACAAGATTTATTTCAAGGATACGGGGCTCCTTGTCGCGAACCTCGACGACGAATCTCAGGAAGACCTTCGCGCAAACCGGAATATGAATGTGTACAAGGGGGCCTTATACGAAAATATCGTTGCCGAGATTTTGAACAAGCAGGGTTACGAGCTTTTCTATTACAAGAAAGAGAACTCTACGCTGGAGCAGGACTTTTTTGTGCGAACGAAAAAAACGCTCGTACCGGTCGAAGTCAAGGCGAAGGCAGGAACAGCAAAATCGCTATCGACATTGGTCAAGAGCGATGCTTACCCGGACATAACAACGGGGATTAAGTTCATTGCCGGGAACATCGGTTTCCAGAACAATATATACACCTTCCCGTATTTTTGCGCATTTCTACTAAAGAGATATCTATCGGGGGTGGATTTTTAAGTTATGTCCATTCCCAAGATAATCCATTACGCATTTGTAATCCTCCATTATGGTGACGCAACCGTCACCATGGAGGCTATCGAATCGATTCGCTCCCTAGATAGGGGCGGGCGTAACTTGTCCGTGATAGTCGTGGACAATGCATCGCCAAATGGAACTGGAGAACAGGTCAAGAAACAGATTGAATCTTTACCGGATTTCTACTACATCCACAATGAAGAAAATCTCGGATTCGCAAGGGGCAACAATGTCGGCTTTAAATATGCAAAGAATGAACTGAAGGCAGACTTTATTGTCTTGATGAACAACGATGCCGTAATTGAATCTGCAGATTTCTTTGCGCTAGTAGAACAGGATTATTCAAGCGAAAAGTTTGCCGTGCTAGGGCCCAGTATCCGTACGCCTGTGGGGAAAGAACAGAATCCTCTTAGGCTGAAAATGCTTCGTGGCTTTAGATTGAAGTTGACGAGGGCTTATTTATGGATGGATCTGCTGGCCTCGTTCCTGTTCATTTCACCGGCATTTTCCAGCTTGCTGAAAAAAAATCCTCGGAGTGTGTCAACACAAGAACGTTCTGCCATGAATAATGTGGAAGTTCATGGGAGCTTTTTGATTTTCTCTCCAGAATACATTGGACAATTCGACGGTCTTGATGACAGAACGTTCATGTACTGCGAAGAAGAATTCTTGTTTGCAAGGTGCATATTCAATAACTTGAAAACTAGGTTTAATCCTACAATTCGAATTTTTCACAACGAAGTGGAAAATCGAAAGGCGAGTATTCTGCAACAACGAAAGAAAAGGCTTTTCAGAGTAAAGAACTGCCTAAAAAGTCTAAAAATATATTCTAGGGATTTTGATGGGAAGACATCCTGAAAAATAGCCCTTCTTTGAATCCTTTCGCTATCGCTTTTATTTTTCTGATCCGTTTCTTTTCGAATAATACGGCTTTAGTGTCGCAGAAGATGGTGAAAAGGAACAGCCAAAGAGAAAATGCTGAAATCGGATGCTTGCGGAGGAATATAACTCTGTCCCGCGTCTGTTTTTCAAGCCTGAACGGGGAATAATTGTAAAGAAAGAAAGGACCAATCCGACTGATGTTACCGAGGCTGATGTGCAGTTTGGCTGAATTTACCCGCAAGACCTTAAAATCGAGTTTGCGTATTTTTTCAAAGAAATCAAAATCAACGCAGTCGATGAATAGGTCCTCATCGAAGCGCAATTGTACAGGAAGCGCTTTTAGGTTTAGGAGCATTCCTGAGTTGATTGACCTTAAAACGGATTCTGTTTCACCTTTGGTTCTTGTGGAATAGGAATCGTTGTAGTTTTTATTACTATGCACAAGAAGAGGAACGAGGCATATAGAGTTGTCAGAAATGTTTTTCCGGTATTCCGTTAAGAAATTGTCATCAAAAACAGAGTCTTGATCGAGAATGAGTAAATAGTCAAAGCCATTTTTAAGTCCATATTGAATTGCTCGATTGTAGTTGATGGGGAGACCTTGATTCTGACTGTTGAAAAAGGCTTTTATGTTTTGTGCGAATGATTTGTTCTTGATTTCTTCTTGGTTGTTTGAATTGTTGTCAAATAAAAGAACAGCGTCAACTTGTCTTGAAATTTTATCAAGGTTTTTTGTAAGGGATGAAATGTCTGGGTTGAATGTGACAATGGTGGCGAGTATTCTGAAGGCTTGACCCATGTTATATTTTTATCCCCTTTATTGCTAGAGCAAGAAGACGATAGGTAAAAGTCATAAAGTTTCGTTTGAATGAGAGTTGAATGACGTTGTAATTTTTGAAATAATGGACAAATCTCCAAATGTAGTCGTTATTATTTAACAAGGACAAATAAAATCTTTTTGCATTTTGGATTAGATTTAAGGATGTCGATGATGGATTTCTCTTTTCAAATTCCTTTAGTAAGAGAATGCTGTCTTGATATGAAGAAGTCCAAGTGTCTCTTTTTTTGAAGAATAGAAGAATGGCCTCTTTTAAACCGAATTTGCCGCATTTAGAAGCGTTCGCTTCGTGGCGCCGGTATTGTAGAATGGTCTTGTCAATATATTTGCACCCACCATGTTCGCAAGCCGTCAATGCAAACCACCAATCATGAAATTTTGCGGATTCTGGGATTGGAAGAGCCTTCTCTAATAGGCTTCGGCGAATCATGCAAGCTGCGCCTTGGACGATGTTCCCGTATAATTCGTGTTTGTAAAAGAATTCGTTGTTTGTTGGCAGAATGTGGGCGGGAATGAAATCCCGCATGGTGACGTTCATTGGGAATCCGTTTTCGTCAATCATTTGTGCGTTTGCACAGATACAATCGTAGTTTTCTATTTCTCGATAAAGGGTCTCAATGTGGTCGGGCGCCCAAATATCGTCTTGATCGCAGAAAACTATGAATTCTCCACTACAAATAGATGTGATTTTTTCAAAATTTTTTTTGAATCCTAGATTTGTTGTATTTTCGTGTATCTTTAAACGAGAATCATTTTTTTTGAATTCATTTAAGATTTCAAAGGTTTTGTCTGTGGATTTGTCATCGCAAGCCACTAATTCCCAATCTTCAAAAGTTTGTTGTAGTATTGAATCTAATTGTTTGGCTATGAATTTTTCACCATTGTATGTAGCCATTGCAATGGAAATAGAAGGGTGTTTCATAGAAATGATCCAGGATTTCTGCCGAGTTTGACGTATACATAGCTTTTTATAAGCCATAATAGATACATGCAATCAATATACAATCTTGATATTGCGGGGCTCAAAATTTCCTTCCGCCATGCATATGATGCCTGCTGAAAAAGAATAGGGTCGAATTTGTAGATGTTCGGATATTTCTTTTTAAATGTGATGTAGAATACCGCAATGCAATGTCTTTGGAAAAATGTCAGTTTCTTTTTTTTTTGGAGATATTGGAGAATTTTTAGATGTTCTTTATAAGCGTTACCGGAAAGATTATTTTTATTTGACGCCCTATTGCCAAATTGTCTAAAGTGATTGAGAATTTTTGTTGTGTAGAAAACATCTCCACGCCAAGAAAGCTCTATCCAAAAAAGCCAATCTCCGCAACCAAAGAAAGTTTGGTAGTCAGGATTGATTTCAGAAATCAAGCTTTTTTTGAATAATACACAACTTGCGTTGCAGATAGAATTGTGTGTAGCCATATACTGGCTGAAGAATTTGTCCCCTTTGATAAAACAATCCTTTGAAAATATGTCGCTATTTTTATTTAACGTCGGTGAAAACCAGTGAGAATTGCAGAATGCAAGAGAGAGTGTCTTATGAGAATCTAGTATGGGAAGCAGTGTCTCTAAAAAATTTAATTCAGCCCAATCATCGCTTTCGGCAATCCATATATATTCCCCTTTAGCGAGGTTGAATCCCTTGGCCCATTGTTTAAACGGAGAACCGCTATTGCGCTCATTATATACAATGTGGCTTACGAGAGGATTGCTTCGGTATTCTTCTATGACGTCCCTACTGTTATCGGAACTGCAATCGTCGAGAATAATGACTTCAAAATCCCTAAAAGTTTGAAAAAAAATGGAATCTAATCGCTGCTTAAGAAAGTGCGCATGGTTGTAGTTAGGGACAATGACGGAGACTTTAGGCATAAGGAGACTCTATTTATTAACCTGTTGAAAATTTATGAATACGTGTCTTCAATTTTTTCTTGCAGAATGCTTAATAATGGGGGCGGAGGGCAGTGAGTTAGCATTCCTTCGTCAAAAGAGTAATCGCTTTTGTTTACGTTTCTTGTGGAACCGTTGTCTGCGCGCCCTCGTGCTATTTTTTTTAGATATTCTTCTTTGGATTTAGAAAAATAATGATTGATTTGAATTTTTTTTGTTGAATTTTCTGTGAGTGGTCCCGATATTTTCTTGAAGGATTCTGTTACTAGATAGTGATTTCTTCGGAAAGAAAACCTTATTTCAGGTATATGTGGAGAATGAAAACAGCGAATATGCAGAGTTTTTACGATGCTTTTGATATGCCTATTTGGACCATAATCTTTGGGGTTTAAATAGCATTGTGTGTAATTGGATATAACAAAGCCCTTGTTTGGTGTGGAATTGTGATTGTTGCTGTCAAAAGAAATCCAGTTAATACCGATGCCGGAAAAATTTTCATATAAAGCTAAGAATTCTGAAAGCATTTGCTGTGTATGAATATTTATAAATTCATCTGCATCAAGAAAGGCCATCCATTTAACTCTTTTACGATTTCTCTTAGTGGAGTCCTCGTAACAAGGCATTTGCATTTTTGTTCCTTTGACATATGCGTAGGATGCGATTCCTTGATTTATGTAAGGATCAAGAAAATCTCTTAAACCATCATTAGATTCATTGTCGTAAATAAAAAAATGCTCTATTCCAATCAGACGATGATACTCTATCCATTCACGCATATACTTCTTCTCGTTTTTTACAATAATGGTGGCGGCAATATTGAATTTTTTATGAGGACAAGCGCATTCTATGGATAGATTTAATTTTTGACAATGTCTAGTGATTGATTTTAAAATTGTTAATAAAGCTTTAAAATAAGATTTGAGTGGCATTTGAATCCTCAAGGATTTATGTGGTGAATGAAAGATGCGCATGAAATAGAACCTATAGAAAATTTATTAGTGACGTGTTTTTATTGCACGATACAATCTTATTGCGTATGTTGCAATTCTGTATTTTTTTTCATAAATAGACATCCACAAATTAGAATGTCTTTTTTTTATGATTTTAAAGAAGATTTTTTCTATTTTTTCCCGTTTTTCTGGAAATATACTGCAGTAGTACTGCATCCATGAAAAAGTGATGTTGATAGACGAGCTTCTTGGAAGATTGTTCGCGTGTGAATTGTAGTTAAAATGTATGGAATTGCGGGCTGACTGATTCTGGGGTAACAGAGGGGTGCATGAAATGTGTAGTTTCCATAAAACGTAATTGAAAGACAATTGATCCCGGCGAGAAAATTTTTCAATATAATTCCACCATAAATAGTCAAGTTCTTTTGCTGCGGAAGATGTGTGATTCCTAAAAATAATGTTTGTTTCGTGTAGGCTGTTGTTGTAAGGATAATTGTCTTTTTGTAAAATTTTTGACCATTTTAATAAAGTCTTTATATTTTCGTTCCGGCAAAGAAAAACGACAAACATCTCCTTGTATATACAAGTTCTGATAGGATGGATGATAGAAGAAACCAGTGCTTTGTTTAGAAAAAGGTCTTTGGTGCGATGGTAAATATAATTTGTCGCAATTTGGATATTTGCGTCCATCCAAACACTGAAATCATATCCTGGCAATAACCTCTCGGGATGAGTCTTTACCCATCTTGCGATTTTTATTTGATCCTCATTGTAGTAATCTATTTTTCGAATTTGCCAAACTCCAACTTTATCTTCTTTTATATCGTTCGAAAATAATATGTAGTCAAATGAATTATCTACAACAAGTGGCTGTAGAATTTTGTCGTAATTGCCGACAACGGCTGTGTAAATTACGTGCCTGTTCATTTTTCCAAAAACTTTTTGTAGAAAAGATTATAAATCTTCTCACCAAGTAACCAAATGGGGATTAGTGATTTGTTAAAGATTATGCAGCCGGCCATTATAATAAGAGCGCTAGCAGCGGTGTAGGAGAAAACTAAACTTTGCATAATCCAATTCCTCCGGAAAACTCATAGAAACTATGTGAAAATGTTTTTTGTGAAATTTTTTCTATAGTTGGCAGTATTATAAGATTGTGTACGGTTGGTTGGCAGTGAATCAAATATACGGCGAATACCGATTTTGCTAGGTTGTTGACGAGTTTAGAGTTCAAATGTAATTGACTGAAAAGAACGAACACTAACGATGCGTTGATGATTAGTAATGGACTGCAATATGGCATTGATATCGACCATAAAAAAGTCCCTGCTGTTGTATTTCTGTTGTGATAGAGTAAAAGAAAAAAAATGGTTGCATTTAGAACAAGGATGCAAGAAATAATTGCAATTTTGGGTATGTTTTCCCATTTGTTTTTGTAGTTGTGAATCGTATTGCCTAGGAGATATAGAAACATAAAGTTTGTGATGTTTTTCCCGTCGTTTAGACTAGGGTCTCCTTGTGTAGTCCCGAAATATAGGCATATAATACTCATAGCTGCTAAAACAATGTTTATTTTAGATTGATGAGTGTTTTTTAGAAAAGTGTTTAGTATGGGTGAAATCAAATAAAGGAATAGGTAAGTTCGAATAAACCAGTAGGGTGTATTTGTGATAAACATTAATGTTTTGACTAAATTTCCGCCACCAGTTGCGCATTGCATTAATTCTAATGGTAAGTATAGTATGGCGGTTATGGCAAGTAATATAGAAAATCCCTTTATTGATGGTTTAATACCCCAATAGCCACTTATCAGTACAAATAGAATAACGCCAATATGTAACGAGGGAAGGGTGGCTTCAAGAAAAGAATCGTATTTTGCCGAATGCGGAATAAGATAGAGGTAGTATGATATTAAATGATACCATACTATCAAGAACATTGCAACGAGCCGAAGCAATTCATGTGCGCTATTTCGTGGTTCTTCTGCCATTTCCTTTGAAAAGTCTCGTTAAATACTCTTTTTTTTCTTCATATGGTAGCGAAACCATGTAAAGAAAGTCTTTTTGGTGTTTCTTTAGATATTCGTCTAATGAACAAATGACTTTGCAGGGGTTTCCTGCCGCAACTACGTTATTTGGGATGTCCTGGTTGACGAGGCTGCATGCGCCGATTATTGAGTTGTTCCCTATTTTTACATTGGGTAAAATAGTGGTTCGTGCGCCAATGAAACAGTTGCTGCCAATTTCTATGGTCCCGTATATTACCGTTTCGGGATTGCCGTCTGGTAAATTGCGGATGACTCTTGTTGCAGCGTCATGTGTGATGAATGCGACTTCAAAACTGATGGTTGTGTTATCGCCTATGGATATCAGGTATGGTTCTGAAGAGGTGTGTGGCAATGATATAATGCTGACATTATTGCCGACGTTGACGCCTCGATTGCGGAGAGTGTTGACGTAATCTTCAACACTGGTGTTGGGTGCCAATAATATTTTTTCAATGATTTTTTTTATTTGCTTGAACATGTTATTCTATTTTTATGTCGGCATCTCTATAGTTTGAGTTTCCCCAACCTTTTTGCCATATTGCAATGGGAATATTCTCTTTTACGTTGATTACATTTAGGGATAAAGCATGTGTGATGACATCGTAATCTCGTAAACCATATTCAATTTCTTTGAGCCCTATGTTGAATCCTACGTGGTATATTCCTCTAGCTAGGTTGTGATTCTTTAATGTCAAATAGATTGTGAAAGAATCTTTCTCCTTTGGGATGTCATATACTTGAGAAACAAATGAACCTACTCGTTGATCTTCGTGATTGTCAATCATTAGGCCGATAGTAAATTTTTTTATTGTTGAATCATTCTTTTTTATTTTTACGTAAAAATTAAGGGGCTCTTCGGTCGCAAGATGCTCAATGTCGTTAAAGATGCCAACTTCAGTAAATTCTAGTTCTTTATTTGTTGGGTTGGGCCTGTGAGATGCTGAAATGTTAGTTGATTGCGAAAAAATTGTTTTGTAGGTATGTGTATAAAAATCTACCGCTTCTTCCACCCCGCCATCAAACGCGACTTGTCCCTGATTCAGAACAATTCCGCGCTTACACAAATTCTTCACCGCGCCCATGTTATGGCTCACGAACAGCACGGTCCTGCCTTCGCCGCGGCTTACGTCCTGCATCTTGCCGATGGCCTTTTTCTGAAATTCGGCGTCGCCCACGGCGAGCACTTCGTCCACCACCAATATTTCGGGTTCTAGGTGCGCGGCGATAGCGAACCCGAGGCGTACGGTCATGCCGCTGCTGTAGCGTTTCACGGGGGTGTCCAGGTAGCGTTCGCAGCCGCTGAAGTCCACGATTTCGTCGAGCTTGCGGGTAATCTCGGCGCGGCTCATGCCCATGATGGCGCCGTTCATGTAGATGTTTTCGCGGCCGGTCATCTCGGGGTGGAATCCGGTGCCCACTTCGAGGAGGCTCGCGATGCGGCCCCGTGCGCGGATGGTGCCGGTGGTGGGGGCGGTCACGCGGCTCAGCAGCTTGAGGAGCGTGCTCTTGCCGGCGCCGTTACGCCCGATGATGCCCACGACGTCGCCCTGTTCCACCTTGAAGTTGATGTCCTTCAGGGCCCACACGTATTCGCTTGCGCCCTTGTGCGCGCGGTCGTTCACTTCGCCCACCTTGAGGTAGGGGTCCTCGCGGCGCAGCACCTTGGTCTGCCAGAACCTGTTCAGGTCGTGGCTGAGCGTCCCGGTGCTCACTAGCCCTAGGCGGTACTGCTTGCTGATGTTCTCGAACTCGATCGCGGTCATCTTGTTGAGTAATATAGATTAAAAGAGGGTGCTGGGAGAGAGGTTTGCAAAAAATGCGCGTAAAACGCGCATTTTTCGCTGTCCCGGCAGGTCCCTTAAAATGGTGTTATTGGTGCCGACCCTGGGATTGAAAAAAAATTGTCTCTGAGCTATTGACAAATAGGTTGTGAAAAGGTATATTTAGTGCACAAGTGAGTAGTTTTGCTCACGAAAACCGACTGAAGACCCGCAATTTCAAGCTTGTTTGCGGGAAGGAGCGAAAGATGAAGAAAAAAGAGGCGTTGCCGGTTGCCGAGAAGAACGAGATCATCGTGTACCAGCCGGAGGGCGGAGAATTCCACATCGAGGTTCGGGTCGAAAATGAGACCGTCTGGCTCACGCAGGCGCAGATGGCGGAGCTGTTTTCTAAAAGTATTTCTGTTATTTCACGGCATATTGCCAATGTTTTTGCAGAACACGAACTGGAAGAGAAAAGCAATTTGCATTTTTTGCAAATTGCAAATTCGGACAAACCGGTCAAACTTTTCAGTCTTGACGTCATCATTTCAGTCGGTTACAGGGTTAAATCTTTTCAAGGAACGCAATTCCGTCGTTGGGCAAACCAGGTTCTAAAAGAGCATTTGCTTAAGGGGTTTAGCGTCAACCAGAGGCTCGTTTCGCACGAAAATAGGCTGGAAAATCTTGATTCCCGGGTCATTTATCTCGAAAAACAGGTGGATTTCTTCGTGAAGGCGAATCTTCCGCCAAGCGAGGGGCTGTTGCCCGCGCATGCGCATTGGAGCGGTTACGAATTTGCTGTGCAGCTGGTGCGTTCCGCAAAAAAAGATCTCGTTATTATCGATCCGTATGCCAACGACATGGTTTTGTCTCTTATGGCAAAACGTGCCGAAGGGGTAAATGCGACTATCTATTCAGCTAGAATCACGCATGCCATGAGGGAGGAAGAGACCCGTCTGAACAAGCAATTCCCGACGGTTCGTTTGGAAAATATGCGAGAGGTCCACGACCGTTTCGTTATCGTCGATGATGTGGTTTATCACGTGGGAGCATCGTTCAAGGACCTCGGGAACCAAATGACGGCGTTCTCGGTGCTGAATTTTGTTACCAAGGAACAGGTGCTCGCGATGGTGAAGTGATGGCCTCGCTAAACACCTAGTGGGCAAGTATTTGCCCAAACACTGCACCCGTGCCCATTCCCATTGCGATGCCAGTTTCGAGAACGCCCCCGACGTGGTGTATATGAAGGTCGTGCCAACCAGGGCAATGTATTTAAAGATGTTTGTCTTTTTTTGGGGGGGGTGTTTTTTTTACAAAAAAAATATTTCACCCCTAGAGGGCGGTTAACCCCTTACATATATAGGCGAAAAAAATAATCGTTAAAATTCGCGTAAAAACGGCGTATGGTGATGCTGGCAAATGTAAACTTTGGTCGGGAATGGTCCTGTTTTAGATTTGGATTTCATAAAGGGGCTATGTATTTTTTTACGGTCGAACGTTTAACAAGGAGCGATTATGCTTATACAAGATGGTAAAATCAGAAAAATTCATGCCATTTCCGAGGCAAAAGTACAGGAAATCAAGCATTTCTTTCAAGGAGCAATCCGCTGTCACGATAAGGTTGCGGTCGGCGAATGGTTTTCTTTGCGAGATTTGATGGGCGGAGAAAACTTTGACTGGAACGGGACGCCTTTGCAGGAATTGTTTGAGGCTTATCGAGGCAGAAGTGATGCTCTCAAGATGGCGGCAAAGAGTGCTGGATGGCTTCTGAAAGCCGCCATAAAAGATGACCCGTATCGCCGTTATGAAACGAAAAAGGAGGCTTTTACCCGAAAGTACCGTTGGGTTAAGGAATAAAACGACTGACAAGAGAAAACGGCAGGCAAAGCCTGCCGTTTTCTGTATCTGATTTCTCATTTGCATTCAAATGGTATCCAGTCAATGTCCTCAATTTTTTGCAAAAGGTTTTTGTGCGTGTCAGTTTTTATGGGTATCTTTTGAAGAAACCCCTTTAATTCATCGCGCTGTATGGCTTTTTCCATATTCTTTAACAACTCGACATACTCTTCTGGTGTATATTCTTTCCCGTGTTCTCCGTATATGTCATGGATCGTAAAGTCTATGCTGTTAAAAGGAGATAAAATCTTTTGGATTAACTCTGTTCTTTGTTCTTTTTCAAGATGCTTTAGCAAAACTATTTGATATGGTTCGATTTTTCCGGAGTCAAATTGCATTGATTGAACCGTTCTAAAATATAGATCTCGCCACAGCTTCTTTTGTCGTTCGTCAGGCAGAGGAATGTCTCCCAATTCATCTAGTGAAACTATTGGATCTTTTAAGAGTGCAAAATAATTGAGAGCATCTTCCAAGATGTCTTTGAAGAAAGGAGCTTGGCTTATGTCGATTAGTTCTTTTTGATTGTGTTGTTCGAGTGCCTTATAAAGGGCTTGTTTATAAATTACAGAAATGGCATTTTCTGGTGGAACCTGGTAGACAAGTGCGGTAATGTAATCGTAGTATTTAGGGTCGTGCTCATATATAGATTGAAGATTATTATTCAAGCATTTCATATCTAGAGGCCTGTTTAATAAATCATCTTTTTTCAAATTGAAAATAGCAATGTACCGCTCAGGAATGTCTCTAAAGGTTCTTTTAAGTAGTACGCATTCGTTTATAAACCTTATGATTGAACGAGGGATTGGATTTGAAGAATCAGACAAAATATCGTATGCTTGGATAACATATTCATATTCAATGGGATTAAATTCATTTTCGAAAGCCTCTTTCCATTTCTTTTCAAAAAATTTCTTCCAGTCGACAAGGACTGGTGCAGCAACGCGAAATACGATGTCAAAAGTTTTGTCTATATAATCATTTCCTCTAGAGTTATCGTTCTTTACAGAGAAAGCGTCTTGAATGTGTTTTCTATCAAAAGTGACGATATAGGATATATTGTTGTAATCGTGATTCTCTGCAAAAAAAGTGTGAATGGATGACCACAAACGTTCTACTTTTTGCTTCGGTAGTCGATCCATGTTATCGAAGAAAATAATCAGGTGTTTGCCAATCAAAACTTTTGATATGTCGTGCAGTAAAATCCTAAAATCTAAAACGGATGGGTTCTTTTCGTGAATAAATTCTCTTTCTGTTGATTCTATGCTTTTCCCTTTGTAGGAATAAATAAATTCCGCAAAGCCTCTTTTGAAGCCCTTTCTTATTACGAAAATCAGTAAGGCTAAGAGAACTATTGCTGACGGAATCCATGGCGCGATATTTGCCCCAATTGAGCCGTCTGAAATATTTCCACAAACTGGACTGATGATTAAGGCTAGTACACATAGAGCAAAACCTAGACTGATGCTCGGAATTTGCCTTCGAGTGGTTTCCGTGAATGTGCCTGTTATATTCTTTACCCGTTCTTTCCAATTGCGGTCATGCTTCTCTTCTGTACTGTTCACTATGACTTTGTTTTCGACAAGATCGTTTACCAATTCCTCCAATATTGCTTTTCGTTGCAAATCCTCTTGGTGTCCCCAAACATCGTATGTAAAGAAATGAAATTTTTTCGATTCGTATTTTTCGTCTAGTTTCTTTTTTACTATTTCAACAAGATTGCTTTTCCCGGAACCCCAAGAACCTTCAATGCCTATCATTTGATGGTGTAAATCTGGATCTCTCTGGTTTGCGTTTCGTTCCAACTGCTTGACAATTGCATCGGCGATTAACTCTTGGGATTTGCCTTCGAAAAGGTCTTTTCCTAGTGGCGCATTGCTTAATAATTTCATAATTAATCTCGTTGTCTTTGGGCTTAACTAAACTGCCGTTATCTTTATGAAAATATATTCTTTATTCGATTGGTTGTTTCGAACTGTTCGTCAAAAAATAAAGGAAGATTCTTTGCGCCAGCATTTGCGTTAGGGGTGGATGCCGCGGAGCGGTGGCAGTTTTACTGCTTGACTTTCGCCTCAGCAATGCTCAAACAAGTTTGAACGCTGCGTTCGGCTCTGGGTCAATCGGAGGGCCGCTTGTCAACAGCGCTCGGCCCTCTGAATCCTTCGTCTTCACTCAGGACAGGCTCGAAAATCGCCATGCGAGGCGGCGATTTTGTACCGCGACGGCCCGGCCCCGGCTTGCCGGGGAAACGCCCTGGAAATTTAAGATAATTCGGGATGGCCGGTCATTTGACGCCTACAGCGTCTGTGGCTGCGGCTCGGTCATGTCGGTACGCGAGCGTCCCGCCGCGACACTCGCCTTGCACACTACTCCGGGTGGAATCCGGTGCCCACTTCGAGGAGGCTCGCGATGCGGCCCCGTGCACGGATGGTCCCGGTGGTGGGGGCGGTCACGCGGCTCAGCAGCTTGAGGAGCGTGCTCTTGCCGGCGCCATTACGCCCGATTATTCCCACGACGTCGCCCTGTTCCACCTTGAAGTTGATGTCCTTGAGGGCCCACACGTATTCGCTTGCGCCCTTGTGCGCGCGGTCGTTGACTTCGCCCACCTTGAGGTAGGGGTCCTCGCGGCGCAGCACCTTGGTCTGCCAGAACCTGTTCAGGTCGTGGCTGAGCGTCCCGGTGCTCACTAGCCCCAGGCGGTACTGCTTGCTGATGTTCTCGAAAACCCTATGAGCGAGTGTCACGGCCAAGCTTGCTTGGACATGACCGAGCGATGAGGGTTTCTGCAACTCGATGGCGGTCATCTCGTTGAGTAATATAGATTAAAAGGGACTGCTGGGAGAGAGGTTTGCAAAAAATGCGCGAAAAACGCGCATTTTTTGCTGTCCCGGCAGGTCCCTTATAAAATTGGTATTGCGAAGATTTACCTTGATTTTTGTAAAAACGTATTTTTTATTACGAAATACGTGATTTTTGTTGAAAATTTTGTATATTATAGTATGCAACTGGTGATTTTTTATGAAAAACAGCAAAATTCGCATACTATCCCTTTCCATTGAACATCTAAAGAATGTCCAGTATGGAAGTTTTGACTTTCAGCAAGATGTTTTACCTGCGAAGGCTTTTGATCAGTCGTCCGTTATTGGCTTCTATGGGCAGAACGGGTCCGGCAAGACTACCGTGATCCAGGCGTTGGGTCTGTTCAAACAGATTGCTATGGGGCAACCCCTGTGGACCGATATGGAAAAGTGCATAAATCTCGATAGCAACAAGGCAACCATATCTATAAAATTTTTAATAAAGTTCGACGACGGAAAATCCTATCACGTCCTTTATTCAGGCACTATTGCGAAGAGAGCTACTTACAAGGTAGGTTGCGCGTTTGCTGCGGAGAAACTTTCTGTCGCGTCAGAAGTTGCAGGGAAAATCCCTGGACGGATGACGAATTTATTCTCGTACGAATTGAATTTTGATGACAAACCAAACTTTACGCCGAAAGCTCGCTACGACAGCATTGTAAAAGGTCAGGAGAAAAAGATCCAGGCGTCTGTTGCAATGAGAATTTCCCAGGAGAAAAAAACGTCCTTGTTGTTTTCGCCAGATTTCTTTGCTTTGCTGAAAGATTCGGAAGAAACGGAAATGATTGAGATTGTGCAGGCTATCAATAGTTACGCAAATTTTAATCTTTTTACGATAACGGGGGTGCATTCTGGTCTTATTAGTATGGATGCCGTGATACCTCTGTCCGTAAAGTACCGGCATAAGGATGCTACCGCCATAGGCGATATCCCTATCGGACAACAGGGACCAATAACGGTAAACGAGCAAATTTTTGATTTGACCGAAAGCGTGTTGGCGTCGATGGCGGATGTCCTTGGCGCCTTGGTCCCGGGTTTATCTATTGAGCCGATGATATACGGACGAGAGCTTATGAACGATGGCTCCATGGGTGTTCGATACGAACTGGTTTCTGTTCGTCAGGACAAACGGCTCCCGATTAGATATGAATCCGAAGGCGTTCGCAAGATTTTATCTGTTTTAAATCTTATCATCGCCATGTATAACAATGATTCTTTTTGTGTGGCAATAGATGAACTTGATGCGGGGGTTTTCGAAGTACTGCTTGGAGATTTGCTGAAGGTCATAATGGAAAGCGGGAAGGGGCAGCTTGTGTTCACTTCACACAATCTGCGTCCGCTAGAAATTTTGGACAAACAGAACATTGTTTTCACGACGACCAATCCCGAAAACAGGTACATCCATTTGAAGAATATTCGCCCGACGAATAATCTTAGGGATTGCTACATTCGTGCGCTAAATATTGGCGGGCAAGATGAGCCCCTGGCTACAGAAACGAAATTCCATCTTATTCGTCGCGCATTGAGAAATTCTGGGGTTAAGGATGGCTAACATTAAGAAAAAGGTATTGCTGTTCTTGGTTGAAGGAATTTCGGATGAAATTTCTTTTGAAGGCTTGTGGGAATCATTTTTTGAGAATAATGAGGTGCGGGTCTACGTCCTTCGCTGCGATATTACCACGCAAGATTTTTCATCGCCAGCAACCATCTTGTCAAAACTCAAGCAACCCATAGATAGGTTTCTTAATTCGACAAAATTAAAGAAGGATGATATTCAGAAAATAGTGCATCTTATAGATACGGATGGTGCGTTTGTCCCTGAAAGTTGCGTAGAACAAAAAAGTGGCGACGAGCAGATTTGTTACACAGACGAAAAAATATTGACATCGAATCCTGATGGGATCAAGCAGCGAAATGCTCGAAAGACGGCTGTGGTGAAAAGATTGTTTTCAACTACGCAAATTTATAAGGGAATCCCGTACGAGATTTATTACTTGTCGCGAAACTTGGAACACGTTTTGCATAACAAGGCCGAAAGTTTGTCTGATGCCGAAAAGAAAGATTTGTCAAATAAGTTTGACGAAATGTATGCGGGGCGTCTTTCTGACTTTCTCGCTTTTATAAGCAGTTCAGATTTTGCGGTGAAGATGGATTATAGGGATTCCTGGAATTTTATCATGGAATCAACAAATTCGTTGCATCGCCATAGCAACATTCATTTGCTGTTTGAACACTGAAAATAGAGATGCTCAAAGACGAACTTTGGGCAATTTTTTGTAGTTGCTTTTAGGGTAGTTTTTCCTGATTTCGTGTTAGGCGGCGATTTTGTACCGCGGCAACCCGGCCCCGGCTTGCCGGGGAAACGCCCTCTTTGGTCTGCCAGTAGCCCGAAGGCGAGTGCAGCAAGAAAGAACTTGTTCTTTCTTATTGCCGAGCCGAGGAGCGGACGCCGTAGGCGTCAAAACCTGTTCAGGTCGTGGCTGAGCGTCCCGGTGCTCACTAGCCCCAGGCGGTACTGCTTGCTGATGTTCTCGAAAACCCTATGAGCGAGTGTCACGGCCAAGCTTGCGTGGGCATGACCGAGCGATGAGGGTTTCTGCAACTCGATGGCGGTCATCTTGTACTAAGGGACCCAATTGGGACAGCGTTCTGCCTTAAAAATACATTTCCCAGATTCAAAACGAGCTACGCGCTGAAAGACGTTTGTGTTGTCGAATATCTCGACAACATCACAGATTTTTACTGCTGTTTTTAGGTTCTGAATAGATTCTTTGAATCGGCGCTCTATATCCTCATCGGGAATGCCGTGCCCGCCCTTAAGAACTCGACTCTTGACACGTTCCTTGGCAAGGTTTGCAGACTCTATGCCAACGTAATACATTTCAACGAAATAGCCTAGCTCTTTTGCTTTTTGAATATTTTGCCAAACTGATTGTCCGCAGAGAGTGACTTCCTGGTTGAATGATATTCCCGTTTTGAAATATTCAGAGATTTTAGAGATTGCGATTTTGCCGGCTTTGAATATGTCTGCTTGATTTCTCCATGAGCCAAATTCGCGGACGATTTCGTCCATATTGACACGAGGCATGTCTAGGAACATGTCGTTCGTTTGATACAGGGTTGATTTCCCCACCCCGTTACATCCTGCGAATAATATATATCGTTTCATCTAGAATCGGTTATCTTCGATAACTTTCTTTTGTTTTTGTTTTAGGATAAGATCGGTTGCCATGCGGAAAAAATCGGCTTCTTCAGGGTCTTTGGCCGATGAGATGATGTCAAAGGATTCGTCAAAATTGATTCTTTGACATTGCGTGTAGAGTTGATGTAGCGCTTCTTTGTTTGACATATAGACCTCTTTTGATAATATAGATTAAAAGTCGCCGAGTGGCGAACCGATGCGGGCGATATAGCCGAATTAGGTCATTTTTAGTCGGATTCGTCACCGTTTAGAAAAATTTTTTCTTTAAGTATTGACAATGATGGTTCCTAGAACTATATTTGATAGTGAACAAATGTTCTAGTGCTCAAATTTTCAAAATACTGCGGTTTCACGCCTGTCCGCAGGGAGGTGAAGATGAAGAAATGTAAGGATATTTATGCTTTCTCTATTTTATTTTCGGAAAAGACGACGTCGAACTTGACCGAGAGTGAACTTTTATGTATATTTTAAATAACAGAGTCTACATAAATGTTCGAATATCTATGAACGATTGCGCAAAAATCATAGAAATGGCCGGTGAGAACAACGGCATGGTCACGGCATCGTCCGTCTCCAAGGCGGGGCTTCAGCGTCGCGCATTGGCAGAATGTGTGGCGGCCGGAAGGCTGAGCAAAGGTGCTCGGGGTGTCTATTTTTTGTCCGGCCAACTCGAAGACGAATTTGCCATTTGGCAACATACCTACTCGCAAGGGATTTTTTCTGGAAGCACTGCCCTATATCTTCTGAAAAAAACGGACCGTATTCCGTATTCGCTTTATATGACTTTTCCCAAAGGTTACAACGTAAGCGCGGCCAAGCAAAACGGAATAAAATGCAAGATTGTTGTTGCCGAACGCTATGACCTAGGCGTACAAGACGTTCTTTCTCCTTATGGCAATGTGGTCCGTTGCTATAATATCGAGCGGACTCTATGTGACATTGTCCGTGGAGATGACGTTCAATCAATGAACCATGCCTTCAAGGAATACGCTCGAAGTGACGCGAAAGATATTGCGTTACTCATGCACTATGCAAGGATTCTTCATGTAGAAAAGCGTGTTCGTAATTATATGGAGATTCTGCTGTGAGTTTTTCTAATGCCGCTAAACTAAAAGCCGCCATAAAGAAAATTGCTTGTGAATCTGGCGTAACGGCTCAGGGTGTTTTGCAAAAATATGTCTTGGAACGATTCCTGTGCCGACTAGCAAAGTCCGACTATCGCACAAACTTCATCCTGAAAGGTGGCTTCCTGACATCCTCGCTTGTTGGCGTTGCAAAAAGAACGACGATGGATATTGATGCGACGGCTACTGGGTTCAGCGTCGATCCGTCAACGCTAAAAGAGACTTTGTTGTCTATATGCTCAGTCGATTTGCAAGACGGATTTTCATTTTCGTTTGATAGAATCGAAAGCATTCGCGAAACGGATTCCTATCCCGGATTGCGGGCGTATATGATGGCTTCGTTTTCTCCGATGACGGTTCCTTTTTATGTTGATGTTACGACAGGGGATGCGATTACGCCTAAGCCAGTCCTTCAGTTATTTTGGTCAATGTTTGATGATGGAGATTACGAACTGTTGTCGTATAATCTGGAAACGTTACTGGCAGAAAAGTTGGACGCCGTGCTTTCTAGAGGTGTTTTAAACACTCGCTCAAGAGATTTTTATGATATTGATTTGTTGTGGAATAGGTATAAAAAGAATATTGATAAGAATGTTCTTGAAAGTGCATTGCGCAATACGATGGCTAGTCGCAATAATTTGAAGTTGCTTGATAGATTTGAGGAAATTGTGGAAGAGATAAAATCCGATGAGAGTATGAAGCAGCGTTGGGGGAACTACCAAAGGGAATATGTCTTTGCAGCAGGAAGAACTTTTTCTGAGGTGTGCAGAAGTGCTTTGAAAAATTGAGTCTAACAACGGATTGTTTAAACAATTCTTGGGGGACATCTTGAGAGTCATCTTGAGGGACAGGTCGCCAAATAGTCTGCCCTTCGGGATGCTGTCCATCACTAATATTTCGGGTTCCGGCCACGGCCGAGCGATGAGGATTTCTGCAACTCGATCGCGGTTTTGTATTTTGCCGATATACTTTGCGATGTTCCTTTAAAGGGGGCGAATTCGACCCTTTTTGGGTTAAACCCCTAGAAATAGATGGGTTTGCAATGTATATAACTATCATAAAAAGCGTTTTTATCACTATTTTTTTTGATAATCATTCTTTTTGTGATGATTATTATATATATTTCTAACCATGTGGAACGAAATGTCGACACCCTCCATTTTGAGGGAAATGGGAGCAAGGCTCAAGGAATACCGTCTGCGCAAAGGGCTCATGCAGTCCGAACTGGCGGAGTCCGCCAGCGTAGGCGTAGGAACAATCGCCAAGATGGAACGCGGGGGTGCCGTATCCGTACAAATCTTGTTAAGCGTGTTGCGTTCTCTTGGAATGCTCGAGAATATAGAACAACTTCTGCCTGAGCCCCCCGTAAGCCCCCTTTTGTTGCGCAAGTTACAAGGCGGCAAGATTCGGCGCATCAAACGGAGTAAGGCCAAATGAGCGAACTTGTCGTAAATGTACACTTGTGGGATAAGCCTGTCGGAGCGTTATCGTGGGATGCTTCGCGGGGTATTGCCTATTTTGAATATGAGCCCAATTTTGTCCGCAATCCGTTGCCGGTGTCCCCGATAAAGATGCCTGTGACGAAGGGCGTTTTCTCTTTTGCCGAGAACAGGAACAACTGCTTTCGCGGCCTCCCTGGCTTCATTGCGGATTCACTTCCAGATAAGTTCGGCGACCAGATTATCTCGGAATGGTTCCAGACTATGGGTCACCCGCTAGAGACGGTGACTCCGCTGGAACGCCTGTGCTATGTCGGCAAGCGTTCTATGGGGGCACTGGAGTTCGAGCCCTGTTTGTCTACGCCGGGGCTTGACAAATCTACGGAGATTCTTGTAGATGATCTCGTAATGCTGGCCGAGAGCGTTTTTCGGGATCGTGAAAAATTTCGGGAAAAGCTTGTCCAACAGGACAAGACATTGTACGATATTTTGCGAGTTGGAACTTCTGCTGGTGGCGCAAAACCAAAAGCGATAATTGCCTATAACGAATCTACGGGTGAGGTGCGCAGTGGCCAGGTTCCAGCGCCAAAAGGATTCGGCTATTGGCTGCTCAAGTTCGACGGCGTAAGTTACAGCGAACACGACAGCATTACTGAAATTCCTCGCGGAATAGGCAACGTTGAATACGCCTACTATAAGATGGCTTTACGAGCCGGAATCCGCATGAGCGAGAGTCGCATTCTTGAAGATAGCAGTGGTTGCCACTTTATGACCAAGCGTTTTGATCGCACAGAAGACGGTTCCAAGCTGCATATGCAAACGCTTGCCGCCTTAGCCCACTTGGACCGAGACACTCGTCATTCTTATGAGGACGCCTTTGCTGTAATGCGCAAACTCGGACTCGACGCCAAGGCAGACGAAGACGTATTCCGTTGCATGGTGTTCAATGTGTTGACAAAAAATAATGATGACCACACCAAGAACATTTCCTTTTTGATGGATGAAGCCGGAACCTGGAAATTGGCTCCCGCATATGACCTGTGCTACGCTAATAATCCGAGGAGTCGCTGGATAAGTCGCCACCAGATGTCGGTGAATATGAAACAAGAGAATATCACCCGCGAAGACCTAAAAGCGGTGGCGGAACGCGTCGGAATCCGCAAGTACGCGGGAATCATAGACCAAGTCGAAAACGCGGTCGCTTGTTGGAACGAGATTGCGAAGGACTGTGGTGTTCGCGAGAACCATCGCGAAGAGATTGCGCGGGAATTGCTTACACCGTGTCCATGAACGTGCGCTGTATCTTGTTGAATACGACAATGCCGAGCGCAAGGATGAAGACGGCGAAGCCTGCGGTGTAGCCGAGGGCTGCCCAGCTGAATTCGCCTACGCCGAGCATGCCGAACTTGAACGTTTCCATGATGCTGGTGAGCGGGTTTGCCTGCATGAGCATTTTGAGGCGCGGGTCTTCGATGGTGCTGAGCGGGTAAATTACGGGGGTCGCGTACATCCAAAGCTGCACAATGAAACTCAGCAAGAATGTGAGGTCGCGGTACTTGGTGGTGAGGCTGCTGAACAGCACGCCGAATCCGAGGGCGAGCGCGGCGATGAGTGCTATGAGCACGGGCGTGAGCAGTGCGTACAAATTAGGGTGCACAGGCGCGTCAGTAAAAATCAGGTAGTACGCAAATACCAGGAAAAACAGCCCCATCTGGATGCTGAGTCGCACGAGGTTGCTCGTGACGGTAGCGAGCGGCACCACGAGCCTCGGGAAATACACCTTGCCGAACATATTCGCGTTTTCGATGAAGGTTTTGCTCGTCTGGTTCAGGCATTCCGAAAAATAGGTCCACAGGCAAATGCCCGCGAGGTAAAAGAGCGGCTGCGGGAGCCCGTCGGTGCTGATTTTGGCGATGCCGCCGAACACGACCATGAACATGACGGTGGTCATGATGGGTTGAATGAAAAACCACAGCGGGCCGAGGATAGTTTGTTTGTACCACGTGACGATATCGCGCTTGACGAACATACGATACAAATCGCGGTACTGCCAAATTTCGCCGAAGTCAACCGAGAGCAGGCTCGATTTCGGCTTGATGACTGTGGTCCATTCAGTTGTCTGTGCCGCGGCCATTTGCTACCCTTAGAACGTCCGCTCGCGCACCACGTATTGCGGCGATTGGTTGATGCTGATGTAGATGCGGCCCACGTATTCGCCGATGAGCCCGAGCAATAGCATGATCATGCCGCCCACGAACAGCAGAGTGGCGAGCATGCTTGTGTAGCCTACGGGAATTTCGGGATTGAGGAATTTCTGGTAAACGACGTAGAGGCCTGCGACAAAGCCGACGAGGGCGCAGATAACGCCGATAAAGGTGGCTGCGCGCAGCGGCTTGACGGAGAATGCGGTAAAGCCGTTAATCCATAGCCCGATTAGGCCTGCGATGGTGTAGCCCGATTCGCCTTCGATGCGGCGGCGGTGACCGACGGCGACGTTCCCCAGGTTCTTGGTCGCTCGGAACACGAGCCCGCTGATATAGGCGAAGGGGTGGGGGTAGCGCACGATTTCATCGACGATGAACTTGCGCATAATGAAGAAACTGGTGGTGCGAAGCGTCTTGGGCTGGCCGATAATCGCTTCGGCCATTTTCTTGTTGACCCACGTGCCAAAGCGGCGGAAGAGGTGCTGCGCGGAGTGCTCGTAGTAGCCGTAAACAACGTCGTAGCCTTCTTCTAGTTTGTCTACAAGCTTGAAACTTTCGCTGGCGGGGGTCTGTCCGTCGTCATCGAGGCTGATGATGTAGTCGCCGGTGGCCTGCCCGTAGCCTGCCATAAGGGCGCAATGTTGCCCGAAGTTTTTCGCAAGGCAAATTCCCTTGATGTGGCTGTCGTTTGCGGCGAGGCGCTTGATGACTTGCCATACGCCGTCGGGGCTGCAGTCGTTCACCAGCACGATTTCGTAGTCGGTGCCGGGGCGCGTCGCGACGGTATCGCGGATTTCTTGCACCACGGTCTCGATGGTGTTTTCGCTGCGGTAACAGGGAATTACGAATGAGAGTTTCATCTAAAACCTCTGCTGGACGGATTCCCACTTGTTACTTTGTGCGGACTTCGCGGCGGCCTGCATCATGGCGAGACCTTCGAGCGAGGTCCTGATGCCGCAAACGTACTGGCTTGTAAAGCTTCCGGTTTCAAAGTATTGCTTGAGACAGTCGGCGATGTCCTTGTAGTAGTTTGCGAAGGCTTCGATAAAGCCTGCGGGGTGGCCCGCCTTGAAGCGGTTGTAGCGCTGCTGGTTCGCAATTTTCACGTCGCCGGTGCGGTCGCGCAGGCTCACGTTGCCCCGCAGGTCGCACGTTTTGAGCGTCTCGGGTTCCAGCTGGAACCATTCGGCACTGCCTTCGCTGCCGTACACGCGGATGCGCAGCCCGTTGCGGTTGCCGAGCGCCGTCTTGCTGAACCAGATTTGCGCGCGCACGTTGTTCGTGTATTGCACGAGCGCACCCACGTTGTCCACAATCTGCGGGAAGAGCCCGAAGGTGGTCTGGTCGGCCACGATGTGTTCGGGCCGTTCGCCGGTCAGGAAGTAAATCATGTTGTGCAGGTGGCTCCCGAGGTCGAGCGAAATCTTCGGGATTACGGTATCCTTGAGGCGCCAGGCCTGTGGCTTGGGCGGCTCGTTATGGGAACCCAGGCGCATGAAGCCTTCTTGCGGCATTTCTACCTGCACCTGCTGTATCTTGCCGAGCTTTCCGTCGGCGATAAACTGCTTGAGTTCGCGCACCATCGGGTAGCCGGTGTAGTTGTACGTGGTGCAGAAGAAGCCTTTCGTTTCGGCGACGGCCTTCGCGATGGCTTCGCCTTCTGCAACGCTCGTGGCGAGGGACTTCTCGCAAATCACGGGGAACCCCGCGTTCAGCGCGTCGATCACGATGTCCTTGTGATAGTCTGTCGGTGCGAGCACAACGACTGCGTCGAGCTTGCCCTTTTCGGCTTGCAAGAGTTCGCGGTAGTTTGCGTAGGTGCGGTCGGCAACGACGCCCCAGGTGCGTGCTGTTTCGCTGTTCGCTTCGGCGTGGGTGCTGAATGCGCCCGCTACGAGCTCAAAGTGCCCGTCCATCTGGCTTGCCGCCTTGTGGACTTCGCCGATGGCCGAGTTGATACCGCCACCGATAAACGCAATCTGGTAAGGTTCCTTTTTCATGCTTTTAATATAATTCATTCCACCACGATATGTGCAAGATTCGTCATGCGGGCGGTCTTGTTTTCCATCTCTTCGGGGCTCCGGAACTTGAAGAACACGATTCCCGCCTTGTAGGTGAGCCTGTCGGCGATGCGTTCGCCGGGCTTGTACCACAGGAATTTTTCGACGATGTTGCCTTGAATTTCGGGCGCAAAAGTGACGTCGCGGATAGTGCTGCCGTTTGCGATGTCGGGCCCTGCCATTATGCAGTGGCGCAGCCAGTAACCTTGCGTAG
The DNA here is from genome assembly GCF_002342555.1 of Fibrobacter sp. UBA2449. Taxonomy (NCBI): domain Bacteria; kingdom Pseudomonadati; phylum Fibrobacterota; class Fibrobacteria; order Fibrobacterales; family Fibrobacteraceae; genus Fibrobacter; species Fibrobacter sp. UBA2449. The sequence goes on from NZ_DDQF01000010.1 coordinate 220,099, forward strand.
GCACATCGGCAATGCCGGAAATGTCCTCGCCGGTTTCGGCCATCACGATGAATTTCGGGTAGTCGATGCTTGTCGCGTACTTCACGAACTTGATGTACAAATCTCCAGGAGGGCGCCTGCATATCTCTATGATGACGGGCGTTCCGTCCGGCTTCTCGATGTATTGGATGTGCAGAATGCCGTCGACCAGGTGGAGTTCACGCGCAATGCGTTCGCTGTAGTCGCGGAGTTTCGCGAGAGTTTCGCTGCCCGATGTGCTCGGCGAGTTTGCTCCGCTCACTAGGTACTTGTTGACAAAGTATTGCTCGTTGTCCGAGAAGGCGAATGCGACCTTGCCTTTCACCAGCATGGCGGAAAATCCGTGGTTTGTGCCCTGAACGAATTCCTCGATCACGATGTGGTCTTGCCGTGTGCGGCTGCAGGCATCCTTGCACGCTTCACGTGCTTCTTCGGGGTTGGCTGCGCGGTGGATTCCCTTGCCGCCGGTGAGGTCGACCGGCTTTACAATAATTGGGAATGTGAGTTGCGCAATGGCGACTTCAAATTCGTCGGCGCTTCGAACAACAAGGGCACGCGGTGTCGGAATGCCGAGTCGTGAGGCAAGTGCGCGGTACTTGTCCTTGTGGTGAATTTCGAGGCTTGTCGTGTAACTGTCGTGCCCCGGCAAACCGAGCTTCTCGCAAACATACACTGTTGAAAGCAGCGCGAAGTCGTTGCATCCGGAACACACCGCCTGCACGCCCTCGGCGCGGGCCAGTTCTAACATGGCGTCCTTGTCGCTATAATTTGCAAACACAGTCTTGTCGGCGTAGGGGTGACCGAGGCCGTCGCGGTTGTTGCCCGTGGTTATCACGTACCAGCCCAGCGCCTGCGCGGCCTGGATTAGCGGGATTTCGGCGTGGCTGCCCCCGAGGAGCAGCATTTTCTTTTTGAAACTCATGGTATGGACAATATATCTTTTTTATGCCCGAAAAATATATATTTTCTGCATCATGAAGATCCCCTTCAACAAGCCGCCCTTCGTGGGGCTAGAACTTGACTACGTGAAGCAGGCCGTCGAGAGCGGCCGTATTTGCGGTGACGGTACCTACAACCTGCTGTGCCACGAGTGGCTCGAGAAGCACACCGGCACGGCGAAGGCGCTCCTTACCACGAGCTGCACGCATGCGCTCGAGATGTCGGCCAGGCTCTGCGACATCGGGCCCGGCGACGAGGTGATTATGCCCTCGTTCACGTTTGTCTCCACTGCCGACGCGTTTGTTTCGCAGGGAGCCAAGTGCGTGTTCGTGGACATCCGCCCCGATACGATGAACCTGGACGAGAACCTGGTCGAGGCGGCTATTACCGAGAAGACGAAGGCGATTGTGCCGGTGCACTACGCGGGCGTGGCCTGCGAGATGGACAAGATAAACGAGATTGCGAAACGCCATAATTTGTTCGTGGTGGAAGATGCCGCGCAGGGCATGATGGCCACCTACAAGGGCAAGGCGCTTGGTACGCTCGGGGACTTCGGCTGCTACAGCTACCACGAAACCAAGAACTACAGCATGGGCGAGGGCGGCGCGTTACTGATAAACGATAAAAAGTTCTGCGACCGTGCCGAGATTATCCGCGAGAAGGGTACCAACCGCTGCCAGTTCCACAGGGGCGAAGTCGACAAGTACACTTGGGTGGAACTAGGCTCCAGCTACTTGCCGAGCGAGCTCAATGCCGCATACCTCTATGCGGAACTGGAATGCGCCGACGAGATTTACGACAACCGCATGGCGAGCTGGAATATGTACCGCGAACTGCTTGCGCCGCTGGCCGCGAAAGGCCTGTTCGAACTGCCGTACATTCCGGAACATTGCAAGCACAATGCGCACATGTTCTACCTGAAGGTGGAAGATTTGCAGACGCGGACGGCACTCCTCAAGCACCTGGTGTACAACGGGATTCTTGCGGTGTTCCACTATGTGCCGCTGCATAGCTCGCCTGCGGGCCTGCGCTATGGCCGTTTTGCCGGCGAAGACAGGTTCACCACCCGCGAAAGCAATCGCCTGCTGCGTTTGCCCATGTTCTACGGTCTAAAAACCGAAGACATTGAATTTGTCTGCAAGAAAGTCGCGGAATTCTTCGGCGTTCAATTATAGGACTCTGTTTGTTGTAATCGCAAATAGTGAAATTACTATTACAGCACGGTTCTGCCTTCACCGCGGCCAAACTTGCTTGGACATAAAGGGGCTGCCGGGAGGGCTGTTCAAAAAATTGTCGCGAACCTATTGACAATGATGCCCTGAGAAATTATATTTAGTGCACAAGTGAGTAGACGATACTCGCGAAAAAAAATTGAAGACCCGCAATTTCAAGCCTGTTTGCGGGGAGGAGTGAATGATGAATGAAAAAGAGGCGTTGCTTGTCAAGAAGCCTAGAATTCCCCTTATAAGACCTGCTCAAGTCGCGGATGTAACATCATTCGCGGGGCAAAAAAGATTGAATTAAACTTGACAGGGATTTGTAAATTATGTATATTATAAATATAGAGATGAAGGTGCGGTTTGATACGGAGAAAGCTCTCGTGGTCAAGCAGAAGCATAACATCGATATGGAATCAGTAAGGCAAGAAATCCTTGCGGGCCGGTTTATCACTAGGATGGTTAATAACCAAACAGAACATAAGGGTCAAAGGATGTTTCTTGTTCTTGTTGATGGGTATGTTCATTGCGTTCCGTTTATTGAGGAAAACGATGGAACATATTTTCTCAAAACAGCTTTCAAAAGCCGTTTGTATCAGAGGAGGTTAGAAAATGGCGAACTCGAAATTTATAGATGAGCCGATTGATGACGAAGAACGCGCTTTGATGGAAGCGGTGGAAAATGACGAAACAGTTCCGCTTTCGCACGAGGAGGAAGAACGGATTCGGGCTGACATTATGTCTGCTTCGGCGAAGAACATCACTATTCGTATGCAGCTTGATGACCTGAATGGCATCAAGAAAATGGCAAAGGCTGCTGGCATGCCGTACCAGACGCTCATCAATTCCATCATCCACCGTTACGTGACGGGTGGTATCGTATTCAAGGTCGCGGTGTAGGTTAATCACCACTTGCTATCGATTTCTTTCAAAAATTTCTTGTCGTTTCCGTGAAAGCATGTTTCGTAAAAATCGGGTTCGTTTTTCTTTAGCCAGCGTACTTTTTCCTTCATTCCCTTTCGAATGTGCGAAATGTCAAGATGTGAATATTTCTCAATGGCGTGGGCGATATCTAGGATGTCGGGCCCGCAAAAACATGCGTCGTAATTGACATAGTCTATGAAACCAAATCGGTCTTCTTCAACCTTCAGTTTTTCTTTGTAAGAAATAAAGACGTAATCGTCCTTGAACAGATGGTTTAGCTTCGCCATTTTGTATTGGATATCGACAACGCCCGATGTCTTGAGGAAACCCGTCATATACCAAAGCGTGCGACTATGAATTTTTATGTAGTCTTCGGGCAGGTCCTCTGCTACGATTTTTGTCGGATAGCGTCCGTGTGAGTACAGGAATTTATTCTCGGTGTCCAGGATTTCCCGAAATCCTTTCCCGAATTTGCCATATGTGTAGATGAATGAATTGATGCGCGGCTTCCTTCCCATAATTTGCTCCTTTGTTTTTTTGCACTAGCAAGAATAAATCTATACTCGGCGTAATCCTGCTGTCAAGGGCTCGGACTTTCCTGTTTTTTTTTATAAAAAATAATGTACCTATTGCATTTATTAAAATTTTAATGTATATTGTAGGTGTGGTAAAATGATGAGGTGGTAGGTGCAAGTAGTATATGCAGACAAAGAATTAGCTCGCTGCGCGGGCGACAGGGCCTATGCTGTGCGAAAGTTGGGGCAACGACGGGCGGATGTTTATTCGGTAAGAATAGACGCCTTGCTTCGAGCTGTTGATTTGGATTCATTGAAATATGTGGCGGGGCGTTTTCATGAATTGGTTGGCGACCGTGCGGGGCAATGGGCGTGCGATTTAGATCATCCGTATCGGCTTATATTCAAGCCGGTTTTAAATAGTGACGGGAATATCGTCGGATTGATTGTGGAACAAACTGTTTCTATCTTAGAAATTGTAGATTATCATAAGTAGGAGCTCTTATGCAGGTTTTTAGATGTGACGAATTGGCTGTTGTGGTGCCTCCTGGGCGGCATCTTGCTGAAAAACTTGAAGAAATGGGCCTAGATGCGAATGACTTGGCTGCTCGCATGGGTTACACGCCCAAGGCGGTGAATGATATTTTGCAAGGCAATTGCCGCATTATGCCGGAAGTCGCAATTATGTTGGAGATGGTTACAGAAATCCCAGCTTCGTTTTGGCTGCGTAGCCAAATTGCTTATGATGAATACCTTTCACGCGAACGAGTCAAGGCTTCGCTTTCGGACCAGCCTCTCTGGAGAAAGTCTTTTCCCGAAGAACTTGGTGTGCGCGACTGGGTACGGCGCGGTAAAAACGAGGCGGACGACAAATCGGGCCTTTCGCTCCTCAAGTTCTTCGCGGTGGCGTCTCCGCAGGCGTGGGACAGTTACTACAAGGATGCCCGCCTGAAGGTCGCCTTCCGCATTTCGCTCGCCGATGTCAAGGACCCGTATGCCATGTCGGCATGGATTCGTCGGGGCGAAATCCTTTCGGACCAGGACCCGATGGAAAAGCTGGGGCAGCCCGCGGTCCGCAAGAACCTGAAGGCGGCGCTCCCCGAAATCATCGCATTTGCGGCGGCCAACAGGGTTCGCCCGAAGAGCAAGAAGCGCATTACCTACTGGACGCCCGAGGCGGAAGTGGTTGACGACTGCATGACTGGCCTGCAGGCGCTGTGCCGCAAAATCGGTATCCGCGTGCTGTTTGTGCAGAACTTCAAGAGTTCGCCGGTTCACGGGATGTACCGCTGGTACAAGGACGTTCCCCTAATCCAGCTGCACGACCGCTTCGAGAAACGCGCGACGATGTGGTTCACTTTCTTCCATGAGCTGGCGCACGTGCTTTACCACGGCAAGAAGGGTATCTGTTTGCAGAACATCGAGATCACGCACAACTATCCCGAAAAAGAGGACGAGGCGAACGCCTTCGCACAAAAATGCATGGTGGATGCGGGCTTTAAGGTATAGTGGCACGGCAACGCTTCCAAATGTGCTCCGTTTTGCCTATTTTGGGCGTTGTCCATGGACAACTTGTAAATAAAAACATCGTTCCCTGCCAGCTTTTTTGACATATATTATGTTAGATTAATGCTGTATGGCATAGTTTTCTTAACGTGAGGATGTTATGGAAAAACGCTGGTTTGGAATTCTTGTAACGCTCCCCCTGTTATCGGGAGGCTCTTTCGCTTTGGCGGCAGACTACGTCCCCCCCGCAACGGCGGTCTCGAAAATCAACAGCTACCGCGGCTATTCGGAACTGACCTCGGCCGCTTCCGGCATGGATATCGACCAGTACACCTACAACATGACCACGTGGCAAATCAGCAACGGCGGTTTTTACAAGGCGATGGCCGACAAGTACAAGAGTGCATACACCGGCGGGCAAAAGTCGGAATGGCGCTCCAAGGACGGCGGCGACCTCGGCACCATCGACAACAACGCGACTATCCAGGAAATGCGCCTGCTGGCGGTGCGCTACAAGGAAACAACGAACAGTAATTACAAGGCGACCTTCAAGTCGAGCTTCAACAAGGCATTGAACTTTATCCTCACCATGCAACGTTCCACGGGAGGCCTCCCGCAGGTTTGGCCCAAGCGCGGCAACTACAGCGACCACGTGACGCTCAACGACAACGCGATGGTGCGCGCGATGGTCACGATGATGGATATCGCGAACAGGACTTCGCCCTTCGACAGCGACATCATCGACGATGCGACCCGGAACAAGATGAAGTCCGCCCTCGACAAGGCTGTCGACTACCTGCTCAAGGCGCAGATTGTGAACAACGGAAACTTGACGGTATGGTGCGCCCAGCACGACACGGCAAACTATGCGCCGCGCCCCGCACGCGCCTACGAACTGGAATCCAAGTCGGGCAGCGAATCCGCCGGCGTGGTATGGTTCCTGATGAACTGGCCCGAACAAACCGAAGCCATCCAGAAGGCGGTCAAGGGCGCAATCGCCTGGTACAAGAAGACCCGCGTCGTGGGGCTCTACTTCAATAAGAAGGCGGGGACTTTCGAGCAGCGCGACGGAAACGTGCTGTGGTACCGCTTCTACGAGGTGAACAACGACAACTACTTCTTCTGCGACCGCGACGGCGCAAGCACCAAGACGCAGGACTTCACCAAGATTAGCGAGGAACGCCGCACGGGTTACCAGTGGGCAGGCGACTACGGTTCCGCCCTGCTGAGCGCAGAATCGGCATACCTCGCGGCACTCGAAAAGCTGCAGGGAACCTACGTGGAACCGCCCCCTCCGGCGGCCATGTGCGGGAACGATTCCTGCAAGGCGTTTATCGACGGCGTGAACTTTGTTGAAATCGACGGCGTGAAGGAATCGAGCAACACGGGATTCGTGGGCGAAGGCTACGCGAACGTAGCCAACGCGACGGGAAGTTTCGTGACCTACGGCGTGACGGCAAAAGCCGAGGGCAAGTACACGCTCTATATCAGCTTTGCGAACGGCGGGAGCGCAGAACGCGGGTTCAGCGTTACTGCAGACGACAGGACGCTCATCGAAAGCGGGAACATGGAATCGACCGGCGGCTGGACCACCTGGAAAACGCAATCCGTCGAGGTGGAACTGCCCGCGGGCTACAGCGAACTCAAGTTCACGAGCCTCTCGAAAGACGGCATGGCGAATATCGATTACATCGGCTGGATGAACGAGGACCTGCTCGTGGGCAAGGTCGATGTGGGCGATACCAGCACGACTCCGGGCGACACCACGGAGTTTATTGGGAAGCGCGACATGCGCCGCTCCGCAGTCGGGGCTCCCGCGGACCGTTACTTCGTGGACTTCGGCATTCGCGGCAAAAGCGCGGGCGTGTACCTTAGGCGCGGCAACGGCAAGGTGTTCCGAGTAAACGGCGTGGCGAGGTAATCATGAACAGGTTTGCAGTTTGCACATTCCTCGCTCTTGCGGTGAGCGCATCCGCGGTCGAGAAAAAGAAAATCGATTTCGTGGTCGGTGTCGATGGCGATTTCAAGGCGGCTGTTGCTGCTGCCAGCAAGTCGGGCGCATCTGCCAGCAACCGCTTCGTCATCTTCGTGCCCGATGGCGAATACGACATCACCAAGCTTACGGGCGACAGCCACGGGAAATCGACCGTGAGCGCCTCGTACCTCTCGATTATCGGGCAGAGCCTCGAAAAGACGATCATCGCGAACACGACCGACACCGAGGGCATAAGCCTCACGGCGACAATATACTTCCCGAAAAACAACGAGATGTACATGCAGGACATCACCCTGCAGAACAAGGGCACATACAACTCCGGCAACGCGGCGCGCCAGGTGGCCCTGCAGCAGAACGAGGGCGACAAGTTTATCTACAAGAACGTGCGCCTGCTGAGCGGTCAGGATACCTACTACACCAAGAAGGGCCGCACCTACTGGGAAGGCGGCGAAATCGACGGCACGGTGGACTTCATCTGCGGTGGCGGCGACGTATTCTTCGAAGGCACCAAGCTCGTGATGACACGAAACGGCGGCTACATCACTGCATCGCAAAATCCGGGTGACTGGGGCTACGTCTTCAACAACGCGACCATCACGGTAAGCAACAACAGTTTCAACGGCACTTTCTACCTGGGGCGTTCCTGGGGCCACGCAAAGACGGTCTTCTTGAACACGAAGATGATTGCGCAGCCCAAGGGCGAAGGCTGGGGCCCCGACATGAATTCCGCCCCGCAGGTTTTTGGCGAATACAACAGCAAGGACGGCAACGGCAACGCTGTGAACACGAGCCAGCGCAAGACGTATTTCAATGGCGGCAAGGACGCCTCGACCGCGACCACGCTCAAGACGGTGTGGAACGCAAGCGATGCCGCGAAGTACACGCTCCAAAACGTGCTCAAGGGTAGCGACAACTGGGACCCGACCAAGTTGACCGCGCAGGTGAACGCTCCGAAAATTGCGCAGGAAGGCGCCGAAATTACCTGGGCCGACGATAACAACGCACGCGCATGGGTTATTTTCGTGAACGGCAAGTACAAGGCAAACGTGATTACTCCGAGCTTCTCGCTCGAAGGCATCGCGGTGGGCTCGAAGATTACGGTGCGTGCGGCCAACAGCATGGGCGGCCTCGGCGCATACTCCAACGAAGTCATGACTATTGACGCGAACGCCACCTACTACAAGGTGACGCTTGGCGACGCCATCGGCGGCAAGGTCAGCACAAACCTCAGCGGCGACAAGGTCATGGAAGGCAAGACGGCGACATTCACCGCCACTCCCAACTCCGGCTGGAAATTCGCCGGCTGGAGCGGCAAGAGCGCCGCGGGTATCGACGCGAGCAAACCGCAGGCAAGCATTACCGCTGCAGGCGACATCGAACTTACGCCCTCGTTCATCGGCGATGGCTCGGGCAAGTTCCAGGCCGAAGAGGGCGTTATCGAGAATGCCGTCAACGAGAGTAGCAACGCGGGCTTCGCGGGTGCGGGCTACGTGAACTTCGGCACGGGAACATCGAGCGTGAAGGTGCCGGTTTATGCTGACGGGGCCGGCGAATACAAACTTACCCTGACATACGCGAACGGGAGCAATGCGGCCCGCAGCCTTTCCATCAAGGGCGATGCGAGCGAATCGCAGGAGGTCGAATTCGCGACGACCGGCAACTGGACCACCTACGTGACGAAGGACGTTTCCATCATGCTGCCGTTTGGCGCTAGCACCATCACATTCGCGACCGTGGGCGGAAACGACGGCCCGAACCTCGACCAGCTGGAACTGACCGCAGTGAACGTGACGAAGCCCGACACCTCCGACACGACGACAGCAATCGGTGGACTCGCTAGCGGCCTCGCGAACCCCCGCTTGGAATACTCGCCCGCAGCCCGCGTGCAAGTTTTCAGTGCGACCGGCAAGCTAGTGCGTGAAAGCGTCGGCCGCGCGGCAAGCATGGCTGGGCTGCCCCGCGGGATATACATCGTAAAGGTGCGCGACGGCTCGCGCAATATGCAAAAAACAATCCGAATTGAGTGATTTCCCTGAAAATGGGGATTAAATGGTCAAAGAAACTTCATTTAATCCCCAAAAATGTCAAAATCGACTTATTCCCCGAAAACGAGCGCTACATACAAGTTAAATAACTGCTCGCCCCAGAGGTACATGAAGGGTGCGGCCACCGCGAGGAACGGCCCGAAGGGAATCTGTCCCGAGGTTTCGGCGGCATCCTGGCCAGCGGCATTGCGACGAGTGGCAATCTTGCCGTAGGGGACCATCACGACGATGCCGAGGATCGCGGCCACGATTAGCGTCTCGACCGCGCCCGTCACGCCCATCAGTGCGCCGTAGCCCGCGAGGAGCTTTACGTCGCCGAAGCCCATGGCTTCCTTCTTCAGAAGTTTCGTCGCGCACCAACCCACCAGGTAGAGTCCGCTGCCCGCGACCACCGCCCCGACCAGGCTCTGGAGCGGAGCGACACCGCCGGGGATAATCGAAATCAAAAGGCCAGCGACAATCCCGCCCACCGAGATGGAATCGGGAATCAGTTTGTACTTGCAGTCGACCGCACATACCGGGTACGCCCCGAGCAAAAGCCAAAACATCGCAAATGCCGACGCCCACACCGCGGGTTCAGTGACCGGCGCCGTGAAAAAAGAGGCCGATACCGGCACACCGCCCACTACCGCGACGGCAGCAAACAGCGCAATCGCACCCAGCAAGCCGCACAGCGCCTCCCCAATCGGGTAGATGACGCTGATGGGCTGGTGGCAGCAGGCGCTCTTCCCGCGTAGCCATAGCCACCCCACGATAGGCAGGTTGTAGCGGATGGGGATGTGCTTCTTGCACAGCGGACAGTGGCTCGGCGGGTTGATGAGCGAAATCCCGCGGGGCATGCGGTAAACAATCACGTTGTAGAAGCTCCCGACGCACGCGCCGAAGGCAAAAAACACCAAAAGCCAGTACCAGAGGGGGATTTCTTCCATAAAAGCCTCAAAAACCTACATAGTAGAATATATAAACAAAGATAGGCGTTTGTTTTTTCGAATTAAAAAGATAAATTTAAAAATGCAGGACGCCCCCATAGGCGCCCCGTTATTTCGTGTCTAATGAGGAATCCGATATGCGATTGAGAAATTCTTGCCTGATTCTAGCCTTGGCGGCATGCCTTGTGGCCCTATTCGCCTGTTCAAGGGAATCTTCCATTGTGGAAAACGTCCGGCTCAGGAACAACCATTCCATCGTATTCGCCTTTGATCACCCCTTCGAGAATGCCGAAGCTTTCGCGGATTCTATTACGACGATGACCCTCCCGGCCGATTCCGTCGCGGACACGATTACGGTGACGGTCGGCGATTCCGTCTACTTTATGGGATTCCTGCCTCTCTACGCCGACAAGATTTACAGGTTCGAATGGATCTTTGGCGACAGCGTCGTCACGAGCGAGAACACCGTGGCGCAAAGCTGGGCCTACGATAGTGCCGGCGTCTATTTCCCCATTTTCCGCGCGATTGACGGTAACAACGCCATAGATACGGCGGGTATCCACAGGAGGCCGCTCTATGTCCGTGTCATCGATACGCCTCCCGTGCTCTACGTTCCGCGCGATACGGTGAAGGCGCGTCACAAGAAGGCCGCAAATTTCAATATCTGGGCGGCCGATTCCTTCGGCACCGTGGTCGAAGTCAAGGTCGATATCGATGGCCCGGGCAAGGATTCCGCCAAGGTCTGGGATACAAAGAAGGTCAAGGGGAGCGACAGCCTCGCCATCTCGATTCCCTACAAGAAGGATTACGTTGACTCGCTCGGGAACCAGACGGTCTATGTCATCGCGGTGGACGACGACGGCAACGAGACCCTCGATACGGTCTACCTGCATTTCAACCAGTTGCCCACGATTGAACTGTTGCAGCCGCTTGACGGCGGCCGCTTCAGCAGCAAGGAACGTTTCGCCTTCTACTACCGCGCCGAAGACCGGGACAACCCGGGCTCGCTCCGTTACTACATCCGCGTGGCGAAGAGCCCCGACGGACGCAACCCGCCCATCTTTACCGACCCCGAGGAATACCTTGTCGCACGCGATATCGCCGAGAAGAGCTTCGAGATTGTCGATACGACAGGCAAGAACCTGATTGGCCTCTCCGGTATCCTCTACTGGGATGTCTGGGTGACCGACGGCTACGATACGGTTGTCGCGAAGCATGTCGACGATGGCGGGAAGTTGAGACCGTGGAAGTTCTTCCTCGGGAACCTCGACAATACGAACGGAAACTTCAACGGCTATGCGAAATACCAGAGCTGGCACCATCATTCGGGAATCCGCATCGCCATGGAAGATACGCTCGGGAACTTCTTCTACGGTACCACGAAGGAGAGCGGCTACTACAGCATGAACGTCCCCCCGGGATCTTATGACGTCTACGCCATCGATACCACGAACTACAGGTTCGACCGCGCAAGCCTCAAGGACAGGATTGTCATCGCCGACGATACCACCGAACTCCCGACGCTTACGCTCAAGGATACGGCGGCGCCCGTCATCGTCTTCAATAAGAAACTGGATACTATCCGCGTGCGCGACTACCAGTTCGCGTTCAGGCTCTACGACTTCGGTTCGCAGGTCGATTCCGCGAAAGCCTGGCTTGACGGGGTGGAAACCGAGGCGTCTTACTTTACGGTGAACAGCTGGACGAAGAATGTCGAAAACCTTGCGGACGGGGAACATTCCCTCGCTCTCGTGGTCAAGGATAGCGCGGGGCTAGTCTCGGATACGACCAAGCTGAACTTTATGGTCCGCGCTTCGAATATAACGCTTACGGTGGATGACAAGGCGACTTCGATGATCAACCTCCTCCATTCGTTCACGTTCAAGGCGAAGGTCGAAAGCGCCCTCCCGATGCCGGATAGCGTCACGTGGGAATCGAATGTCGAAAACGCGTCGGTATTCCGTACTGAGATTGACGACAGCGTGGCGACCTTGGTCCTTGACAAGACGATGCTGCCGGGTGACATCCGTATAGGGGCCTTCTACGAAATGGTGGCAAGGACGGATGACGGAGTCGTTACGAACAAGGTGCGCTTCGGCTTCTTCAATGACGGCCCTGTCGTCTATTTCGAATCCCCGACGAACGATACAAACGTTTCCGTGAACGATGTCATCTCCTATAAGCTTTTTGCGGATGGCAACAACAGCGATTCCGGAGACAAGTTCTTTACGCTCAGCTGGATTTGCGCCGGCGGCACTCCGTGCCCGACGGACGACCGTCTGGAAGGCGATATTTCGTGGTCGGCTCCCGGAACCAAGAAACTTATCGTGAAAATCGAGAATTCCGCACTCGTACAGCGCGCGGATACGCTGCTTGTGAACGTAATCCCCGATCCGCCTACAATCCAGGTGACGTCGGAATCCATGGACAATCGCCACAAGATCAATTCGTCTGTGGAACTCAGGGTGAACGCAAGCGACAGGTTCGGGACCATCGCGAAGATCGAATGGGGCTGCTCCAACGGAACCATAGTCGCCTTCGACTACGACACCACTTTTGCGACCCCGCAGCAGTCGCTCTCGAATCTTCCCATTTCCGTCCAGATGCCGGGAATCGCGTCCGAAAACTACAAGTGCATTGTCAGGGCGACCGACGACGACGGCGAAACGGCCAACGATACGGCATACTTCAGGGTGCTGCTGGATCTCCCGTACGTCTCGCTCAACATCACGAACCAGACGCTCACCATCAAGGACCAGGTGCAGCTTGGATTCGTTGCGATGGATACCCTCGGTGAAATTGTGGGCTACGAATTGGCCTGCGACAGTGTCCGCGCGAACCTGAAAAACGGCTGGACGAGTTTTGCAAAGAATACGACCCCGACCGTCACGATGCCGCCCGAGGCGTGCAACTGGTACTGCGCCATCCGCGTCACCGACGACGACAATAACCAGGCGAGCGATACGGCGGTATTCAATGTGCTGCAGGACCCGCCGACAGTCCAGGTGCTGGGCAATTACACCGTCACCATCAAGGATACTCTCGGGCTCGACGCCATGGCGAGCGACCTTTATGGGCGAATCGTGCTCTACGAATGGGGATGCGGTTCTGCCGATGCGCAGAATATCGGGTTCACCTACTCCAGCGCGACTTCCCCGCAGTATTCGGCCTCCATGCCTGCTACGGCCCAGAATGGCTACAAGTGCATTATCCGCGTTACCGACGACGACGGCAATACCTCGCGCGATACGACCCTGATCGATATCATCCTTGCGCCTCCGACCGTTGTTGTCGCAAACGAGTCGGCTGTCGTCCGCGAGGGCTACAACATCGTGCTGGGCGCCACGGCCTACGACTACCCCGACTTCCCGGGCTTCATCGAGAAGCGGGAATGGAGTTGCGGGACGCCTTCCGAAATCGCGAATAACTGGAAGACTGTTTCTCAGTACGATACGGTCTGGAAGGCTCCCGCCGCGACGGCGACCTTCTACTGTGTTGCGCGCGCCACGGACAACGATGGAAACATGGCGATGGATACGATGAGGATACAGTATTCTACCGAGCTTCCCGTCATTTCCGTGAAGGACGAGGAAATCTACGTGACGGCGGGCGACCTCTTCGAACTCAATGCCACGGTCAACAACGTTTGGCAGGGCATCAGCTGGTTCACCTGGGAATGCTTCGACCAGAAAAAGGATACTTCGCTCGAAGCGAACGTCACGCGGTATGATTACTACAAGAACGGGTCCAGTTTCTACGATTTCCGGCCCGGCGAATACACGGTGGACGGCAGGGACCTGTACTGCGTCGTCAGTGCCGAGGAATCGAGTACCAAGGCGGTGTTTAGCGATACGACCTTTGTCCGTATCATCAAGCAGTCGCCCGTGGGCGTGATTACCGCGGCCGATACGGTGTACCTCTGGAGCGGCGACGAATCCTTCGATAGCGGTGAATCCTACTACTTCTACGATACTTCGTGGGGCGGCAAGAAATCGACACTCGGTACGATCGGCGACGAGAACCATCAGGACTTCTGGTGGAGCTTCAGCAATGTCGATGGCAACTACTACCAGGGCAACCATGACGGTTCTCTCGATACCAATATCGCCGAATTCAACTCCGCGTTCATCCGCAGTTCCAGGGACAATTCGCTCACCATCTGCCTCGACTACCGCGATAGCACGTCGGCGCATCCGAACCAGGCGTTCTTCTCCAGACACCGTGCCGAAGAAGTCTGCCGCAAGGTCTACTTCCGCAAGGCATGGCGGAATCTCGCCACGAGCGATACGGTTCTCGAGACGAGCAAGATGACGACTCCGCCGGTTATTGCCGTGGCGGGCGCAAAACCTGTCGTGGCCTACCTCTCCGGCGCGAAGGCGGTCACGACGAAGTATCTCGACGGAAGCACCTGGAAATCCATCAGTACGGCCGGAATTTCGGCTGCAGATTCCATCGTTTCCCTCAAGCTCAAGTCTGGCGGGAGCGACCTCTATCTCGCGGTCCTCACGAGCGCAGGTAACCTCTCCGTCTACAGGTCTGCGAACGGAACTTCGACCTGGGCCTCCGTGGGCGATGCCATCGAAGAGGCCTCCATCATGGCGCTCGATTGCCATCCCACTTCCGGGTACCCGCTCGTAAGCTACCTCAAGACAACTACGAATGCAACGATGTACAGCCGCTGGGACGGCTCTGCATGGGTCACGGCCGACGTAAGCGTCCCCACATACCGGACGTTCACGACTTCGAATTGCCGCACGGAACACCGCAGGACCGTCTGCGATACGACATACACGAACCATCCGCTGAAGATGCGCGAACAGCAGGCCGCCTATATGCAGAACGGCATGCTCGCGTTCGTCTTTGTCGATACGACGTCGGCTTACCAGGCCTACTACACCTTGTACGGCAGTGATTACGCCTTGAAGAAGAATTCCGAGAAGATCGAACAGAACATGAACGGAATCAACCTCGTGGCCGATGGGAACACGCTCTATCTGGGATTCCTGAACCGCAATACCGAATCGTACGGACCTTACGTGTACAAGGGAAGCGCAAACACATCCTCCATCACATGGAACAAGTCGGGAGTGTTCGGACAATCCATCCACGAAGGCATCTTGGCATACCATATCAAGCTTGCCGCCTACGACAATAAGCTTTACGCGATTATCGACGACAAGGGCAAACCCTCGCTCGCGCAGAGCCACGTGTTCTACCTCGACGGAAGCACGTGGAAGCTCATGGGCGAAAACGAGTTGCCCTACTTCAAGACTGTATTCTACAACAGCAAGCACTACTATCTCCGCGGCTCGGTTCCCGATATCGCAGTTGCAAGCGACGGAAAGGTCTTCATTTCCATGCTGGCCTGGGAAAATGCGGGCGGTAGAGGTGTCAACTTCGGCCCCATCGTCATGAAGTATGTGGCCGATTCATGGACGGTTCATTGATGAATATCGAAATAGCAGCAATCTGCGATGCCGCCACCGCGAACGGAATCGGCGGCAGGCTCAATATCCTCGGGGCGTTCGACAGGGCGTTCCCTCCGCAGTTCCCCTTTGTCATTCCGCAGTGTGCGGCGGCTTTCCGCATCCGCTACCAGCGTTCCGAGGCGGGAATCCACAACCTGAAGCTTTCCATCGAGGACGTGTGCGGGCACCCGATAGTGCCCGTCATGGAATCGAAGATTCCATTCGAGCCCGTCGCCGACGGTCTCGACACGGCCGCGATAAACCTTGTCCTCAACATGCAGCGCCTTCAGATTGCGCGCCCCGACAAGTATATCGTGCGCCTCCTTATCGATGACGAAGAAATTTCCTATCTCCCGCTCTACATTCTCGAAGACCCGAGGGCGCGCAGGGCGGCAGAATCCGGCGGCGAAATCAAGAACTGATGCGGCGTATCCTTTCCATCTTCCCGGCTCTTGCGCTAGGGCTTTATGCCTGTAGCGGTATCAACGACAGCTGGGAAGTCAAGGGCGGCGGCTACATTAAGTACAAAATAAATGGCGAGAAAAGCAGGACTGTCGAGCTTGCTCCCGATGACGTGGAAATCCCCTTCATCCATAATAGCCATCACTATCTGTTTCTAAGGACGCAGATCGAAGAGAGCGCTGACGGTGACCAGTTTTCCATCATGGTCAATTCGCCGGTTCTCGGGGATAACCACCCCGTACAGGGGCAGTATTCCTGGTTCGTTGCCGAAAATTCCGAAAAGGGAAGCATCGACGCGGGGCGCAGCACGCTTCATTTTGACCAGAAGGACGATTCCACCTGGACCGCCGACCTCGACCTCTATGCGGTAGATTGCCGCGGCGGCCATTGCGAGGATTCGCTCCCTGCATTGCACATTACGGGGCGGTTGCGTTACTGGATTCCCAAGGAAGATCGCTGACTCCTCGAAAAAACACGAATTTCGGCAATATGTCGCGAGAATTGTGCGCCTTTATCCCTTGACAAACTCAATGCAAGTTTCTACTATTGGGCTACCTTAATGGTCGATTAGCTCAGTTGGTTAGAGCGCTACCTTGACATGGTAGAGGTCACAGATTCGAGTTCTGTATCGACCACTAAATAAAAAAAGACCCCGCTGATGCGGGGTCTTTTTCGTACACAAAGAAGAATTACTTCTTGCCCTTCTTGGCAGCAGCCTTCTTGGCAGCGACAGAAGCCTTGAGGGCGGCGCCGGCCTTGAAGCCAACAGTCTTGGAAGCCTTGATCTTGATCTTTTCACCGGTGAGCGGGTTGCGGCCGTCACGGGCTGCGCGTTCCTTCACAGCGAAGGTGCCGAAGCCGATGAGCTGGACGTTGCCGTCCTTCTTGACACCAGCGGCGATACCGTCGAGAACGGCGTCAACAGCGCGGGCAGCAGCAGCCTTGGATTCAATGCCAGCTTCCTTGTTGGCGAGGATGGCGTCGATGAGTTCTTGTTTGTTCATTTTATAACTCCTTGAGTTGTTGAGATTAATTGTATGGTGATATTATACCTTTTTTTTTCTCATGTGGAAAACTTTTTTTGAAAAAAGTGTCTTTTTCTGAGCCCTTTAAAATCAAGCCTCGGGCGGTGGTTCGACTTCGCTCGCGTTGGCCGTTTCCGATATCTCGTGGAACTTTTTCAGGTACACGAGGCAGATGCATGTGAAGGGAATCGCGACAAGTAAGCCTAAGAAGCCCAACAACTTACCCCATATGGAGAGGGAGAGGAGGATGCCCACGGGAGGCAGGTCCATCGACTTCCCGACGATGTGCGGGACGAGGAAAAAGTCTTCGATAACCTGGATGACGAGATAGATGGATGCGATGATGATGGCCACTTCCCAGAAGGGAAGCCCCGTGTTGAGGGCGTGGACGACCGCCAGTAGCAGTGCGAGCGGGATGGTGGTGAGCTGCATGTAGGGAATCATGTTGAGCGCTCCGGAGAAAAGTCCGAAGGCGACTCCCATGGGCAGTCCCATGATGCCGAACGCGATGGCGTAGAGAATCCCGACCAGCAGTGCCACTAGGGCCTGGGCGCGGAAATAGTTGCCCATGAATTTGTCTGTTTCACTTGCGAACAAACTAGCCTGCTTGCGGAAACGTTTCGGGAATGTCAGCAAAAGGCCGTTGCGCAGCTTGTGCATGTCGAGCATGATGAACACGAGATACATGAAGATGATGGCGGCGCTCGAGAACCACACGACCACGGAACCCGTATAGGAAAGCACGCCCCATGCGCCGGGCAGGACCTTCGATGCGATGCTCTGGACTTCGCTCCAGAAATCCATGTGTTGCATGGCCGCTGCTAGTTTGTCCCAAGAAATCATGGAACGCACGGTCTCCCACAAGTTGGCGGGGAGCACGTCGTTCAGGCGTGAAGACCATTCGGAGTCCGTAAACATCCTTGCAATCAATGTCCCGAGCGTCTGGACTTCGCGCACGATTTGCGGAATGAAAACCCTCCCGACTCCGAAAAGAATCAGGGCGAAGGCGAGCAGCACGATGATGACCGCAATGACGCGCTTCTTGACCAGTTTCTGTAGTTTGTTTACAATCGGGTCGACGATGTAGGCGATGAGGAATGCCGCAATGAACGGGAAGAGCACTCCGCGCAAGTAATAGACAAGGCCCAATGCGACGATTACACCGAGACTGCAGAGCACGAACCGCATGACGCGATCCAGATTCCAATACCTAGTCATGTTTTCTCCTGTGTTACGACTGTTTTCCCTTGGCTTTCTTAATATATATAATAAAGGCAACAAGGAGTAGGGCGAGGAGTGCTGCGCCTGCAAGCATTCCCTTTTCGAAATCGCGGTTCACGCCCCAGAGTCGAATCCTGGAGACGCTTAGTTCGTCTGGAATACCGCGCATCACTCCGCTGCCGCAGACGACTTCGAGGTAGGCGCTCCTGTGCAGGTGCGAAAGTCCGTCGTCTTCTTCGAGGCCCATCGCCGAAAGCCACCAGGGAGCGGTGCGGAATGCGGAAGTCGGGACCTTGACGGATGCCGGCGCGCGTCCGGCCTGCACGTCCTGTGTCAGGACGCGCAGGGATTCGCGGCCAGACCGCGAATAGACCGGATCCTCGGTCAGGACGCGCAGCGAAACCGAACGCATCCTCCGCGTCGAAAATGTCACTTCGAGGGAATCGAATTTCGAAAGGTCGAACAGTCCCGTGGGCCTGTTGTCGATGGATTTCAGGTTGAACTCAAGACCCACTGCCGGGAATGCGACGCCCGAACGCACGTTCACCTCGACATCGAGTTGCGAATCCGACACTGAAAGCGTGGCCGTCGAGGAGCCTCCCTGCGCCTTGTCCGTAAGTTCGTAGAATTCGAAGTGGCTCTGCGGGAATACCGTCAGTTCGGAATCCCTGCAATGCAGGAAAGCGAAAGTCCATGCCGCGAATGCCATGGCGAACACAGCAAAGACGATTGCCTTCGTCCTAGTTCTCATCTGCCTTGGACCCGTGGCGCCGTCCGACGGCGATGATGACGATGACGAGGAAGGCGAACAGTACGATGCCGAAATAGAAATTGCTCACCCCGCTTGCGGAAATGCCGTAGAGGACAACCGAGAATTCCGCGCCGCGAGCCTGTTCCCAGCCGGGCGCGATTTCCACGCGGGCGACGGATTCCTGGTGCCGTTTGTTGAATTTCGGGTCGACGCCCGCATTGCCGTACCAGAAATCCGGAGTGTAGAGTTCTTCCATCGGGAGGGCAATCTTCTGGCGGCCCGCCCTTACGGGAACTTCCTTCAGCAGGAGCTTGAAGGTCTCTGACTTGCCGATATCCGTCACGTCGGGATCGAACGTCCACACCTTCAGCAGCAGCTGCGTCGTTCCCGTCGCTTCCAGGTCGAGGAATATGGTGTCGACGAAAGTCCAGTTGCGGTAGTCCTTGTTGCCTTCTGGATCGAAGTTCCAGAGCAGGCCGCACCAGGCGGGGGCAGCCGTATCCGCCCCGAGAGTGCAGGTGAACTTTGCGGTAGAATCCTTGATGGAAAGCGCAACTTCGGAGGATCCGCCGTCGGACTTGTCGTCGTATTTGTCGAAAGTGGTACCTTCGGGTGCCGGGAAGACAACTTCGGAAAAGTTCCTGTCCGGAAGGAGGAAGTAGATGGCGAGAATTGCGATTGCCACAACCGCCAGGACGGCGTATGTCTTTTTCATTTTATTCGAAAATTTTCTTCAGGTGGAGGTTGTACGGTATTTCGTCCAAGGGGTCGACCTCGGGCATTTTCTCTCCAAACCACTTGTTTATGAGCGCGTCGAGCGCGCGGATAAAGAAGAAATGATGCTTCCCGTTTCCGCCGGGTTTCTGGAAGGGAGCATCGAGCGTGCGCTTCAGGATGGTAAGCATCTGCGAAGGCGGCAGGTGGAACATCTTGCAGCAGGTCGTCACCTTGCCGGGAATCCCGTAGTCGGGGATGTTCCCGTCCACGAGCGGTTCGCCGTGGTCGATGCAGCAGGCGCCCGTCATGTCGGGGTCGGGCACGTTCTTCGCCTTGAGCGCGTTGTACCACATTTCGCGAGAACGGTCGGGCATGTCCCCGCGCAGGGCCATCGTCTGGTCGCACGGAAAAAACGTCGAGAAGCACTTGGGGCAGATGCGAAGGTCGAGATGGCCGATTTTCGACTGCACCACTTCGGATTTGCAAAAAGGACATGAACTCATATAGCGCAATATAACAATTTGTATATTTGCGATATGGCTAAAGTTGTACAGATTACCGCTGAAAATTTTGAAACCGAGGTCATGCAGGCCTCCGAAACCCGCGCCGTGGCGGTGCTTTTCTCCTCTGCCGAATACCCCGACTGCGCCCCCTACTCCCAGCTGATGGGGCAGCTGTCGACCAGCATGGACTTCACCCTCGGGGTGGTCAGCTGCGATGACCGCGAGAACATGCAGCTCATCCAGATGTTCCGTGTGCGCTCGGTGCCCGAAGTCCACGTGGTCGACAAGGGCCAGATTGCCGACGTCATTGCGGGGGTTCTCCCCGAAGCCGACCTCAAGAAACGACTCGAGAAGTTCTTCGTCTCGGACGAGGCCCGGTTCCAGACGGCGCTCGAAGATGCTATCGCCCAGAAGAATTTCGACCAGGCGCTCCCGATGCTCGACGAGGCGCTCGCGAAAACCCCGAACGACAAGAAGCTGCAGCTCCTGTGGGCGAAGGCGAGCCTCGGGCTCGGCGATACCGAGAAGGCGAAGGAAGTGCTCCAGAAGTTTAACGAGGCCGACGACCAGTACCGCGAGGCGAAATCCCTGCTGGAACTCCTCGACTTCCACGCCGAAGCCGCGAAGAAGGATGTCCAGGGCAAGGAAGCCATCGTGTATCACGAGGCCTGCAAGCTTGCCTGCGCCGAAGATTTCGAAAGCGCGCTCCAGGCGTTCCTTAACTTGTTTGTAGAATCGCCCGAATGGAACGACGGTGCCGCAAAGAAGGCGATGCTTACCTTGTTCGGAGTTCTCGGCCCCAAGCACGAACTCACGTGGAAATACCGCGCCAAGCTCAATACGATGATGTTTATCTAGCGATCGTCGGTTGCGGCCCTTGATTTTTTTTGTATTTTGGGATTGGGAGAAGAAAAGATGAAAGGGTTCAGGTTTGCATTGTTTTCGGCTGCCGTGCTTTGCCTCACGGCATTTGCGGCAGCGTTCTCGGGCATGTCTTGCCCGGGCGGTACGTTCCGTGGGTGTGAGGAACGGCAAGATTCCATTTCCGCGTCCCGCGTGCCCGATTCGCTCCGCGCCACCCTGCAGCAGAAGCTCGATAGCGATACCGGCCTCGTATTCTGGGGCGTGCAGAAATACAGCGACGCCATCGCAGTCGAAAAATATAGGAATGGCTTTATTGACGCCTGGTTCCACGATACAATTTCGACGGAATGGAAAAACGCCTTCCTGTCGTGGTACAACGAACAGAGAGATGCGGCGCACCATAAGCTGGAATCCGCTCCCGAAGACCTGAAACAGGCCTTCATCAATGCGAGAGGCAACGTCATCTATGCCTTGGTCCAGTCGACCTATACCATCAAAAAAATCTACGACCGCAAGACCCGAACCTGGATAGATCCACGCGAGGGGGCGGAGACGGTTGTCCGGTACAGCCTTGTCCACCAGGGTCCCGTTGTCGAGACGGACCCTCCAGGGCTATTTGCCGAAATTTCTCTGGAAAATGTCCATCCGAAGTTAGAAAGGATTTTTTTCGAAGACGGACATTCGAGAATTATTGACGAAAACCAGTTCAGGTCGATAGATTCCATTGCGAAGCTGCCGGGTTATTACTTGCCGAACCGGTTCTTGCTCGAAATGACCAAGGATATGTCCCCGGTTTACAAGCGGAAGATTCTCGATGCGCTAGGCGCGGGCGACCGCGATGCTGTCCGGGAAAACATGGAAAAGCTGGACGAATTCCTGAAATACGCCGACGGCAAGTTCTTCTATTCGTGGCCCAGCCCGTTGACCTGCAGCACCAAGCAACTGATGGAAGGCTACCTGCACACCTTCGAAGACGGGCTCGACTGCAAGGAAAATGGCAGCATGGACGAATCGGAACGGATTATCTTCGTGCTGCTGCAGGACTCCCTCAAAGCGATGAAGAACTCGGGCGAACTGGAAAAGGAACTGACGAAGCATAGCGCAAGCGACCGTGCGTTCTGGCGCGTACTCGTCGCAACGCTCGAGACAAGGGACAGGGAAAAACGGAACGAAATCGTGCTGGCAAACGTCGACAGCATCAAGAAAATCGAGCAGCGCGACTTTGTTGTCAACAGTTTCTACAAGGGCATGGGCGTCGGCTGGAACATACAGATGGGCATGGGCCTCGGGTTCACCTTCGGACTCGGCGATACGCGCGACTTTTTCCCGAGCGAAGGCTCGTTTGACATTACCCTCGAATTTTTCCCGGGCGCCTTTGGCGGCGGCTACAACGGCCGGTTCCTTTCTTCAAAAAACTTCGACGAAAACAAGTTCCAGAGCGTATTCCTGCTGGATTTTTATATGGGCTACCGCACGTTCTCCACACCGTATGTGGAAAACCGCATCTATGCGGGCCCGACGCTCCTGTTCAGCGACCTCATGGAAAAGGGTGACCAGGAACCCCTTGAATCCCATTTCGGGGTCGGTTTCCATTTCGGGACGGCGTTCGACTTCTACTTCACGAAATACCAGGAGAAGGGCCAGCTGCGCCTTGGACTCCGGCTGTTCGCGAGTATCAGCAACTATTACACCGATGTCGTGAAAGGGAGCGATGGCGGGACGCTTACGCTCACGCTCACGCCCCTGTTGCAGTATTACGAATTAAGGGAGAAGAAATATGGGGAAAGGTAGAATGATGTTCAGGCATGTTCTTGTGACGGTCGGTGTGCTTGTCGCCTGTGCGACGGCCCAGAGCGAATGGGGCTGGGGAAGCGGACTTTCTACGCCCAAGGCCGACGAAAAGGAGGCCCGGGAGCAGGTGGAAATACCCTACTTCGACCAGGAAATCGGCACGCGGCTTCTTGCCGGGCAGTTTTCCCTTATCGCGAACGTCGACTACGTGCGCAATAGCCTGGTGCGTTCCCTGAATGTCTACAACACGCCGTTTGGCCGCCTTGCGTATTTCGGCTATGCCAACCAGGATTTTTACGACAGCGTCTATGTCTACCTCGATAGCGAAGCCTGGGAAGCTGACCTGAAAAAACTATCGCCCGGCGATGCCGCCTTTGTCCGCACTATCGTCTATTACTGCTTTACCGGAATACAGACCCCGCGCTACGTGCAGATTCAGCTCGGCAAAATCGAGAATGAACAACAGCGTGAATTCCTGGAAGAGTTTTTCCGCGTCAAGAGCGAGCATGAGGTCTTGCACGCAAACCACTGGGAGATGTTCATCGGGATTGCCGGTAATTTCTTTAGCAATGGCGCCAATGACAAGCTCCGCCCCGGTCCCGCGTTCGATCTCGGATTCGGGTATTGCGCATTCGGGAAATACTGCGCCGAATTCCGCATCGGGAGCATCGTCGTCGTGAACCCCTACAAGGAAGATATCGTGCAGTCGGGAGTCACCTACTACAAGGAGGAAATTTCCTACACCGCCGTCGAGGCGCTGTTCCGTGCGAAAGTCATCTATTCGTATTCCTACGACCTTTCCGTGTTCGGCGGCCTCAGGCTCCATGCCATCGAGTTCGACACCGAGGAAGGGAAATACTACAAGGAGCAGGGACTCAAGGATATGAAAAACGGGTATTCGTATGGGTTCACTACGGGAATCTCCGGGGCCAAGTATTTCGGCAGGGACGGGGGGGCGATACCGAACGTGTTTGGGCTTGGCGCCCGCATCGGGGTGGCAAACTTCGGCGACAATATCCTCGACATCGACGGCTACAACTGGTACGGCGGAATCGACCTCATCGTGCGATTCGGGACGCACTGGAGATAGACGGTCGAATTTTGTAAACAAAATTTTCTTGTCTTTTTCGGAACATTTTCCGGTTTCAATCGTTCTTGTATATAGATAGGGGATAATCTCCTGTTCGCGATACGGGCGCGTACCCGTGTAAAACGGAAAAAGTTTTTTATGCGAACAAGACAGAATGAAACAAGAAAGATCGCTAGACGCAAGCATGATCCGTTCTTCCGCTATGTCTATGCGGTTCCGGGAAATGCTCGAACCCTCCTGCAGCTCGCGCAACACGGAAATCCTGATTTATGCAACATGCTATCTGCCGTGGATTTGTCGAGCATGGAACTTATACCCGGCAGCTTCAGCAATGTTCGTGAGTGGGGTGAGGCGGACCTTGCTTTCAAGGCGCGGACCAAGGGCGGTCCGGAAGTCTTTGTGGGAATATTGCTTGAACATAAATCCTATCGCAAAGGCGACGTACTCTCGCAAATCTATCGATATGTATTCGAGGTTATGGTAAACAAGGGGGCGACAGACTTTAGCTGGCTTCCTACCAAGGTCATTATAATATACAACGGTCAGGGCGCTTGGGACCCGGTTGCAGATTTTCGGGCAAAGTATGGAAACCAACTAGGTGGAAAGGAACTGCCGTTTGATTGCGTGCTCGTGAATCTGGCCAATATTCCCGACAGCCATTGTTTTGCAGAAAAGAATGTTGAGGCCGCCATTGGGACAATTGTGATGAAATACGCTTTTGACGGGGAAAAACTAAAAAAATTAGGTGACAAGCTGGTCTCGCTACTCTATAAGATGGAAGTAGGGGCGAGGGCTACCCTTACTGAAAAAATAGAGTTATATTTAGGAGAGTTCCTTGATGAAGACATTGTGCAGGAGTTGAAAATGCGAATGAGTATCGGACAAGCCCTGGGAATAGTGACTGCTGGAGATCGTCGTCGAGCTGCAGAACGTGCAGGGCGTCGAGCAGGCATGAAAAAGGGGATGGAGAAGGGGATGGAGAAAGGGATGGAGAAAGGGATGGAGAAAGGGATGGAGAAAGGGATGGAGAAAGGAATGGAGAAAGGAATGGAGATGGAACGGTCCAGAAATGAAGCTGTCAATGCCAAGAGGGTGGAGTTCCTTCGTTCCCGCAAAGTGCCGGAGGCGCTGATTTCGGCCATGCTCGCCATCAAGTGAAGAACGGCTTTAACGCTCGTAAAATGCTGGCTGTTCTTCATAAAATGTAAAATTATTGTTGCGAATCGGGACTTTTGAGGATTCCAAATATGCTTAAAATGCCTCAAAAAGGCAAAATGTGCGCAAAAACGCAGAAAAACGCCTGTTTTTAAATATTTTGAAACATTTCGCAGAAAAAAAGCTATTTTAAACTAGACGGGACCCGGGTGGGCCCCGCTTCGTGGTGTATGCCACGGTGTTTTGCGTATGGACGGAATGTGATCGGTATGGGAAAATTTGTTGTAGACAAGCGCTCGGCATGCGATACCCGCAAGCGGGGGTTCACCCTCATGGAACTCATGGTGTATATCGCCATCGTGGGTATCGTGGTTATTGTTGCCGGTCAAGCATTTAGCAACTCCACCAAGATGCGCGTCCGCACGCAGAGCATGCTCAAGGCGTCCGAAGTCGCCGAGAACGTGGCCGCACTGTTCAAGCAAGACGTTGCACAGACCGGCGCGAAGAGCTCGTTGGAGACGCATGCCACGGACGGTAGCAATGACACTTTTAGTGGCGTGAAAAAAGCAGTTTATATGGATCCCGACAACGATACGGAAGCCAACAGGGATTCCTCCTCGTTCCAGTTTGTCCCTGCAAGTCCGGCATCAAATGAAAACCTGGAACAGTTCAAGATGCGCCGTGTGCGTTACAGCGATGCAGGCGCTTACGAGGCTGTAGAAGAAATCACATGGTTCCTGGAAGGTAACGTGCTGAAGCGCCGTTGCGTAGTTGTCGATGACGGCGATGCTGGCACGGATTGCGCCCCCAAAGGAGCCTCCGGTACGGATTTGGAGCAGTTCACGGTCGAGATGGCGACGGACGTAGACTCCTTCAAGGTTCTGCCGGCGATACCTGATGGAAATGAAGGCTCCCTTCAGATGTTCCCTTCCGCTTCGGGTAGCGGAGCTATTAGGTTGGTGTCGCGTACAGGAATTGGAGGCCTGCTTCCCGTTGTTCCTGGCGATGGGGGAACTTCAGTGCAGTTGACAGGATTTGCTTCAAATTATGATGAAAATAGCGACGAACCACCGGCAGTGAAAAGTATGAATGAGGTTTATGTGTTTGAAAATTCAGATGTCGTGGGTACATGGAAAAGCCTTTGTGAAAGTGCTTCAAACCATTTTAGTTTCGAACCGGGACAAGAATACGAGCTCTCTTTTGGAGTGGGAATCCCGACCACGGATACGGAGAAAGCGAAGATGTTTGTGCCTGGCAAAGACCATATGGCTGTTGGGTTCAGAAATTCTGACGGAGAAAAATTTGCTCAAATTCCAGATTTCATGTTCTACCCACCCTCTATATCAGAAGCGAATGGTGTGAGACGATCGATGCGTTTCTCCGTACCTAGTTCTGTGACAAATGCTTGCTTGGCATTTACGTTCTCTTTCTACAGTCCCTTGGCATCGACCGGAACACTTATGATAAGTGACTTGCGCTTGAAAAAGATTGCTAGTTCTACGTACAGTTTTAATTCGGCAACAACGAGTGTTGCTCTTGCCGACAAAAAAAATGTGAAGGCTTTTCAGCTGCGACTCAAGGTGAAACGTAATGGTGAATCTGGCGAGGTTTCGCTTCTTGTTCCCACCCCGAGCAACGGTCCCACCGACTAGGAGAGAATTATGTTTTTCAATGAAAGACTCTCAACACGTCATTCTTGCGTAGGCGAGAATCCTGCTCTAAAGGCCGGTGTCTCCCTTGTCACTGTCCTCCTGTTCATGCTCGTTGCTACAATTGCTGCAACGGCAACTTACAAGTGGCTGACAAGCGAAGGCCGTTCAAGCGCAAGCAGGATGCAACAACAGGAAGCTTACCAAAGCGCTGTTGCGGGCATCGAAAGTGCCCGTAGCTGGATGATGTATAACGCGAATGAAACTGGTGCCATTATTAAGCAGTACAAGGATGGCAATAACGCTCCCGTGAAGTTGACAGACCGTCTTGCTGCATTTGTTCGTGCGGGCCAGCATTATGATGTGTATCTCGTGGGTGTGAATACAGAAAGTTCAACATACAAACTGAAAATCCTTTCCGAAGGAGCATCTCGCAACGGCAATGCGAAACACAGTGAAATCGCCTTGCTGAATGTGAATGGGCTTTATCAAGTCAAGGTTCCTGTAGAAGAAAGTCATTCGAAAATAAAATTCGACTTCAACTATTTCGGAGGTTCTACGCAGGCGCAGGGACATGTCGGCGCAAAATCCATGTTAATTAATGGTAATTTAACGGGATCAAACCCTGTTTACGCACAAACCGACCTGATTGTTACAGGAAACATCGAAATGAGTGGAAACTCTGTCGGTGCCAATGGAACCGTTTGTGTTGGTGGAAACCTAGAAGCTAGCAATGGAGTATTCGGTAACAGTTTTTACGTGGAAGGCGATGCTCGACAATTTTCTTGGCCGTCAGCATCGGAGGCGAAGAATACGTATGATGGAACGAGTGTGGATAAGTTCACGCTGACGGGCGATGTCTATATTAATGGAAATTTGGAAGCTCCGAGTACTGGGGGACAAATTTTTCCCAAAGATTTGACATTGAATGGAACTTGGTCAACTAATTTTCCTGGTTATGAATCTTCTGTTACAGGAAGTCTTTGCCTTGGTGATACCGGCTTTATCTACATAAATAAGTTTGAAGGAAAAACATTTAGTGTAGGACAGGATGTTTGGATGCCGGGCAATGCCACTATGCCGGGCAACATAAGTTTTTGGAAAGGGGACATGTCGGGTGCAAACTGCACTTGCAATAGATATGTCAAGACATGTAAGAAAGAGATCCCTTGGTTCTATGGCACTAGGTGCCTTGAATATGGATGGGATTTGAGTGAGACGGGATTGTCTTGTACTGGCAATAGTTCTACGGCAAATACCAAAAATGTGGTTCAGAATTGCGATGGCGAAATGACGTTGGCGGCTTCTGATGACAACTTTGCTGAATATGAAAGGCTTTTCCTTGGACAACAAACGGATTCTAAAGTTTACATCAAACGTGCGCATACGCTAGCTGAATACAAAACCATGCGCGAGGACACAAAGGCTACTACGACAGGCTCACAGATTCAACACTGTAGAGATAATGATTGTAACCCCCCTGCTGCAGGCAACTATTGGAAAAATGAAACCCTTTATCCTTATATGGATAAGAATAAGCCAGTTGGCAAGCCGAATCCGAATTACATCTATTATATGCCTAATAGTGTAGGGGATGTGGAATATTCGTCTTACTATGATGATTTTTGGAAGCAAACAATGTATGCTTTCTTTGTCAATTTCCCGACATCCCAGAAGGATGCTGGTACTACATATACAAGTTCATACCATTCGCAGGATGAAGGAGCTCACCCCAATAATGCAGAAGGCGGATATTACCGTTTCCTAAACACAAATAGTGATGGCTCCAAAATAAAGGGGTCTCCCTATTGCAAGAAAAAACCGGGAAAGAGCTTTACTCCGGAATGCGGTGTGGCACCATGGTTCGGAAGTAATGGTACGGTCACGAGTACATTTCCTACGGAAAAACCTTTCCCATGTGCTGATACGGTCAAGACTTACTGCCTTGAAAAATTGGGAGATAAAAAGACGGGATGCGATGGCGCATCGTACAAGGTTGATGATTTGTTGAAAACGGCGTATTCTTCGTTTGAAAAATACGCAAATAAGGGGTGTGCCGACGTGACAACTTGGAGCAGTGATATGAGTTCCAAATTGAACACTTGCTATACGAACAATACGGCAACGGAGGAACTTGCAAAAGAGAATCTTTATAACGGTTATCAAGTTGTCAAGGTTACGGATAATGGAAAATCGGATCCGAATACCGAATTGAAGGGCAAGTTCATTATCATTGTTACGAATGCAATGGGACAGCAATCCTTGCCTCCCACTACAGCTGATTCATATGTGTTCCTTTATATGCTTGAAGGCGGGTCGAGTACGATACAGCCTGCAGATGAAGGTAAAGGTCATAAGTACAACTACTTCATCTATACGGAGCAGAGTGTTGTTAGCGGCGGAGGTGCTGACGCTGGCTTCATGTTCAACAACGATGTCTTGAGTGGATCTATTTACGCAAAGGCTGAAAATTGCGCCAATGTTCAGAACTTTAAAGCTCGCAAGATGGAGTATAACGAGGAACTCCTAAAGGATTTACAAGATTCGTCTATTCTTTGTGATTACGATGCCTCTACGTGTGGTGGAGCCCCTGCAACATCTTCGTCGTCAGGTACAATAGAATCGTCTGCCGATTATGCAACGGGTGGGTACGACAATTTCTATATCTCTGTTGCTCCTCAACTTTCTATTACTCTTGAATCTCAATACAAAAATGCAGAAAATGTAGCGACCGCGAATGCTGCGGATGTGGATGGTTCCTTTATAGTTTTGCCACGTATTATCTATCTTCCGAAGGATGCAAAGGGCAAACTTGCCGATTACTATAACATCGTGTCTCTCAATACGGCAAATCCTGTGACATCTCCATCTGTTACGTGTAATGGAGGACTTCCGGCTTCGGGTAAACTGGTTTCAGGTGATAGTAAACTTGCAGAAGGAGATTACACATGCAAGGTAGTGGGCTCTATACAAACTAAAAGTGGTGCTGCTCAACAAACTGTTCCGTTCTGGGTCAGGGTCAGGGGCGAAGGAGGTTCTCTACCGATTGTTTCGTTTGGGGAAACATGGAAGGAACTGAGTAAAGGGAACTCGACTCCGGTCACGCTTTCTTTACCGGGAACATCAGGTGGTGGAACACAGTCTTGCCAGGTGAAAATATCCGTCACGGGTGACATTATGGATTGGACGGTGGATCCGGTAACGAGTGCCGGCGTGACTTCTGCTGGATCAAACGTCTATTCTGCGACGGTGACATCTGGAGCTCCAATTACGGTCTTTAACGTTACCAATACCAATTCTGAAAATGGCTCAATATACCTAACCGTCACCGAAGGGGACGCCTGTTCTCCTGGAGCGCCAGAAGTTCTGTATAATGCGAATATGGCGCCAATTGAACGTCAAAGCATTGCGCAATACTGTATCGATTATTCGACAGACCCTGCGTGTGCGGTTGGCGGCACTTATGACAACAAAAAGAACAATCCTGATTGCAGCACTCCTTATGAATGGGTCACTGCTAATGGAGTAGCCTGTTCTGCATCCGAACCAAATGAAAAATGGAGATGTGCCATTTCCGGAGCTGTTTCGCTGAAAAAATTGCATGATATCGCCGGTTGTGAGGTGCTCATTGCTCCACTAACGCATACGGCACCTCTTGAAGCTAATAAAGAGCCTCCTTATCATCTCTATGCATCTCTCAAGAAGATTCCTATGACATTCCATGCTGGATTTAGTGTAGAGGGAAGCATCGATGGTGACCGTAAGGTGAAAATTGAAGTCGAAGATGCCAGCGGAGATAGTGAAAAGGAATGCTCTTATTCGGACTTCCAAGATGATAGCCGTCGTGCGGAAAAATGCGACGTCAAGGTTTATGATGGTTCTATCGTCAAGCTTTCGCTAATACCAGAAGATCCTGCAGATTTTAACTACTGGGCTTGCGAATCTGGATTAGATTGCCCTGATGATGAAGCGCATACATCTTTGACCTATCAGATTTCCATTACGTCGGATGAGAACGTTGTCTATGCCCATTTCGGTGAAAATGACAAACACTGCTTTTTTGATGAATTTAAGGAGCCAACACGTGGCAGTGGTTATCGGCATAATCGCGACAATATATGGTGTGGTTATGGTACCGATTACTGTATAGATTACTGCGAAGCCGATGGGAACTCCTGTGCATCTAACTTGACCACATCTTCCTATCCGAATGCGAAATGGCGCTTGATGTCTACTTCGACGGCAAATACAAATGATATAGACTACTCAGTAGTCGATGCTCGAATCGCTCTTAAATCAAGTGCGACTCGAGGCAAAAAGGAATCCGACAAGAAATTTGCTGTTGTCATGAGCTCTGTACAAGCAGGCCTTTACGGAACTCTCAAGGCCCAATTCCAGTTGCCTCGTGAAGGGGTTAACGCAAGCGATATTGCAAAGTCGACTGCCCGCTATTCCGGATTCGTGTTACGTTCCAACCCGACCGTAACATCGTTCCTGTTGCTGAACGTGTACATCGCCTCGGATGGCAAGGTTCACTCTCGCCTGTGTCTTGATGGTGAAACAACATGCAAGGACCTGATTCTTGAACGGAATGGGGCGTCGTATTCCCCGACAGATAGAAAATCCGTGGTTCTCGTGGCGGCGACACTCGGAACGAGTTCTGGAAATGACGTTTTGAAGGTGGAACTGTATTCGAGTGCTTGGACAAATGAAGCGTATTCTGCAACATTCACTCTTACGGATAGTGAACTTTCTGGGGTGACGGCGACGGCGACCCGTCCCAACGAATATGTGGGTTATATCTTGTCGGACCAAAACTTCAAGATATACGGCATAGGCTGGAAGAGTGATTCCTATAGGTCCGAATGCTGGGATACATACCCGGTGTTGAGTTGCTCTTTCAAGGCTGCCTATCCAACTGGAATAGTCCCCAAGGATAAACCTGTCCAGCCGTGGGTTGGGTTCTCTGCCTGGTTTGATGCTGTCGCGGGTGGTTGTAGGGAAGGCGATGTCGGTTATTACTATAAAGGTGATGACGCATGTAGCGGAACCGGTTCTACTTACAACAATTGCGGCGGCTCATACTCGTTCTCAGCCGCTGGAGCTCATGGTTATATGGAAGGCGAAAACGAGGTGCGGATGGCCAAGGTCGATGTTGCAACAAGTTGCAATGTCTATGGAGAAGATGCTTCTTGGGCGAGAAATGGAATCGCTGCCAACTGTGGCTCCTTCTGGGTGGGCGAAATGAATGCTTGTACCCGTCACCATAGTTTTGAAAAGACCTTGGATGGGGCCGGGGGAGAATTCTTCGGCCTTGAGGCTGGGGTTGTAGCGAACCTTCGCGGAGCAAACCTCAAAATAAATTTGGACAATCCCGATGGCAAAGCTATCGAAATCTATATGTTTAGCCAGAATAATGCAAGTGGTTACACCTATGGAGGTAGCCATCTCTATAGCCTTCCTTACCAAACAAATCGGTCTGGAACGGGAATCACTTTGGATTTACCGGTTAATGATCTGCTGAATAGTGAGGGCTTTGATCCAGAAAATGTGATTGGCGTGTATGTCAAAACATTTGATGAACCCTCTGTGACGGTTAATGCGGTGACAAGTTCATGCCCCAACGCCGTGGAAATAAAGGGTTGTAGAGCTGATTACGATAATACCAATGGCAAATGGGTTGTTACGGCAGAAATAAAGAATAGCGGGAATATGGAAAGGATTGATGTTGTAGAAACAAATTCCTACATAACATCTCCTTCTAGCCGAGAGTGTGAGAAGGAATCGACGGATGATGACAAGAAATGCAAGTTCTCTGGAGACAATGTGGTTCTCGATTGGAACGACAATCCGTATGTAAATCATGCCGGCGATACTTACAACTTTAAGATTACGTTGACAAGCAAGGAAAATACAACTTCCGAATGTACTGCAACGGGTAAGGTAGACGGCATTACAGCGACCTGCAGCGCGATAAGCGGATCCGGCACTGTGGTTCAAGGGAAGAACCTGCCGCAACTCACCTACAGTATTGCAAACTGCCCGGATAACGCCTGCGGCTTCAAGATTGACTTGTATAAGGACGGCTCGTTTGTCAAGAACATTACAACGAACGCGAATAGCGGGAACGTGTCCGGAGCCCAGACCTCGACAACCGCGGCAAATACGTCTGCTGAACCGCTTGATGAAGGAACGTACAAATTTGTACTGACAAGCACAAATACAGCAAGACCGTTTACGGCGACGGGTTGTGATGGTTTGTCGTTTGAAGTGACGACGCCGGGAGCGATAACGGCGAACTGCGTGTTTACGGGAACTGTAGTCAAAGGTGGTTCGGCGACATTGCAAATGACGAATATCGTAAATGTTGATCAGAGTACTGACATAACGATTTCTCGTTCTGGAGCGACGGGAACTCAGACCGCAACACTGACTTCGAATGACGACAAAAACATATCAGTCACAGCACCGGACGCAGCGGATACCTATACATATACCATCAACTACACAGATCCTATAAGTAGCGCTACGAAGAAGATTTGCGATGCGACTCTGACGGTTGTTGATGGGCTCGCGTGTGGAGTAAGTACGGCAACGATTACCTTAGGCGAAACTTTTACATTCACTCCGTCCTATGGAGGTTCTTGTTCTAGCGCAAGCCTTACGGGAAATGGAACGATTACAGGCAGTGGTTGCTCGGCAACGTCATTTACCGTGGAACCGAGTTCTGTCGGCTCTCAAGAATACACGTACACGTTCTCGGGCGATATTGGAAGTAATCTGACTTGTAAGCAAACTGTGACCGTAAATCCGCCTGCACCGGAGTTCAGTTGTCCCGACAATTGGAGGGGTGCTGTAGGAAGTAATGTGACGTTTAATCCGGGAAGCAGTCTCAAATATTGCAGTAGTGACTATCCTTGCGTATTGAAGATTGATGGGGTGACAAAGAGTTCCTCATGGACAGGCCCTACTTATGAATGGAAGGACGATGCTGCTACAACTTCTACGAACAAATACACAATATCGTTGAAGAATTCCTATAATGATGCGGCGACCGTACATGATTGCAGTATTACGTATTCGTCGGGAAATGCGAATTGCGTTTGGGAAAATGGGGCGACAAGCTTCTGGCCTGGACAACAAAATGTGAAACTCATTGTTTCTGACATCCAGAATCTAGCTTCTGATGCTGAGTTCACCTTAACATGCGGAACATCTTCTACAAAATCTACATGTAGAACAGGCGGATCTTGCGACAACCTTCAGTTCTCTGTTCCGAGTACTGTTGGAACCTATGCATGTACATTGAAAAATAATACAATGACATTGTGTTCACCGTCGCTACAGGTCAAGGCACCCCTTTCATGTTCGGTCACTTCGAATACTGTGGATTATGGTGGTAAATTCAAATTTACGGGCAAAACGGCGACAAGCAGTTGCCATAACTGTAAATTGTATCGTGGCAATAATGAATATCAATACACAGACAACCAAAGCAATATTGAAGATTATGAGATAACGTTCAATTGGTCAGAACCTAAAACATTTACATACGAATGTCAGTGCGACAACATGGATGCCTCGGCAAATAAGTGCTCGCAAACGGTTGCCTCGCAAGTGAACCCGCCGACATTCGATTGCAAAACGGGACTAAAGGCCACCATTGATAAATCAAATAATGTGACGATAGGCTTGCAAAATGTAGTTGGTTGCCATGAAGGTGGTACTTGGTGCAAGTATAGCATTACAGGAACGGGTATTTCCGAGAAAACAGGGACCGGAATCTCCAATGGTACCGTGAATCTGGGTGCGTTCACAGATAACGGCACTGATGGTAGTACTAAAAATTACTCTGTCAACCTGGAGAATTCTGCAGGTGTTGGCGAAGCACAGACCTGTAGTGTGGAGTTTACCGCAGGTTCCAGTGCTATTCCAGTTACTATCAGCTACCAAGATTACAAATCTTTCACACCAGGAAACACATACACTTTAACATTCAGTGGGT
The DNA here is from genome assembly GCF_002342555.1 of Fibrobacter sp. UBA2449. Lineage (NCBI taxonomy): Bacteria > Pseudomonadati > Fibrobacterota > Fibrobacteria > Fibrobacterales > Fibrobacteraceae > Fibrobacter > Fibrobacter sp. UBA2449. The sequence continues at coordinate 254,889 of NZ_DDQF01000010.1, forward strand.
CAAGTGGCAGCGTATTCCGCTGTACATATACTGATAGGGCCTACAGCTTCAAAATGGGTGTGTACGATGGTTCCGATTGGAATGTTGGGGCGAACACCGGAGGACAAGCAACAAAGTCAAATCCAGGTAATGGAGCCGTTAAGACATTCGTTGTGGACTCGGATGCACCTTCAGACCTGAAGTGTGCTACTGATTGGTAATGTGAGTAATATATATCTACAAAGGTTTCCCGCTTCAAAGCGGGGAGCCTTCCCATTACCCCATAAACAATCAAAGCCCTAGGACACACCGCCCGGGGCTTTTGCCTATGAATTGATTTCGTTAATCCCCGCCAAATTTGGTGCGCTTCGGCAACACTTCGATAAACTCAGTGCATCGGCTCAGCGACCTTATGACGGGCGGGGATGACGAGTGAAAAGACGCCCGCCTGCGCGGGCATGACAGCGGGAGGGGCTGGGGTGACAAAGGGGTAGAGGCTACAGCAGTCCGTGCTCCCGGAGCTTCTTCTCCAACTCGTTTATGCGGGCTTCTGCTTTGGCTGTGCGAGCTTCCGCTTCGGCTGTGCGAGCTTCCGCTTCGGCCGCTCGAGTTTCTGCCTTGTCAATGGCTATGTCAATTTCCTGTTGCAGAGTCATATAGCGAATCCTCGTGTTGTTGTCGGTCTGGTACCACTTCACCAGTCTGTCGATGTTCTCGGTTGCTGGGGAAATCGGCTTGTTGGTGGCGAAATACTCCATGTAATCCCGAATGGCCTTCTCGGCGATTTCGCGATACTTACTGAATATATAAAATTTTTTGAAAGTGAGGTCACCCATTTCGATTTTCGGGTTGTCGACATCGAGATTCTTAAATCTGTACACTGCCCGTCCTTGCTTGAAGATATCGTCGGGGCAGATAAAGATGATGTAGAGTTCTTTCAGGTTGTAGTATTTTTCGCCCTTGAGCAAGGCGTCGCTGTCGCACATGGCCTGGTAGAAGCGAGTCCTTTTGGGGATGTTGTCGGTGTTTTCCATTTGCAGTTCAATATCAAAACTGCGAATGGTCTCGCCATTGGGGCCGGTTTCCTTCACGAAAACGTCGTAGCGGATTCCCTTGCTGACGGGGCTGACTTCGATAGTTTTCTCGGGTTCGGGGTCCTTGAGTTCGTGAATCTTGATGCCGAGAATCGCCTCCAGGAAGGGCTTTGCGATTTCCTTGTGGCTAAAGACCATTGCGAACATGAACCTGTCTGTGATGGGGAGTTGTTCAAAGGGAATGTTTTTTGTGCTCATTTTCCGTTTTATAGCGGGAACGCGCCCGTGTCGCGGATAGAGAAGGCCCTATCTATACTATAAAACGATTTCGCAGGCAAAATGAGCCAAATAAATTTTGTTTACGTGCATTTTTTACATTGCGGAAACAAAAAGATCCCCGACCGAGTCGGGGATGACAAAAGAATGGGGTGGGTTATGGTTTGCTGGGAGATTCCTTGGCCTTTTCCGCTGCGATTTTCCGGGCTTTTTCGATTAGGTCGCTTGATACACCAAGAGATTCAAGAATATCTATTCCTTCAGTACGGCCCACTGCACGACCTTCTGCACGGCCTTCTGCTAACCCTTCTGCACGGCCCTCGGCCAACCCTTCGGCACGGGCGTGCTTCTTTTCTACGTACATTTCGTATAGGCGGTCGCTCATGTTCATTGCCTCGCTTACCAGGAACTCTTCGGTAAATATACTCAATTTGGCCTTCTCCTGCAAGCGGGCGAACAGCGAACCTTCGGGCACGGGGACGGGGTTTTCCTCGTTCAGGCCGTTGATCACCCGGAGCCACTGGGCCAGCATGCTGCTGTCGGAACTGTAGTCCCCCTTCAGGAACTTGGGAATTTCCACAAGGGTGATGGTCTGCTTCTTGAAGAACTCGTCGTTCTCTTGGTTCTTGAGACGGATGCTGTGCCGGTAGTTCCTGGATTCGGGGAACCCGTTGAACATCTGGAGGCTGATGAGGTTCAGGTTCCGCAGCCAGTAGCTTTCGCCATGGGCCTTGCTTGCCACGGTGTGCTTCGCGACATAGTACACGAGCCTGTCGCTGTAGGTATCGTCTTCCTTGTGCTGAACTTCCAGCACGATTCGCTCGAGGCTTTCGTTCTCGACGACCACGTCCGAGATTACCTTCTTGCTCAGGGCGCCTTCTACTGCCGTATTTACGAAGGTGAGTTTGTCAATGCAGTCGCCTCCGTCCAGCTTGAGTATGGCGTTGAGGAAGCTTGCCGTGAACTCCATGTTTTCGGGGGTGCCGAATAGGAGCTTGAATATGGTGTCGTTGTAGATGTAGGCGAATTTGTAGCGCTTGCGGTATTTTGCGATGCAGGCGGCAGTGTCGCCTCCGGTCTTGTGGGTCTCGCTGATGTCGTGCAGCATTTCGGCATACTGTTCTTTGGTCATTTCGTATTTCTCTTGTTTCCGGGAACGCGCCCGTGTCGCGGACAGGGACACCCCTGTCTATCCTATAAACGGACAAAGGGACCAAAATGAGCCAAATAAATTTTGTTTACGTGCATTTTTTACATTGCGGAAACAAAAAGATCCCCGACCGAGTCGGGGATGACGAGGCAGGGTCGGGGATGACAATAGAGCTACGCTGTGGCCAGTTCTTTCGCGGCTTGCTGTTTCAGCTTGACCACTTCCTGCTTCGGGAGCTTGGTAACACGGACAATTTTGTCAACGGAATCGCCTTCGGCAAGCATCGCGAGGGCTATTTCGTTTGCCTTGTCTTCGCCGCCCTGCAAGTAGGAACCCTGTTTCTCGTAGATAATGTTCGTCATCCCGTCAACCTCGTTCAAGAGTGTTTCGTCGGTGTACCCTACTAAAGATACATCTTTCATAAAGTCCTTGTCAAGCAGGTTCTTCAGCTTTTCCTCTGGGATCTCGTTTTCCTCGAGCACGTCGCGGAACAATCGCAACATCTCGGCCCTGTCGGTCGTTTCGCACTTGCCCGGCGGGGTGCGCTTGTCAATGGCAAAGAACTTCTCGATTTCGACCAGATAGATATCCAGCTTATTGTAGAAAATGCACCGGTTGCGCACAATTTGCACATGGTGCAGGTAGGTGTTCGACTCTTTCGGGAACTGGTTCTCGGTCAAAAGCGAGAGCACGTAGATGTGAGGCAACTTGTAGTCCTGCGACTTCTTGACAGTCCGCGAGTTATGCGTCCGGCGAGTCGATTTCCTTCTTGAGTTCAAGGACGGTAGACTGGGGAAGACCCGTATTGCGGGCCACCATTTCGATAGGAAGTCCGTCCAGAAGGAAGTTCTTTGCGACTTCCTTCTTCGCTTTCCGGGCCGCACCGTATTCCCAGTACGACTTGTCGATGTCTTTCATGATGTTGCTGAGCATATACCTTGCACTAAAATTACACAATTTTACCTCGTTTTGCAATACCCTGAACACGGGGTCACCAGCGAACTGTTCTGTGTGCTTCAGGAACTTGTTCACCTCGATGAGTGTCACGGTTTGCCGTTCGAAATACACGCGCTGTTCCTGATTGCGCAACTGTACCGTGTGGAGGTAGTTCGGCGAACCCTTGAAAGCGTCAAAGAACTGAAAACTTACTACGTGCAGGTTCTCTAGAGGGGTAAAGTCGCCCGGTTTCTCCATGCTGCCTGTAAGGCGCGCCACGTAGAGAACTAGGCGGTCGCTGTACAGCGAATCGTTGTTCTCGTGCTGGACGTCGATGGAAATGCGGTCGCGGGGCACGCCGTTACCGCGGTCGTTGGTCAAAAGCAGATCGGGCTCGATGCCGCGGTACCCAAGTTCGCCAGGGACATACGGGTTCACGAGTTGCGGATTTTCGATGCGGTCCGAGCCCACGAGATTCAGCGCCGCGTTGATGAGGTCGGTAGTGAGCGTCAGGTTCTTCTCGCTGGCGAGAATCTTCTTGATGCATCCGTCGTTGTAGAAATAGACGTTGCGGTGTTCGTATTCCTTGACGATTGTATCGACATCCTGTCCGTTGTCGTTTGCGGCCTTGAGTTTCTTGAGAAAGATTGCGAATTCCTCTCTTGTCATTTTATTCCGTTAAATGCGGGAACGCCCCCGTGATGGCGGATAGAGAGAAAATCCCCTATCTATATACAAGAACGGTCGAAACGGGAAAATGTTCCAAAATGAGCGAAAAATTTTTTCTTTACATGCGCAAGCCTTTTCTGGGAATAAAAAAACGGCATCCGTGAGGATGCCGCAAACTCGCAGAGAATCTAAGTATTAGAGTCTTGTCTTGAAAGTCCTGTTTCCGACCTTCACGATGTACACGCCCTTCGCGCCGGTAAACACTTTCTGGACATAGCCGAGACCACGCGTTTCGCGGACCTTGTGGCCGAGGCTGTTGAATACGGAGATTTCCAGGCCCTGAGCGCCAGAAACTTCGATGTAGTTATCGGCGGTCCTGTAGACGGCGACTGCGGCGAGGCTAGCCGGATCGGCAGCGATTGCTGTGGTAGAGGAAGAACTCTGCGTCCACGGTCCCCAGTGATGGCCCGAAGACGAGGAGGATTCCGGATTGGTGGCGCTGCTGGAAGATGCCGGCGGTTCGACGCTAGAAGAAGACGGCGGGGGAGTTGTGCCTCCGGAGATGACGATTTCGCCTGCGTTCGGCACGGCGTCGAAGTAGACATAGCCGCCGTCAATCTTGGATTCGAGCTTGGCGCCCGCCTGCGTCACCTCGGCCTTGGAGCCGTCGTACTTGACCTTCAGGCTAAGAGGGTAGTCGTACTTGGAAATGTTGTCGGCGATGCTGTGGGTGAGCTTGACGGTGATGTTGCCACCGCTGCTGCTAGCTTCGGCCTTCGATGCCTTGCGTTCCTTGAGATACATGGCGACATGGCCCATCGGGGCTACCCAGATGTCCTTATCGTTCTGCTGGGCCCACTTGAGGGCTCCATCGATGGCGTTGATATCCGTCGGCGAGTAGTTGGCGTTGCCATTTTGCTTGCCCTGGAAACCGTGGGTGAGGAATGCCGCCCAGCCGTTGCTCTGGATAACTTTCTGCATTCTGCCGGTAAAGTCGTTCGTGCTCTTGAGCTGGCCTTCGGCACCGGTCATGGTGGCGGGAACCTGAGCCCAGTTGGAGGGACCGTCCTTGCCCATTTCATCGGCCATGCCCTTCCAGCTGCCGTTGCAGATACGGCCAACGATGTAGTTCTGGAGAACGGCGCTTTCGTTAGGCACGTTGCAGTTCGGGTAGGCGACCGTGATGACGCCGTACTTTTGGTTGATTTTGCCTTCGATGGACTTTTTCGAAGAGGCTTCTTCGCCGCTCATGTTATTGCCGTGGCTATTGCTGTGGCTTGCAATTTCGTGCCCTTCGTCGGCCAGGCCCTGGAATCCGCTCCAGTTGGGGTTCCAGTTCACCACCACGTTGAAGGTAGCCTTGTAGCCATACTTCTTGAACATCGGACCAGCGTCGGTCACGTGGCTCGGAGCGCCATCATCGAAAGTAAACGAAGCGGCGCCCTTGCGGAAACCCGACCAGGTTGCGATTTCGACGTCCTGTGCGAACGCGGAACCCACCGCGAACAACCCAACCGCAGATGCGGCAAAGAGAACCTTTTTCATAAAATATACTCCATAATCATGTTTTATACCATTAAATTATCTTTTTGCCGGGTTGATTGCATATGGGGCGGGGTGTTTCCGTTGTATAGGTTAGCAACGCGAAAATGGCGAATTTAGGCCGGGAAAAGCGTTTTTTGAGGGTGTTGTTAAAATTTTACAGGGGGTGCGGGGTGGTTCGCCTCGCGTTTTCTATCATTATACACATGATTTTCGACGAGATTGTGAACGACGCCTACGAGGAACGCGAATACCCGGCCCTTTTGGCCCTGGCGCGCGAATGGGAGGTCGCGCGCCCTTTTGACGGTCTGCGCGTGCTGGTGGCGACACCGGTTTTTAGGAATACGCTGCTACAGTACCGTGCGCTTATCGCGGGCGGGGCGGATCTTGTCGTGGGTGTGGCCGGCGGTATGCCTTGCGACCCGGGTATCGTGGAAACCTTGCGCGAAAATGGAATTCCCGTAATCGGGTTGCAAGAGGCCCTCGAGATGGAGGTCCGTTGCGCGGAGTCGGGTGATTGCGCGTTCGACCTGGTGCTGGATTGCGCGGGCCAGTTTGCGGCATGCCATCCGCGGTTCGGGTTTGTGGAACTCACGCGCAGCGGCGTGCAGTTTTATGAGAAGAGCGAACACCAGGTGTATGTGGCCGACAGCGGGATAGTGAAACGCATCGAGACCTGCCTCGGGACGGGCGAGGGCTACGTGCGGGCGCTTGCGCAACTCGGGTACGATTTTTACGACGGCAAGAAGTTTGTCGTGTTCGGGAGCGGAAAGGTGGGGCAGGGCATAGTGCTGCAACTGCTGCGCTCCGGTGCAAACGTGCATGTGGTGACGGACTGCTCGCGAGGTGCAAACCCGTTCCTGGATGCAAACTGCGTTCCGGTCACGGACTGCAACGATCTCGATGCGGTGGCGTCGCTCGTGCGCGGTGCCGACTTCGTGGTGACAGCGACCGGCGTGAAGGGCGCGCTTGACCGCCCGCAGGTCGTGGAAGCTTTGCTCGCCTCGGGTGCCGTGCTTGCCAACATGGGCGTTGAGGACGAATACGGGCCGGGCGTTCCGGCTAGTCGCGTGCTCGCCGAAAAGAAACCGCTGAACTTTATTCTGGAAGAACCGACGCACCTCAAGTACATCGATGCGTCGCTCGCGCTGCATGCCGCCCTCGGGGAACAGCTCGTGCGCGAAGCCGCCGCAAATAAAAACGCGGGCCCCATGGACCCGCCAAGTGAATTGGAACAGCGCATCCTCTCCATGACCATGCAAGATGGCCTCATCGGCGCCGAAATCGCCGAGATGATGGGCTGGTAATTATTACTTCTCGTTTTCCAGCTTCACGAAGAACTTCTTCGTCTCGCGGGCGACGATTCCACTTAGTAGAATCAGTGCCACGAGGTTCGGGAAGGCCATGAGCCCGTTGAAGATGTCGGCGCTCGTCCACACGGCGCTCACCGTGAGGTAGGGGCCGATGAACACCGCGGCCACGTAAACCCAGCGGTAGGCGAGGATGGCGTTCTTTTTGCCGCGCCCGATGAGGTATTCCAGGCAGCGCTCGGAGTAGTAAGCCCACCCGAGGATGGTGGTAAACGCGAAGAACACGAGCGCCACGGTAAGGATGTACGGGGCGATGGTCGAGCCGCCCGGGAAGTTCGTAAGCCCACGGGTGAACGCTTCCATGGTGATGTTCACGCCCTGCAGGCCGAGTTCCGGAGTCCAAGCGCCGGTGACTACGATGGCAAGGCCCGTCATGGAGCAGATGACGATCGTGTCGATGAACGTACCCGTCATGCACACAAGACCCTGACGCACGGGTTCTTTTGTTTTGGCGGCGGCCGCGGCGATAGGTGCCGAACCGAGGCCCGCTTCGTTGCTGAAGATACCGCGGGCGATACCCTTCTGCATCGCGATGAAGATGGTGCCTACCACGCCGCCGGTGACCGCACTCGGGTTGAATGCCGCCTGGATGATTGTCTCGATGGCGCCCGAAAGCTTCGAGAAGTTGAATCCCAGGATGAGCAGGCAGAAGAGAATGTAGAAGATGGCCATGAACGGCACGATGTAGAGGGAAACCTTCGCGATGCGTTTTAAGCCGCCGATGATGACGCAGGCGGTGAAGCCCGCGCAGAGCAGGCCCGCGATGGCCGTGGAGTAAGAGACCGAGTTGCCGGCGAGGTTGATGAATTCGCTGGTGGGGATGACTGTCGCGACCGCCGAGGTAATGCCGTTCACCTGCGTGATGGTGCCGATACCGAGCAGGCCTGCAAGCACGCCGAACACCGCGAACAGCACGGCGAGCCACTTGAAATTGAGCCCGAAGCGTTCCTTGATGCCGGTCTCGATGTAGTAGAAGGGGCCGCCCAGGACCTTGCCGTCGCTGTCGACCTTGCGGTACTTGACCGCGAGCAGGCCTTCGGAGTACTTGGTCGCCATGCCGAAGAACGCGGCGACTTCCATCCAGAAGAGAGCGCCCGGGCCGCCAGTGCCGATGGCGGTCGCGACACCCACGATGTTACCCGTGCCGACCGTTGCGGCAAGTGCGGTGCAGAGAGCCGCAAAACTAGAGACCTCGCCTTCGCCTTCCTTTTCACTGTGCGTCATGTAGCGAAGCGCGTTGGCGAGATTGGTCACCTGCAGCACGCCGAGGCGGCTCGTGAGCAAAATTCCCACGAACAGGATTACGACGATGAGCGGGATTCCCCACACGTAACCGTCGATGGTGTCGAGAATAGCGTTTAAAGTCTCCATCTGAAACTCCCTAATGTTGAATGGCTTGTACGCAAGTCGCGTGCCGTAACTCGTTGATGGGCAAAAAGATATAAAATTTCCCACCTGTTGACATTCTATCCATGCTAACTGTCGTGCGTATACGCCTTTTCGGTTCATCAAAAGATATTTTATAGGTGTTGTTGGTGGGATACAACAAGGAGTATGAAGATGTTTGGTTATGGTTTCAGGCGTGTAGCCTGTTCTGTTCTTGCTGCAACCGCACTTTCGGCAGTGAGTTCCTTCGCCGTCACGAGCCAGTTCCGCGGTGTAAACTGGGCGGACAAACGCGACAATTTCGTGTCTGACGTGCTGGTGCTTTCGGGCATGAGCCTTTCGGACAATTACCAGTCGGCATCCGTAGTGGCGGACCGCGTCATCGGGCAGTTCCAGGAACTGTTCGGCACGAACAGCGTGCGAATTCCGGTGAACGAACCCACGGTTCTCAAGTTCTGGGATACCTACACGGGTGTTATCGACATGGGCCTTTCTAAGGGCCGCATCGTGATGGGCTACTGGGGCCCCGCGCAGCCTTCTGGCCCCAAGAACATGAATGACTGGTGGAGCATGTGGGCAAAAATCGTCGAAAAGTACGGCGACCACCCGAACGCCTACTTTGAAATCTTCAACGAGCCGCACATGTACAGCAAGGACGAACTGCGCAACCTGTACGCACAGTGGCTCGAGAAATTTCCGAATGTACCCCGCGACCACATTTTGCTCGACGGCTCGGGCCTTGCATGGAACGTGCCTGACATTGCCGACGACCCGCGTTTCGAGGGCTGCCTTTTCGCGGTGCACGAATACACCTTTTGGAACATGAGCATCACCACTGAGCAGGGCTGGAAGAACAGCTTCAAGGGCAAGGTGGGCAAGTATGCCGACCGCACCGTGTGTACGGAATGGGGCGGCGCGATGAGCCCCGGCGAAAAGAACGGCGTGCACTACGACTACATGGACTATAATTCAACTCCGACAAACTATTTTATGGCCTACATTCGCGGCATGTCGGACCAGTTGCGCGAATGGGAGATGGGTAGCTTCTACTGGCCGGGGCTTCGCGACGGCGACTGGTACAGCATGACCAAGCGCACCGGCGAAGGCGCGAACATCAAGCTCGAAATCGTGAACCAGTCGGGCGTGGACCGTATGAAGATGGCTTGGGCCGATACGGTCGAGACGACTCCGCTCGTGCGCGAAGCGTATAACGGCGAACCTGCGGCGATTCCGGGTATAATCGAGGCGGAGAATTACGACAAGGGCGGCAACCGCTTCAGTTTCTATGACAAGGATGCAGCCAACAAGGGCGAAACCTACCGCGAAGACGCCGTGGATGTCGTTACCCTCGATGGCGCAACCTGTGGCGGCGAGGCCTGCAAGGGCTATGCCGTCGGGTACACTGAAGCGGGCGAGTGGCTAGAATACAGCGTGAAGGTCGCTACGAGCGGCAAGTACGCCATCCGTGCGAACGTGGCGACCGCGTCCGAGACCTCGAAAATCCAGCTGTTTGTCGATGGCGAGGCGATTGGCGATACGGTGACTTTCGAGAAGGTCGATACCACATGGAATGTGTACAAGGAAGTCGATATCGGTGTCGCGAACCTTACGGCGGGCGAACACATCCTGAAACTCGCTATTGCGGGTAGCTACGTGAACGTGGACTGGCTCAAGTTCTGCGAAGGCGAGGCCTGCGAGGCGCCTACGGGAATCCGTGAAATCATGCCCGCATCCGTTACCAAGACTTCGGCCCCGCGCCTCCGCAAGCAGGGTGGCCAGCTGTTTGTGGAAAGGAACGGCATGCGCTTTGACTTGACCGGACACCGCATCAAGTAAGGGACGGGCTTGCTCCCGCTTTTCGACCGGTTTGGCGTGATGTAATTTTTTCTATCTTTGTATTCGTATGAATACGAAGATTTATTACACGCTTACTGACGAGTCGCCGTTCCTGGCGACTCAATCCCTGCTCCCCATCGTTCGCGGTTTTGCAAAGGCCGCCGATATCGATGTGGAAACCAAGAACATCTCGCTGCCGGGCCGCATTCTGGCCGCTTTTGGCAAGGCGAGCGACGACCTAGACTTTTTGGGTAAGCTTACGCTTGAACCGGATGCAAACATCATCAAGCTCCCGAACATTTCGGCGTCTGTGCCGCAGCTCAAGGCCGCCATCGCCGAACTCCAGAAGAACGGCTTTGACGTGCCCGACTATCCGGACGCTCCGGCGAACGACGAAGAAAAGGCAATCCGCGCGAAGTACGACAAGGTGAAGGGTTCTGCTGTGAACCCGGTGCTCCGCCAGGGCAACTCCGACCGCCGCGCCCCCAAGGCGGTGAAGAACTTCGCCCGTAACAACCCGCACAGCAACGGCAACTGGAACACTTCTGTAAAGACGCATGTGGCAAGCATGCAGGCCGACGACTTTTATGGCAACGAAAAGTCCATCACCATGGCCGATGCCGACACGTTCAAGATTGAATTTGTTAACGAAGCAGGCGAAGTCACGGAACTCCGCGCCGCAAAGCCGCTTTTGAAGGGCGAAATCATCGACGCTACCGTAATGCGCATGGCGTCGCTCGAAAAGTTCATCGCCAATGCCATGGCCGAAGCGAAGGCGAAGGGCCTGCTGTTCTCGGTGCACCTGAAGGCGACCATGATGAAGGTCTCTGACCCGGTGCTGTTCGGTGCATTCGTGCGCGTGTTCTTCAAGGACGTGTTTACGAAGTACGCCGACCTGTTCAAGGAACTCGGCATCGATGCCAACAACGGTCTGGGTGATTTGTACAAGCGCCTCGAAGGCAACGCGAAGGAAGCAGAAGTCAAAGCCGCCATTGACGCCGCTCTTGCTGCGGGTCCGGATCTCGCCATGGTCGATTCCGCGAAGGGCGTTACGAATTTGCATGTGCCGAGCGACGTGATTATCGACGCCTCGATGCCTGCGATGATCCGCAATTCCGGCTGCATGTGGAACAAGGAAGGCAAGTTGCAAGAGACGATCGCTTGCATTCCGGACCGCTGCTACGCCGGCATTTACGACGAGACGATTGAATTCTGCAAGCAGAACGGCGCATTCGACCCGAAGACGATGGGTACCGTGCCGAACGTGGGCCTCATGGCTCAGGGCGCCGAAGAATACGGTAGCCACGACAAGACCTTTGTCGCAAAGGGCAAGGGCGTCATTCGCGCCGTGAATAGCAAGGGCGAAGTGCTTTTGCAGCAGAATGTAGAAGCGGGTGACATTTTCCGCATGTGCCAAGCCAAGGACGCTCCGGTGCGCGACTGGGTGAAGCTCGCTGTGACGCGCGCTCGCCTCAGCAACACGCCTGCGATTTTCTGGCTTGACCCGGAACGCGCTCACGACCGCGAAATCCAGAAGAAGGTGGAAGCCTACTTGCCGGAACACGATTTGAACGGCCTCGACATCAAGATTATGAGCCCGCGCAAGGCGATTGTGGAAACCATGAAGCGCGCGAAGGCCGGCCTCGATACCATCGGCGTCACTGGCAACGTGATGCGCGACTACCTCACCGACCTCTTCCCGATTCTTGAAGTCGGAACGTCTGCAAAGATGCTCAGCATCGTGCCCTTGATGGCGGGCGGCGGCCTCTACGAAACGGGTGCAGGTGGATCTGCCCCCAAGCAGGTGCAGCAGTTCCTCGCCGAAAACTACCTCCGCTGGGATTCCCTCGGCGAATACTTCGCACTGGTGCCCGCCTTCGAGCAGGTCGCGCTGAAGGACGGCAACAAGAAGGCGAAAGTTCTCGCCGACACGCTCGACGAAGCGAACGGCAAGATCCTTGAATTCAACCGCACGCCGGCCCGCAAGATTGGCGAACTCGACAACCGCGGCTCACACTTCTACCTGGCCCTCTACTGGTCGCAGGCTCTCGCCGCCCAGAAGGACGACGCGGAACTTGCCAAGAAGTTCGCCCCGGTTGCGAAGGCCCTCGCTGAAAACGAGCAGAAGATTGTCGCCGCGTTTGCCGCCGAACAGGGCAAACCCGCCGACATCGGTGGTTACTACCTGCCCAAGGCCGAACTTCTCAAGAAGTGGATGCGCCCTGTCACAGAATTTAACGAAGTCATTGACAGCCTGTAGTCCACGGACGCAAAAAAATATATGTTTAGCCTTAGAACCGGAGGCTGGATATGAAAGCTCTGTTGAAAAATTCGCTGTCGGCTGCGGCCACTGCCGCTGCAGTTCTGTTCTTTGTCTCTTGCACGTCTGACCTGCCTCCGCAGGTCATTACGGCGAACGGGGACTCCTATTCCGAAAAGGAGTTCGAGTCGCTCAAGGATGCCGGGCTTGTCGACGAGATGGGGAATGTTATCGATACGACGCTCACCAGGAAAGTATCTAGTTCTTCGACTGCAACGGAGGCGAAATCTTCAGGATCCAAAGATTTCAGCTCCTCGGCTGCGGCAAGTTCCGCATCTGAAAACGTGAGCTCCTCATCCGGGGATGTGAGCTCGGATTCCGAACCCGTAGAATCCAGTTCGTCCGAAGAAGAGGAGGATGACGAAGAATCCTCTTCCTCGGTTGCCGAGGAAAGTTCCAGTTCGTATGAGGCCGTTTTTGGTTCCGGCGTGGTCGGTGAATCGATAATCGCGAAAGACGGGGTCATCAGCATCGGGACCGATGCCATGGTCGAGGTCGACGATGAAAACAAGGATGCGCTGGATGCTGCGAAGGCAGCCCTTGACGAAGGGAAGGACTTGCCGGATGGTTTCGGCAACCTGGGTGTCGAAACGACCTTCGAGGATTTCAATTACGAAGCTTTCATCGAAAATGCCTTTTTCTGCTTGACCGAGGACGATTCCTGGCTCGAAATTTCGAGGTCGGAACTGGCCAAAAATATCCCGCATTTCAAAAATGGGGCGGATTTGGGCCCGCTGGAGGGCTTCGCCGTCCGGTTTGCGGATGCCTGCAAGGCAGTTGTTTCGCTAGGGGAATAGTGGACGGGTGGGGCCGGTCGGCCTGTTTCCCCCGAAAAAAGATGATTTGACGCTCCATTTTTTGTTCCGGGGCGTTTTTTCTATGTATATTAAAATAGTAGTCTATTCGGCTGTTTTTTGTAAGTTGGAATGGAAATGAATACGATGGTATTGAACATCTTTGTGGCTGTATCCTTGGTTCTCTTGTGTATGAACATCTGGACGACCAACAGGCTGTTGCGTCGCGATGCCACGGCGAGGTGGCTGGGGGCTAGCGGAGTTTTTGCCACCGTTTGTGTTGTCACCTACTTTGTGACAGTCTTTACGGATTCGGTTTCGGTCTTCGCCTGGATGACGACCGTGCATCTGATTGCCGTTGCCATTGGTTTGTTCTGCGCATGGGTGTTCTCGTACCGCTATGTGAGGCTTGAATCTTTCCGTATTATAAAGATTATTTCCAGAATCCTTGTTGCGCTGGTTGCGGTAGACATCATCGTTCTGTTGATAAATCCCTTCAAGAATATTGTCTTGGAGTTTGCGCTCCGCACTCCGGAATCCCTTTTTTCCAAGTTTATCTATGCGGCGCAATATCCGCTGTACTACATGCACATGGCGATCGCCTACCTGCTTATCGTCGGTGTCCTGCTTCTCCTTGGACATGGGCTTGCCATGGTCCCGAAAGAATTCGGGAGGCAGTTCCTGTACACGATGATTGCGCTGGCTTTTGTCCTCGTGTTTAATATTGTATCGGTCTTTGTCCAGGACAACAAGAACTTCTTGAATTATTCCATAGGCCTTTATTCCATCCTTCCGGTTATCATGTATGTGTTCGCGTATAAGTTCTCGGACTATATCAAGATTGACTACTTCAAGGATAGCGTGTTCGAGAATGTATCGCAATCCATTGTCCTGTTCGATTTCCGCGGCGAGATGGTGATGTGCAATTCCAAGGCCGTCCGGCTATTTTCGATGATTGACTTCTCGAAGAAGCCGTTGCGCAAGGAGTTCGAAAAGATCTGCAACATAGTGATTGTGGGCGAAAAGGATATCGATACGGCGTCGCTGCAGTGCTTTGTGCGTCAGTCTTCGGGACGGATTCCGCTGCGTTGCGATTTCCGCAGGCTCAAGAACGAACACGGCGCACTTGTCGGCTACCTGTATGTGTTTGCGGATATCGGCCTCGAAACGGATCCCGTGACGGGCTATCAGGAATGGGATGGATTCAAAAACTTTGTCTTGGAAAATTCAGAGACGTTTGCCCTGCCTCTGACTGTCATCGTTTCCGACATCAATAACCTTTCGGTGGTCAACAGTGTCGGTGGCCGCACCCGTGGTGACCAGATGCTCAAGGCTTTCGCCCATCTCCTGCGAAAAGAATTTGTCGAAAATTCTTACTTTGTCCGTGGCGAGGGGGCGAACCTTGTTGTCCTTGCCTATAACCGTTCGAAGGAGACGGTCGCCAAGGCCATGGAATCCGTGAGTGCCGCATTCGGGGGACAATTCCTCTATGCGACGGAACAGGTTCTGGATTTTCAGACAGGAATCCTGCAGGCTATCGAGACGGCGTCCAAAGTCCTGAGGCAAAAGAAGCTTCTGGATACGGATTCCAAGCATTCCGAGATCCTGGAAACGCTCAAGCAGGCTTTGCTCAAGAACGACAGCCGTTTCGAAGAGCATGTCGCGAAGATGCAAAAATTCTGCGATGCGCTGGCGCCTCGTCTCGACCTGACCGAAAGGCAGCTGAGTGACTTGAAGCTGCTTTGCACCTTGCACGATGTGGGCAAGGTGGCCATCCCTGTCGAAATCCTGCAGAAACCCGCGAAGCTGACTCGCGAGGAATATCGCTTGGTGCAGTCGCATGTGGAAAAGGGCTACCAGATTGCCAAGAGTTCCAAGGAATTTGTCGGTATTGCCGACTATGTGCGGCACCATCATGAACGCTGGGACGGAACCGGCTATCCTGACGGCATCAGCCGCGAAAGCATTCCGCTCCTTTCAAGGATTATCGCGGTTCTCGATTCCTATGATGCTATGACGAGTCCGCGCCCCTACCGTGCCGTGATGCCGAAGGAGTACGCGCTCAACGAGCTGCGCTCCTGTGCGGGAACCCAGTTCGATCCGACAGTTGTTGCCGAGTTCCTGCAGGTGCTTTCGGAAGAAACCGAGGATGCCGGGACTGAAAAGAAAGCGGCCGAGTCTTCGCAGGCGCCGTCGGCTTCCAATGTCCATGTGCCTTCCGCAGAGGCGCTCGCTTCGATGAAGGATGTCGTGCAGAAGATGGACAAGCGGGCCCCCTGCATTCACCGCGTGCAGTTCTGCCGTTGCATTGTCGATGCTGGCAACAAGATTGTGTCGGTAGACGAAAACTTCGAGGGCATGACTGGGTATTCTCGCGAGGATATCCGTCAGATGAATTTGAGCCTGGAATCCCTGATTCCGCCGGAAGATTTGACGGAATACCTTTGTGCGACTGCCGATCTTGCCGCGAAGGAACAGGTCGCCTATTTCGAACACCGCCTGCGCTGTAGAAACGGTTCTGTCCTGTTCGTGTTCGGTGCGTACAAGGTGTTTTACGATTCCGCTTCGCGAGAGAACCGTTGCGAGGTGATTATAGCCGATAGCTCCAGCACGACTGCCATGACGATGATGGCCCGTGACGAACAGGTGAAGGCGGCTCGACAGTTGCGCCAGTGGGAAGATACCTATCGCAAGGATTCCCTGACGGGGCTGTTGAACCGGTCGGCCTTCCAGAGCGATGTGGAAGAAAAGTTGCTCGACAGCGAGACCAAGGTGATGCTCCTGATGATAGATGTCGATAATTTCAAGAAGTACAACGACACCTATGGCCACCGCGCGGGAGACGAATACCTTGTCTTTGTGGCAAATACGGTCCGCGGTTCCTTGCGCGATAGCGACCTGGCTTGCCGTATGGGCGGTGACGAGTTTGCCGCAGCGCTCTTCTTCAAGAAGGAGAACGATACGGAATTCATGCATTCGCGCGCTCGCCAGATTTTTGACCGGATATCGAATAAGTTGGCGGCGGCAGAACACCCGACCGGGCTTTCGATGGGCGCGGTCGTTGCCGAGCACGAAAATATGACGTTCAAGCAGGTCTACGAGGCTTCCGACAAGGCCCTGTACAAGTCGAAGAAGGATGGCCGCGGCAGGCTGTCTGTCGAATCCGCGACCCTGTCGTAAGTCAAAATTCATAGTCCAAGTTGGAATGTAGGCGCGTCTAATTTTGCGCCTTTTTCGCGGGTTGCTTGTGATATACGGCAAAAAGCGCCTTTTGGGGCGGCATGGACGATGAAAAAAAACGAATTTTTTATTTATTTTAGCACGAAAAAAGGTGGCAATATGAAGAATATACGTACGAAGTTTGCCCTAGTCGCTGCGCTCGCCTTGGTGGTGGGCGCGGGACAGTCGTTTGCCGCATGGGACGGCAAGTCCATGGAAAAACCGGAAATCCAGAAGATTGACGGCAAGGTTTTTTACCTTATCGGTAACGAGGCGAACCTTGCATGGTTTGCTGATTCCGTTAACAAAAATAAGGGGACTATTGCATTGAACGCGAAATTGGTCCAGTCGCTTGACCTGGCCGAAAAACTCTTTATGCCGATTGCCGCAGGGAAGGGCGATACGCAATTTGGCGGCGTGTTCGATGGTGACGGATTCACGATATCCAATCTTTATATTGATGCGGCGAAAATAGGCGAAATCCCTAATCCGAACTGCGATACCTCGAAATCGTACTGTAACTCTCAAAATCCTGGGTTTATTGCCGTGCTAGGCGGAGGTGGCGTTGTCAAAAATTTGAATCTGGAAAACGTGTATATTACGGCATCGACCAATGCAGGCGAAATATTGGATGTCGCAAACCCGATTTCGGTGGGAGGAATAGTAGGCTGGCAGACGGGTGGTTCCATCGAGGGATGCTTTGTTTCGGGCAAGATCTTTACAAGTGGAGCAGGCAATGCCGTTGGTGGTGTTGTAGGAACAGCGCGAGGAGGCTCGATTAGAAATACTTTGAGTACGGTTTCTGTGTATGCTAGCGGGAATTCGACATATGTGGGAGGCATAGTAGGGTTTGTCAGAGGGGCGACAAGTATCGAATACAGTGCGTACGATGGAGCCGCGCTCATAAATAACGGTGACGGAAAGCGGGGAGGCATCCTGGGCAATTTTGAAATTGGAACGGCTAAGGTCGAGATTGCCTATTTCGATGGAGATGTTGTCTCGGAGGGTATTGGTGCCAAGACGGATTCGCTCGAGGTGGATGGCACGACGGTGAGTGAAGAAGAACTGAATGTCGGCAAGGTTACGTGCGCGTTGAACGGTGGCGAACTTAAGGATGGTGCCTGCGATAAGGATGGCGTGTGGTCGGTTGGCGAAACCCACATTGTCGTGAACGGCGTGTCGCGTAACGAGAGCGGTGCGCTCATGTTCGAAGTCAAGTTCGATGCTAATGGCGGCGTGTTCCGCGATGGCGACAAGACAAGCAAGCTTTTGAAGGTCGGCGACAAGATTACGGCCACAGAAATTATCCCGCCGACCCGCGGCGATACCGTATTTGCGGGCTGGGCTCTTGCCAAGGATGCTGAAACTCCGGACGAGGACCTTGGCGCTGCCGACAGGGCGAAAACGGTTTATGCCGTGTGGAAGAAAATGTTTACCGTCAAGTTCGATGCGAACGGAGGGACCTTCCCGGATGAATCTACGGAAAAGTCGAAGGTTGTCGCGGATGGCGCTGCCATAGACGTGAGTGGTTTCGATGTCCCGCAGACCTACACCTCCGAAGAAGAAGTCAAGTACTACTTCTCGGGCTGGGCTCTCGAAGCCGATGCCGAGGCTGCCCTCGAAACGCTTGGCTCTGCAACCGATAACGTGACGCTTTATGCGGTATGGACGGAAGCTCCGACATTCACGGTCACCTACGATACGCGCGGATTCGGCGTGACTGTCGATTACGTGCAGGAAGGTGAAACGACGACTCTGCCCGAGACTCCGAAGGCGGATGGCTACAAGTTTGTCGGCTGGTTTACCGATTCCACATTTGCGGAAGGTTCCGAATTCGACTCCGAAACGCCGATTGCAGAAAATGTTGTCGCATATGCCAAGTGGGACATCGTTGAATATGAAATTGTCTATATCATGGGCAAGGGCGCGAACAACGAGGCGAACCCGGTTTCTTATACGGTCGAAACGCCGACCATCAAGTTGCAGCCGCCCACCAAGAAGGGCTACCACTTTGACGGCTGGTACTACGATGCGGATTTTGTGAATACGGCGACGCAGATTACCGAAGGCTCCACGGGAAAGGTGAAGTTGTATGCAAAGTGGGAAATCAAGACGTTTACGGTCACCTACATGGCTGGCGAATTTGCCCTGGAAATCGTGGAGCCCGATGTCAAGGCCTACGGCGATACGATCAAGCTCAAGGAAGCCTCGTTTACCCGCTACGGCTACCTGCAGGACGGCTGGTCCACGAAGGATGGCGGCAAGAAGAAATACGACCTTGGTGCCGAATATGCCGCCGATGCGGATGTCGCCCTTTTCCCGCACTGGGTAAAGGACCCGACTGCTATTCCTGTCGTAGCGAAGGCGGCCGCACGCTTCGGTGTCGTGGCGAACGGAAGGACTCTTGAACTTTCCGGCGTGCGCTCCGGTACGCCTGTCGCCGTGTTCGATATGCGCGGGCATGTCGTGGCGAAGGCTACGGCAAGTGCGGGCTCGTTCAGCATGGGGACGTTTGTGCCGGGAATGTACCTGGTTCGCGTGGGTAGCGACGCACAGCGCGTGCTAGTGCGCTAATACCTGCTTTTGTCATCCTCGCGAGCCCCGTCGTCATCCTCGCTATACGATACTTGGCAACTTGTTGCCATAGTAGAGTTATCCTCTTTGGGGAGTAGGCGAGGATCTTTTACTTTTGTGATAGCTTGAACTTCAAGTACCCTGCAATTTGTAGCGGATGGTTGAATGTGCCATCCGCCATTTTCTTTTGCAGATCCTCGTCGGAGAGTTCGAGAGACTCGATGTCCTCGGTGCTGTCGAAATGCGTGCTGCCGCTCTTGACGACGCCGTCAATGAATACCACGTGAAATACGCCGCGGTGCCTGTCCGGATTCACCGGAAACTTGCCGAGGTAGCGGATTGCCTTGCCTTCGTTATCCTCTTTGGGGAGCAGGCGAGGATCTACACAGTACCCGCATTCCTCCTGCAGTTCGCGGAGCGCGGCCTGTTCCGGCGTTTCGCCCTTGTCGATGATGCCTGCGGGGAATTCGAGCGCAATTTTTCCGGTGCCGTGGCGGTACTGTTCCGTCATGACCCACTTGCCTTCTGCGGTGCGCGCGAGAATCAGCACCCAGTCGGGTTGCCATAGCGTGTAGAAGTCATCGATGACCTTCCCGTTCGGCAGTTCGCAGGTTTCCTTCGCGACCTTGAGCCAGGGGGCGTCTACCAGGTATTCCGTTTTGAGCAGTTTCCAGGGTTTCATATCGTGATGCTTTCCGTCGGGATTATCCTTCGAGCTTGTTCTTCAGGTAATGCCTTGCGGTCCACGTGAAATATAATATGTCGGCGATTACAAGTGCCACGGCGCAGGTGAAAAATACCTGCTGGTGCATGCCGAAATGCCCCGCCATCGAGCCACCCGCCAAAATGCCCGCCCCGATACCGATGTCCCAGCCGCTCAGGTACGTGCTGTTCGCGGTACCGCGCTGGTCGTGGCGGGCGAGGTTCACGCACATCGTCTGGTAGCCGGGGAAAATTAGCCCGAGGCTTGTACCGATGAGGAATGCCGATGCGAAGAAGGTGACAGGCGAGTGGCTGAAGGCGAGCAAAAAGTAGGCGACGATATTGAGCGTCATGCCGGTGCCTACCAGGTGAATCAGGTAGCCGCGGTCAATCAGGCGCCCGGTCATTACGCGGTTCAAGATGAGCCCTGCCGCGATGAGCGCATAGAACCAGCCGGAACCTCCGATGCCCAGTTCCTTCGCGTAGAGCGCGATGTAGTTCGTGACGGGCCCGTAGGCGAACCCCACGAAGATGAAATTCACGAACTGCGGGATGGCGCGCGTGAGGAAGAACCGGTCGAGCGAAAGCGGTGCGTGCGGCTTTTTCTCCTTGCGGGGAACGTTCAGGGTCTGCACGAGAACGAGCCCGATGATGCACAGCGCAATCGAGATGATGAACACGATGGTGTCGCCGAAGGCCTCGTACAGGAACATGCCTGTCATCGGGCCGGTCGCGAACGCGAGATTCACGCTAATCCCGAAATAACCGATGCCTTCCCCGCGGCGGCTTGCGGGGAGCGCGTCGATGGCCACCGTGTTGCTTGCGGTACTCGAAATCCCGAAGAAGAGACCGTGTGCAAAGCGCACTGCGGCTAGTATCGGCAGGAATGCCACCGTCTTGTAGCCCAAGAAACATGCGGTAAACGCGAAGAACGTCCAGAAGTACAGCGGCTTGCGGGAAAGCGTATCCACGAGGAAACCCGCGAAGGGCCTGCAGGCGAGTGCCCCGATGGTGTAGAGCGAGATGATGAACCCAGCAGTTGCGTTGTCGGTCTGGAACTTCTCGATAATGTAGAGCGGCAGAATCGGCAACAGCTGGTAAAAGCTGAAGAACAGCAGAAAGTTCGCGGCGGCGACCGTCACGAAGTTGCGTGTCCAGAGAGCTGGTTTCTGTGTTGCATCCGTCATATCAAATATCCCGGAGGCCAAAGATAGAAATTACTTCCCGAATAAATCTTTTTTAAAACGGCTGGTCCAGATTACTTCGTAAATCATTTGTCAAGGTCCGCCCACATCTCGTTCATATCCGTATAGCGCTTGGTCTTCGGGTCTGCTTCTAGTCGCTTTGCTTCTTCGATTGTGTCTAGGAGTTCGCCGGAACGTTTCGGGTATTTCACTTCAAAAGGGAGGCCTTGCTGTAGCACCACCTGCCGCAGGAACATAGAAATTGCCTGAGACATAGAAAGCCCAAGCCCCTCAAGGAGCTTGTTGGCCTGGCTGCTCAGCTCGGAGTCGATGCGGAAATTTTTAGCTATGGTGCTCATGAACATAAATATACCTCATTTTGATTGCAAAAGCAAGTGAATGATTGTGTATTCTTGCGAATGCTATCAGAGTTGTGCTTTCTGAAGTCTTTTATACTACACATTTGTGCATTATAATATAATTTTAGGAGTGGGATTTGTCAATAGGCTTGAGTATTTTTTTGAGGAAAAGGTTATATTCAATATGGATATGAAGAAAGTGTTGCTTATATTTTTTCTGGTTTCGAAAGTATTCGCCTATGACTTGCAATATCACCCGTTCCTTTTGCAAGTCAAAGACAAACATGGTGTGACATTGGCAAAAACGCTTGATAAGGTATATGGAGACAAAATTGTTGTAAAGAACAAGCGATGCTATTATGTTGAATTGTCCAATGGTGTAGATACTGAATATGAGATAGACCAATGCCGATTAGATTTTTTACAAAAAAAAGTTTATTCGCAAGCAGATCGGTTAAATGGCATAGAAATTAAGGGAACAATTTGGATAGAAGGAAATTCCTTCCGCACGAAAACTGTTGGTGGAAAATGGAGCGAATGGAAATCATCCGAACTATTCCCTGCATTGCAGTGGTATAACCGAACCGGCTTCGAATTCAAAAAACAAAATGGCGAATTTGAATTTACTCCAACTCGGGGCGTTCAAAATATCCGAGGCTCGTATAACTATATCAGCAAAAATCGAGTTAAAGCGATTCAAAACGGTGAAGCCTCAGGCATTGTTGTAAAAGAAAGCGAATCAGGAAAGATTGTAATTCAAGAAAGTCGTTGATTGTTTTTAGTAAAATTTTTATGACTCCGTTAATCAAAAAAATCATGCTATTGCTGTCCTTATTCGCATTAAATGCATTTGCGAATGATGCTATGGTTTCGCAAATGGCGAATGGATTTTTTAGTAGTTTTTTCTCTTTTTTCATACCAATAGTCGCTCTAGGAGCAATATTGTCTATAGCTCTATCGTTGGCACAAAAGAAACCAGAAATGCTGGCGTATGGTTGTGGAACTATTTTTCTGTTACTTGTTGTTGCTGGACTTATTTTAACAATTGTTGATTTTATTCGAGGACATTATGTCGTTTTTGTCGTTGGCGGAATCATTCTTGTTCTTATTGTTTTGATTTGCTATCTCATTTTTAAGCCCGACCCGAAAGAAATCGAACTGCAAAAACGAGCGAACGAAATAAAGCAAAGAAAAACAGCCGCCTTTACAAAAGAACAATTGAGCGTTCATCCCGCAACATATGAAGATGCTGTTGTGTCAATGCCATCGGCTACTGAGATTGCCGGAAAAATAGGTGAAGACAAAGTCAGTAGAGCTGTATATGAGGCTTGTCAATTCGATGGTCGGTATTACAAACTTCTACGAAATGTCTATGTCCCGATACATGGCGGATATTCTGAGATAGATGTTTTGCTTTTGCATGAAACAGGGGTCTATGTTTTTGAAAGCAAGAATTTGTCTGGGTCCATATATGGTGATGAAGACCACGCTCAGTGGCAGCGTTTTAAAGGCAATGGTCAAAAAGATTTTGTCCCTAATCCGATTAAACAGAATGATGGACATATTAATGCATTATGCGCTTTTTTAAGACAGAATAAATACCAGTTTCGCGTTTTCAGTATGATTGTCTTTGGAACAAAAACGAATTTAAAATATGTCCCTGAAGGCAAATCACTGGTGTCAATCCACGAAGTGTATAACCTGGAAATGGATTTGATCAAAAGGATGAAATCGGAAAAGAATTTCTACAGTGCGGAAACGATTGATTCGTGGTGCAATAAACTTCTGCCCTGCACGCAACTGAGCGAAGAAGAAAAGGCGTCTCACAAGAAACGCCTTACCAAAAGATTTAGAAGAATTAACTAGGATTTTCTTTCACTCCTCAGGATGACGCTTCGCGTCATTTCTTTTCGAGCATCACGATGGTTTCGAGGTGCGGGGTGCCGGGGAACAGGTCGAGCGGCTGCACTTCGCGCACGCGGTAGCCGTAGCGTTCCCATTCCTTGAGCGATGCGGGAATCTCGTCGGTGCCGCAGAACACGTGAGCGACGCGGATGGGCTTGCGCATCGCGAGTGCGTGAATCACGCCGGGTTCGCAGCCCTTGCGGGGCGGGTCGAGCAGGATTTTTTCGGGCTCGTTCAATACCGGCTTCGGGAGGCGCGTCTGCACGAACATTTCGTCAATTTTGCCCGCGATAAAGCGGTAGTTCTTCTTGAGGTGCTTTGCGGAAGCCTTCGCGCAGTCGATGGACGGGCCTTCCCATTCCACGCCCAGCACGTCCTTGGCGGCTTCGCCGAGCGCAAAGCTGAACAGGCCGTAACCGCAGTACAGGTCCAGGAAGTGGTCTTCCTTGCCGAGGCTGAGCATGCGGCTCGCCGCCTTGATGAGGTTGTGAATCTGGCTCTCGTTAATTTGGCTGAATCCCGTGACGGGGTAACGCAGGCTAAAGTGCCCGAGATTCAGGCTAAGTTCGCGCGGGCCGTAGAGTTGCTTGAAGTTCAGGCCTTCGGTGGGGCGCTTCGATTCCAGGTAGTAGTCGGATTCGGTCGTGTCCACGTAGGCGTGCGCCGCGGTCACGTGGAAGGGCGATTTTTGCAGTGCTTCGGCAATCAGCTTGAGCTTGCGCACGATGCTCGCGTCAATCTTCTTGATGTTGAAAATCACCACGCGGTACTGGTATGTGCCGCGGATGATAATCCAGTTGAGCGCGTAGGCGAGTGGCTTGTACGCGGGCGTAATGAGTTTTTCGAACAGGAAGTCGTAAATCTTGTTGTGCTCTTCGGGTTCGAGCATGGATTCCTGGCGGTCGAACTGCAGGTTGCCCGGCTGCATGTACACACGGCGCTTGCTTGTGGTGCGGTACCCGCGGGGCATGGGGCTTGCAATTATCTTCTGCGGGTTGCCGGCGAGGCGGTTCACGTCCCAGAATTCCTCGAGGGCGTCGTTCTTGACCTTCAGTTCGTCTTTGTAGTCGAGCATGGCGAGCGATTCGCCGTGGAGGGAGTCTGCCTCCTTGGTGTAGCCCGGAATCTGGTGTGCGATGGCTTGTTCGAAAAACATGAATGCCTCCATGTCGGCAGTTTTTACAGAGGCAAATTTAGAAAAAAATAGAATCCCTAATCATCGTCTTTTCGGCAACGGACGGGGCGCACCCTATTCTTACTATCATGAAGGATAAAATATTTATCGAGACATTTCCTGTACTCGGCTTGCTGCTCCTCTTGCACCTCTTGTTTGGGCTCCTCTAGCTTGGATCGACAGGCCCATGATATCGGATAGGCGTACACGGCGTAATAGAGAGTATCGCCCGTTAATACTGATTTGATGGGCTCTTCAGTGCTGCTCCAAAAAGTTATTAAATCTTCGAAAACCCTGTCATAAAAGTCACCTAATTCAATTAGGCATCGACCGTCGCAGTCAGTGGTATCTTGTGGATACGCTTTGGGGATGTCTTCCCGCCGGATTATCTGGAATTCCGCGTAAAGGTCTGGTGTTATGAGTGATTTGATTAGGGAAACAAATTCTTCTTCGTTGGGCACGTGCCATCCATCAGGACAAATCCCCTGCACCACGTCAGGTAACTTACCCCTGCAACTGTTGTTTTCGCCACAGTCCAACGGGTTATCCACATCGGTTGCGAATTTTACGGAATCGATCGCAGCAGTCCATTTGTAAAAGCAGCCGAACGCGTAATCACTTCTGCACCCAAATTTGCCCCTCATGCTCGGATAGCTTACGGAGTCTTTGTAGGCAAGGTTCTCGGCCATCCATATCTGCGAGTTTATTTCGATGGTCCTGTAAACATGCCCGTCCCGAGGGTCGGTCATGGATCCGACCAAATCCTTTGGCGTCTTCCATTTGCCTGACCTGCAGATAAAATAGCGGTCGTAGTTGCGTATATTGTCGTGGAAATCTATCTGGGAGGAATCCTCGAGAATGTTGATTACCCGGACGGTATCTTCGAGAGCCTTGACGCATCGGCCCAATTCCTTTTCGGCGGGCGAGAGCGGACGCCAAATGGTCTCGTCAAAAATATAGAGGCTGTCGGTGATATCACCCTTCTTTATCGCCCCATCGGTAGTATCCTTCCAGCCGTAGGTATCCTTCTCGAAGTCGTTCGCTATGTTCCATGCGCCACTTCTGCATATAAAGTATACGGCGGCGTTTTTGCTCTTCTTGTTTGCGTTTTTCTGTACTTCGCCTTCACGCTTTGCGTTGCAGCTGCCGAGCCTAAAGTTATTGTACCAGAAGTTGTTTACGTACTTTTCGAATGCGGGGATGTCGGCCGATATTTCCCAACCGGCGATGTTTTTGCCGATGGCCTTGAGGCTGTCGTTCTTGTTTGTTTCGAAGGCCCAATCCGCAATGACGGTTGCAGCCGCGCTGTCATTCCAGGTGCCGTCTTCTTCAATGTCAGATGCGTAGTTGGCCAGGCGCTCGCTAAAGTCGGCTTCATCAAGGTCTCCCTGCATCAGCACGCTAATTGCGAGGAGCGCGGCGCTGCCGTCGCTCTCCCCGAAAATGTTCAGGTCTTCGGAGTTGGCGAATTCACCCTCGATTCCGAACGATGCCAGTACTTCCCGCTCTGCCCGTTCCTTTGCGGTGGCGACATCCATGGAATCGGTCGCTGCCAGGTAGACGGAGCGCTCGTATTCCAGGTGCGTAAGCAGGTTTACGTTCGCCACCTCGCGTTTACTCAGATCTATAATGGCGTAAAGGGTAATCGGCGATTGCGATTTTTTGCCGGAGACTTCGTTCCGGTAGAACCCGTTTGCCTTCAGGAGCGCAAATGGGGATGCCTGCTTCGCGACCTTTACCGAGAATTCGCCCTTGTCGTTCTTTGTCTTGCCCTCGTAGCTGTTGCCTGTCTGGGAAAGAGTCTTTTCGTCGAGCTCCTGTATCGTGATGCTGGAGCCGTGCAGGAACGGCCCCTTTTGCGTTACGCCCGAGATAGTCTTGTCGGTGACGGCGATGACTTCCTGGTCCTCGACGGAGCCGCCGGCCGATTTTTCGGCGTTGCTACAGGCAGCAAGGAAGTATGCGGGCAGGAATGCCGTGGCGAGAATTGTGCAGAGTCTATTCATCTTTTACTCCCTTGCTGGAGGGTGAATCCTGTATAAAACCTTCTTTGTGCATGTCGCTTAGCGGGAATAGCTGCATGTTCAGGCGGTAAACTTCTTCGGTCCTTGCGCTCTCGGTGGCGATTGCCACGATGCGCCTGCGGCACTCGGCCAGCTCCTCTACAATCTGGCCGTACGCCTCGCGGGTGATGCCCAGCGTGAGGCCCGTGATGTTGCGGCCCTGTGCGGGGTCGTTCTTGAGCGCGTCCGTGGCGAGTTCCGCCATTTGCACCTGCAGGTCGTGCGCGATGGCCTTCTGTACGGTCTTGCTCGCGCTGTTGCGGGCTTCGCTCCCCATGCGGAGCGAGCGGTCTGCCTGCCGGTAGTTCCCTTGCGCGTCCTGGGTGAGGTAGCCCGCCTCCTGCAAAAATTCCAGAATCTCGCGGACTTCGCCAGTTTTTACGCGGTAGCGGGTGGCCCTCGAAATCTCCTTCGGGTTCGCGCCGTCCATGCAGGGCGCAAGTTCGCGGATAAGCGAGTTCTTCCAGGACTTGAAAAACTGGTATTCCTCCGCGGTAATCGGCTTTACCTTGTGGACGCGCGCCAGTTCGGCGATGCTCTCGAGAATTTCTTTCTTGTCGCTTTCACTTTTCGCGTTATCCAAGGCCACCAGCTTGCAGAAGAACGTGGATTCGAATCCGGCGAGCCCCATGGCTTGTGCCACCTGCGGAGCCGTGCGTTCGCCCAGGTTTTTCTTGCCTTCGCAGACGTATTGCAAGAATACGGGGGACTTGATGCCGGCGCTCTCGGCAAAGGAGGCCCACGAGAGGGCCTTGCGGGCCTTCTGCTCTTCGTAGAAATCCCGGATGCATTCCCGGTAACTGATGTATTCGATGACGGGTCTCATGGTTTCAAATATACACTGTGAAAAGTTATTTTGCAATAGTTAGAATATAAAAAACTTTAAAATTTTTAGAAAATCACAATATTTTCCATATTTTGATAAAAATTTCTATTAAATTGGAATATATATCGCTGCGAAGGCTGGCTTTGGAAACAAAAAAAGACCCCTCGAACGAGGGGTCCTAGAGCGGCGGACCGGGATCGAACCGGCAACCATTAGCTTGGAAGGCTAAGGCTCTACCATTGAGCTACCGCCGCAACAAGCCCAATTATACAAAAATCGGGCGTTTTTTAAAGGGTTTTGCCGAAAGATATTTGATTTTTACAAAAAACTTGCTAAATTTTCGCCCACATTAACAATCATACCCAAGGAGTATACTTGTTCCCTAATCCGCGCGATCGCCGCATGCCCAACCGTCCCAGCGATGGAACCCGTACCAACGAAGATATCCATATCTCCCCGATTCGTCTTGTGAAGGAAGATGGCGAGGCCATCATCATCGAGACGAGCAAGGCATTGCAGATGGCAAAGGACGCCGGACTGGACCTGGTGGAAGTGTCTCCGAATGCAAAACCGCCCGTATGCCGCATCATCAACTACGGCAAGTACAAGTTCGAGCAGGTCAAGAAGGCCAAGGCCGCTAAGGCCAAGCAGCATGTGGTGAAGCTGAAAGAAATCAAGATGCACCCGAAGACTGCCGAGAACGACTACCAGTACAGGATCAAGCAGGCGGCCGAGTTCTTGCAGGACGGTATGAAGGTCAAGCTTATCATGCAGTTCCGTGGGCGCGAGATGGCGCACATGGACTACGGCAAGCGCCTGATGGAACGCGCCAAGGAAGACCTGGCTCCATTCGGCGATTTGGAAATGGACTCCAGGGTGGAAGGCAACACAATGCTTTCTATCTACGGTCCTAAACGTGGTGCGGGTTCTGCCAAAAAGCAGGACCAGGCGCCAAAGCCCGCAACCGAGCCAAAGGCAGCAGGTGAGGCTTCAACTTAATAACCGAAGAGGTAAAAATGCCTAAGATGAAAACACACAGCGGTGCTAAGAAGCGCTTCCGCGTGACGGGTTCCGGCCACGTCAAGTTCAAGCGCGCTGGTATGCGCCACATTCAAGCCAAGATGACCACTAAGCGTAAGCGCAACCTTCGTAAGGGTGCACTCGTCAAGAAGGTCGATACCTATCACGTCAAGCGTCTGCTTGTAGTAGCATAAGGAGAGTAAGAATGCCACGCGCTAAAACCAGAGTTCCTTCCCGCGAACGCCGCAAAAACATCCTCAAGGCCGCCAAGGGTTTCTATGGCCGTCGCAAGTCGAACCTTCGCCTTGCCATTGACGCCGTAGCCCACGCCGGTCAGTATGCCTACGCCCACCGCCGTGACAAGAAGGGTGACTTCCGCTCTCTGTGGATCACTCGCTTGAACGCAGCAGTCCGCGAACATGGCATCAGCTACAGCCAGTTTATCTTCAAGCTTTCCAAGTCGGGCATCCAGCTGAACCGCAAGGTCCTCGCTGACATGGCCGTCGCCGATCCTGAAGCTTTCGCCAAGGTCGTGGAAGTCGTGAAGGCTGCCTAATAGCTGCATCTTTACGCGAGAAATTCGCCCTGCTCCTAACCGAGCGGGGCGTTTTTTTAGTGCCGGAACATTTCCCTTTGCAGGAGCTTCATCTGGTTGCTCAGCTGGGTCCATTCCGCGTTCCACTGTTGTTGCAGCAGGGCGCACTTTTTTTCGAGCCTTTCGATGACGATGGCCTGCGCCGCGGCTGGGCCGGCGAATTGCGGGTGGGCGGAGGCGACAATTTGGTAACAGCGCGTGGCGGTTTGCTTATATTGGTTCATCAGCGTGGCGATGTTTCGTATCCTAACGGCTGCGCTGTTGCTTAGCAGGCGACTGCTCCGTTGCCAGAGAATCTCTATCTTGTCGATCAGGTTCCCGAAAAAGAGCACGGAGCTGGGGGCGTTTTCCGTTTTCAGCTGCATGGCGAGGATTGACGAGGCGTATTGGTCTGCTTCCAGGATGCAGCCTGCGAACGCTTCCAGTTCTTGAAACAATATCCATGCGGATTGGCGCTTGTTGCAGTCCTGCTCGAATTCCTTTAGGAGCTTGTCCCTTTGCTGGTCGTGGCTTTGCTGGTCTTTTGCCAGCTTTTTCCTCATGCGCCAAATCAATAGCCCGGCGACAATTCCTCCCGCCACCGCTCCGATGAGCGCCGCCGAAAAAAGATTCCATATGATTTCATTCGTAGCCAAAAAAGCTTGCATTCCATAATGCCAAATTGTTAATTTGGTCGCAAATATAGATAAAGGTAAATTCCGGTGTCAATTCTTTTGGAGGCTATAACAAAAAGGTATTTGTTTGTAAGAATCTTGACATTTGTTTTTAATGCCGTGTCTGGATGT
Source organism: Fibrobacter sp. UBA2449 (assembly GCF_002342555.1). NCBI lineage: Bacteria > Pseudomonadati > Fibrobacterota > Fibrobacteria > Fibrobacterales > Fibrobacteraceae > Fibrobacter > Fibrobacter sp. UBA2449. The sequence goes on from NZ_DDQF01000010.1 coordinate 284,587, forward strand.
CCTGGCCAAAATTTAATCCCGGAATCTGAATTTCCAGTTCCCTGGCCTGTGCCATGCGCTTTTTCGCGAATTCCGTTGCGATGTCGGAATCCGCGTTCATGATGCGGTGGTTTGCCATCTTCATGAATTTTTCGACGCGGGCGATGTCTGCTCGGGTCCTTTCGCTGCAGTAGGTTTCTGCCATGCTTTCGAAGATATATTCTTCTGCGGCTTTGGACAGGTGGATCATGTCATCGGCATAAAAGCGGTAGTCGCGCAGTTCGTCCATCACGATTTCGTAACTCGGGAAGTAACTGACTGAATTCGCGGACGCCTGCATGCCGGCTATCGCCTTTTCTACCGCGAGTTGCAGCGTCGCCTTTGAAAGGGTGTTGCCGTGCGCGCCGTCGCCTGTGTGCCTGAGCGGCGATACGGTTAATACGATATGCGGGTTGCGCCCCGCAATCGTGCGTAAACTCTCGACAATCCCGCGAATCGATTCTGCCGCTTCTTCTACCGTAATCATCCTGTGTTCGAAGATGCGCGGGTCCTGCCGGTGGCAGTTTGAGACTGCGCAGCCGCGGATGTTCCCGCTACCTGAGGGGGCGTCCTTGAGGAAGTACACGAGCGCGGTGCCGAGCGTGATAAATACGACATCGGCCTTTTGCAGAAACTCGCGCGTGCGGGTTGCGGCCTCGTTCATCTTCGTGATGCATTCTTCGCATGTCGCGCCCGAGAGCGAACCGTGCGCATCCCAGCTGTGCCAAAGCTTGTCGCTACGGGTGTCCTGGAAAACATCCCCTTCTCCGAAAACTTTTCCTTCGGCGATGGCCTTGATTTGCCGCTCGATGGATGCCGGGTTGTAGACTGTCCCGAACGGGTTCGCGAATACGTCAAACTTGCGTGCCGCAAACTGTGCCGATATTTTGTCTGCGAAGCACGACCCGAAAAAAGCCAAGTGGCTCGTGTAGTCGATGTTGAAGCTTGCTGCGGGGGTGTCTACTTTGGTGAAGAAGTCCATGGTGATAATATAGTCATTAGTCGCGGGATGCCCGGTGACCCGGAATAGATCGCGAATATAAAATGAAATATATTGTGTAAAAATGCATATTTTTGTTTGATTTTAAAAATTTGCTTAATTTTTGCGTAAAAGTGCAAAAAAATATTGTAAAACTATTGACTTTTTTAGAAATGGAGTGTATATTTGGATTATGACGGCAATTGCGGCTGAAAACGGAGCGATTGCTGCCAGTTAGGAGGAATACATGAAGGATATACTTGAATACACGGGCTACCGCCAGTATATCGCGGACTATTACGCCGACAGAAAGGCAAAATCCGCGTTCACCTGGCCGGAGTTCGCGAATGCGGCGGGGTTCTCTTCGCCGGTCTACCTGAAATACGTAAGCGAGGGACGCTACAACTTGAGTGACGAGGCTGCAGTTCGCGTTGCACAGGCGATGAAGCTTGCGGATTTCGAACAGGGATATTTTTGCGAGATGGTTCGCTTTGACCATGCGAAGAATGACGCCGAGAAAAAGGCCGCGTTCAACAGGATGCTCGCGATTGCCGATGCCCACAAGGCGAAAATTTTGGAGGGGGATTCCTTCCGCTTCTTCAGTGACTGGAAGAATCCGGTCATCCGCGAACTTGCTCCCGCCATGCCGGGGGCCAAGCCCTTGGCACTTGCGCATGCATGCCGCCCGAAGGTAAGTGCCGCCGAGGTGAGCGAGACTCTCAAGTTCCTCGTGAGCGCGGATCTGCTCCGGAAAGACGAAGACGGAAATTACCTGCAAACCGAGAAGTCCGTGACGACGGGCCCGATGAATGCGACTCCGGTTGCCGTGCGTGGACTGCACCGCCAGATGGGTGAAATCGCTCTCGAGGCCATCGAGGGCGTGTCTCAGGACAATCGGAACTTTTCGGGCCTCACGCTCGGTGTCACGCGCGGCGCCTACGAAGAAATTGTCAAGGAAATCGCGGAATTCCGCAAGAGGGTTGTCGCGATTGCTACGCGGGATGACGAAACGGATGAAGTCTATCGTATGAACATCCAGTTCTTCCCGATGACGAATAAAGGTTTAAATAAAAAAGGTTAGGAGGATACCATGAATTACGTAAAAATGAGCAGGCAGTTTGTCTGCAGTGTGGCGATGCCGCTCGCCCTGATGCTCGCGGCATGCTCCGGCGACAAGCCGACGGCGGGTGGTTCTGCCGAAGAGACGGGAATCTATGCTTTCGAGGGATCGGTGGCTGGCCGTGCGGCGCGTCTTGCGCAGATGCCTGAAAACACGGATTTGCTCGAATGGACTAGTGGCGCCGAAGAGGGTGCTGTCATTAGGTTGTCTGAACTGGATTCGGTGACCCTGGATACGACGGGCACGTTCTATTACGCCCGCTGTACGAACTCGTCGGGAGAATTCAGTTTTGACAGCGTCGCGCTGCATAGCCCGTATGCGATGCTTGAGCTTGCCCCGTATGTGGAAGGCGAATGGTGGGAATGGGATGGAAACTGGTCGTTTGCAGAATATGATTCGCTCGGCGAGCGCTACACGGTTACGTATAGCGTAATTGTGGACTTGCGGAAAGCGAAAAATATCGACATCAACGTGATGACTTATCTAGAATCATCGCGCATACGGAACCTGGTAAATCAGGGTAAGACATTTGAAACTGCGAAACAGCAGGCTGATGGCGAGATCCTTGAAATGCTCGGCATGTATGGAGAACCGTTCGCTTTCGACAAGAGTGATTATGTCGATAGTCAGAATAGCCTGATTGCTGTGAATTTCCTGAGTGACTTTATGTGGGAGTGGAACTGGGTTGCGGCCCCGTCCGAAATGGCAAATGCCTTTGCGGCGACGGGGACGCTCTCCCAGGTCGATTCGGTGCGCGACTTTTTCGCGAACGAGATTTACAACTGGAGTAAGTATGGCCGGATGACCGATAGCGAGGGGGCTTTCTTGGGTGGACTGATGGCAGGCCTTTTCGACCAGGGTGAATGTACCGCAGAACGTGAAGGCTTTATGGAGCGGGTGACTGTCGGCAATGTCGATATGAATATTTCCTGTGTTTCCGGTAGATGGACATACAAGAAAATTTTCATGGTATCGAATGCTGTGAATGCAAGGTTTGACGTGATGACGGATGCCCGTGACGGACGGACGTACAAGACCGTTACCTATAGCCTCAAGTATGAAGACCAGACTTGGCTGGCGGAAGATCTTGTCTTCAATTCTACTGATGGACTCTACACCTTGGCCCAGGCGGTTGACTTGCCGGATTCTGTTGTGATGCTTTCGTCTGGGGAATGTCGCGAATCGTATGGCGATCATGCCTATTGCGATGCGGTTGGTTCAAGCGACGGTGCCATAGACTATAAACGGCTTGGCCAGGCGATAGATTCTGTCATGGCCGCGACGGGGACATCCCAGTATCGGGGAATATGTCCGGAGGGGTGGCATCTCCCGTGGGGTGATGAATGGAGCAATCTGTTGGAATGGATAAACGAAAAATTGGGTGAAGAAGACAGGGACTATATGTGGGGTGACGACTATTTGGCGAGGGCCGGATTCGAGGGAACCTATTCTGGAGAAAAAAGAGAATATGTGGTCAGGCTTGATTCTCGCTATGACGATTACTATAGGGAATGGGAATATGAAAAGGATGAAAAATGGGCGACCTTGATAAGCTTCGGAGTAGGCGGCTGGAATATCATGTCGAATTCTCCGGATCGTTCGTTCCGAGTCCGTTGCGTGAAGGACTAGGCACTCTCTTGTTAGGAGGAAAGGGGAGGAGAACAGGAAGGCAGGCGAAAGCCCGCCTTTTTGTGTTATATATCACGCGCGGGTGTCGTTTTGGGGCGAAATGCGTTCCAAGTTGGAATAAAAATGGGGTCGCAATCGGGCCTGCCCTATACTATATTGAATAAGATGTTCCCATTGTTTCTACTAGTTGCATTCCTCGTGCCTGCCGCCTTCGCGCAGGACGTGTTCATTACCGTCGACCAGTTCGGGTACCGCCCCGATGCAAAGAAGGTCGCCGTATTGCGTAGCCCCGAGGTGGGGTATGACGCTTCGCTCTCGTACACTCCGGGCGATGTGATGGAAGTCGTGGACAGCGCGACCGCGAAGGTCGTATTTTCCGGAGCACCGGTCGCCTTCCAGGAAGGTGCTATCGATACCGCATCGGGCGATAAAATCTGGTGGTTCGACTTCTCGCTGCTCAATACGCCGGGTACTTACTTTATCCGTGACAAGGCGGATAACCTGAAGCAGTCTTTCTACTTCCGCATCCGGGACGACGTGTACAACGATATCTTGAAGGCGGCAATGCGCATGATGTTCTACCAGCGCGTAGGCATGGCGAAAGAGGAAAAGTATGCGGGCAAGGACTGGGCCGATGCCGTGAACCACGCACAGGACAAGGCCGCCCGCCTGTTCACCGACAGCACGAATGCCGCGACGGAACGTGACGTGAGCGGCGGGTGGTTCGATGCGGGCGACTTCAACAAGTACACCATTTGGAACGGCAACTACATCGAGACGCTTCTGCGCGCCTACATGGACGTGCCGCGTGCATTTACCGACGATTACAATATTCCTGAATCGGGCAACGGGATTCCCGATGTCCTCGACGAGGTGAAGTGGGGGATGGATCACCTGCTCCGCATGCAGAATGCGGACGGCTCGGTGCTCTCGGTGGTCGACGAGGACCATGTATCGCCCCCTTCGGCGGCGACGGGCCGCAGTTACTATGGCGCACCCAACGCGATGTCCGCCTACTCTGCGGCGAAGGCGTTCGCGCTCGGTTCCATAGTTGCACAAAAGCGCGGGAACACCGAATATGCTGCGGCGCTCAAGGATGCCGCCCAGCGTGCCTACAAGTGGGCGGAGGCTCACCCGGATTCCATGTTCTACAACAACAAGGCGGAATACGGCACCAAGGACCTTGCGGCGGGCCAGCAGGAAATCGATACCAACTACACGACGGGTGCACGCTTCGCGGTGAAGGTGGCTTCGGACTTTGCGATGTACGAACTCACCGGCGATGCGAAATACCTCGGGCGTTTCGAGGCGACTCCCGATAGCCTGCCCCTGATGCGGCAGTACGGCAGCTGGGCGCTCGACCAGTACCGCGTTGCGCACGACCTGCTCTACCTGCAGTACCTGGGCTACAAGGATGCGGATGCCGACGTGAAGGGAATCGTGCAGGAACGCTTCGTCTCGATTTTTGGACAAAGTAAGTATATTGCGGCGGGCCTGGGGCATGACGGCTACCGCTCCTACATCCGCGACTACAACTGGGGTTCCAATTCGCACAAGGCTTCGAGCGGGCTCCTGTTCGACCTGATGGCGGGTAGCGGCGGCGCGACCTCTGCGGAGGCGGGCGCATGGCACGAAGCAGCGGAAGATTACCTGCACTACCTGCACGGCGTGAACCCGTTCGGCATGGTGTATCTCTCGAACATGGGTGGCTACGGTGCAGGCAAGAGCGTCACCAAGTTCTATCACGGATGGTTTACGGGCGACAATCCCGCTCCGGGCTATGTGACGGGCGGCGCGAACTCCCGCTACGCGTGGGCGGCCTGCTGCAAGCAATACGATGCCGACAATTCTGCGAAGGGTTGCGGGAGTGCCGCGAACAACGCGCTCTGCTATGCGGTATCGCTCCCGGTCGGGGAACCGCACGCGAAGATGTACGCGAACATCAACGAGGGCTGGCCCATCGATTCCTGGGAACTCACGGAACCCTCTCTCGGGTACCAGACGGCGTATATCCGGCTTATCTCGCGATTCGTGAAGCAGAAGGGCGTGGATATCGGGGAAAAGTTCGGGAGCGACTCGACGGATGCCGTGAAGCCTGTTGCCGCGCCGGTGCCGAACCTGAATGTAGCGCTCGCGGGCAATAGCCTTGATGTCATGAGCTCGGGCGACATTCGCGAAATCCGCCTGTTCGACGTGAACAATCGCGAAACCCTGCGCTGGAACGGTAGCGCCCGCCGCGTCTCGCTGGATATTTCTGCCTTGAAGCCGGGAGTGTACGCCGTGAGGGCGGTTTCGGGCGCAAAAACGGTGACTCGCCTGGTGCTCAGGCGGTAGCCGCGCCGAAATATTGTATCTTTAAGGGACATGTTCCGCTCGTGAACGAAGGAATTGATTATGAAACCTGGTAAGACCGAACTTCGCCTGAACGCTGAAATCGAGAAACGCGGTGCGCTTTTTGCCGTGCTGCTCGACCCCGATACATCCGACGAGGCCGCGTTCGTGAAGGCGGGTGCGATGGCCGCCGAGAACGGCGCCGACCTGCTTCTGGTGGGCGGTTCTTACCTGGGCAACTTCACGCTTCCCAAGCAGGTGGCGGCCCTCAAGGCCAACGTGGACCTGCCCGTGGTTCTTTTCCCGGGTGGCGCCTCGCAGGTCGTTCCCGGTTTCGACGCGATGCTCTTCATGACCCTCGTGAGTGGCCGCAACCCGAACTACCTGATTGACGAGCAGGTGCGTGGCGGCGCGCTCGTGCGTGCGCTCAACATGGAAGCCATCCCGACGGCCTACCAGCTCATCAACAGCGGCAAGCGTACCACCGTGGAATACATCAGCGGGACCATGCCCGTACCCGCGAACAAGCCCAAGCTCAGCATGGTGAACTCCATCGCGGCAGAACTCATGGGCATGCGTTACGTGTACCTGGAAGCGGGCAGCGGCGCCGAAGAGCCCGTACCCGTGGAACACATCGCCTATACCCGCAAGGCGACCGAGATGACCATCATCACCGGTGGTGGAATCAAGGACCCGCAGACTGCGGCAGTTCGCGTGGCCGCAGGCGCGAACATCATTGTGACCGGCACGCTGTGGGAAAAGGTCGAAGACCCGAAGTTGTTGAAAGAATTCGCCTCGGCGATTCACGTGAAGGGCTAAAAACTTCGCAATACTTTTTGCAACCTAGCGCAGACTGTCGGTGCGGCGTCTGTTGAGACGCAAAAATCTATTCCCCAAAACCAGAAAGTCGCCACGGAATCGGCGCGCGTTTATCCCCTTGACGCATAAAATGCGCGGATATAGATTTATCGCATGACTTACTACTTTATCAGCGATTTGCACGTCGATTTCTATGCGCCGGTAACCCGCACTGTGGGCGTGTTGCGCAAACATTTTGAAGTCTTCTTCGAACGCAACTTCTTGCCGGCAGACGCCTGCTGCATCGCGGGCGATATCGCGAACGATTACTTCGCCTATGTGGAGTTCCTGAAGTTCATTGCCGAAAAATACAGTGCGGTTTATGTGTGCTTCGGAAATCACGACATTATCACTGAGCGTCTGGCTGGCGGGCCACACGCATACCGCCATCAAGCGCGAGTACACCGATACGCTTGGCAAAAAACACCTGCTGCTCTGCAATCCCGTGGGCTACCCCGACGAGAATCCTTATGCGGAATATGGGCTAAAACGGGAAGATTTCTTGGTGGATGTGGAGTGAAATATGGAAAATAGATTTTCAAACCTGTACAAAACAACTACAAATATTCAAAATTGTAGTCGTTTTCTTGATAAGTTTTCAACGAAATACGGAATATCTATACATTTTCCGTATTTCGTTGAAATTTTATTGTGAAAGCACCCAAATTAACCCCAAAAGTGCCCTGAAATCATTACCTTGCATTTCCTCGTACCTCTTTCTTAATATATATTTACATCGATGCCCGAAAACAAGAAAGAACTTTCCGAAGAAGATATCAAGAACCGCTACATAACGCCGGCGTTGAACGCTGTGGGCTGGGCGGCCGAAGATATGCGCATGGAAAAGTATTTCACCGACGGGCGCGTGATTTTCCAGGGTGGCAAGCATGCCCGCAAGCAGGGCAAAAAGGCAGACTATCTGCTTTATTCTGCCCCGAATTACCCGATAGCCATTGTCGAGGCGAAGGATAACAACCACCCCGTGGGTGGCGGATTGCAGCAGGCGATGGATTACGCCGAAATTCTCGACATTCCGTTCGCATATAGCAGCAATGGCGACGGCTTTATAGAACACGATTTTTTGACTGGAATGGAAGTTGAAATTCCGTTGGACAAGTTTCCGACGAGAGAACAACTTCTTGCGCGTTTGCAAGCGAACAAAAAGTTCACTCCAGAACAAGAAGCCGTCATCAACCAGCCGTACTACTGGGATGCGGACACGCACGCTCCCCGTTACTACCAACGTATTGCGATCAACCGCACGATTGAGGCGGTCGCGAAAGGCCAGCAGAGAATATTGCTCGTGATGGCGACGGGTACAGGCAAAACCTATACGGCTTTCCAGATTATCGAACGCCTGCACAAGTCCGGCTGCAAAAAGAAAATCCTGTACCTTGCAGACCGCAATGTTTTGATTGACCAGACCATGGTTCAAGATTTCAAGCCCTTCAAGAAAATCATGACCAAGATAAAGGGCAAGGAACTAGATTCCAGTTTTGAAATCTACATGGCGCTGTACCAGCAGCTGGTTTCATACGATGAAGGCGTACCCGATCCGTTTACGGAATTCAAGCCTGAATTTTTCGATTTGATTCTGGTGGACGAATGTCACCGCGGCTCTGCAAAAGAAGATTCCGAATGGCGAAAGATCCTGGAATATTTCAGAGGCGCAACACAGATTGGCATGACGGCAACGCCCAAGGTCAAGAACGGTGCGAACAACCTGGAATATTTTGGCGAACCGATTTTCACGTATTCGTTGAAGCAGGGAATCGAGGACGGCTTCCTTGCTCCGTATCGCGTGACAAACAGTTTTTTGAATGTGGATTTGAAGGGCTGGGCACCGGAGGGTCCGCAAGAAATTGACCTTTTTGGAAACGTGATTCCGGAACAGCTTTACCAGCGCCCTGATTTTGGCCGCGAGCTTGTTATCAAGACCCGCCGCGAAGTGGTGGCCCGACGCATTACGCAGATGCTTTACAAGATTGGCCGCATGACCAAGACGATTGTCTTCTGTACCGATGTAGAAGAAGCCGATGCGATGCGCCAACTGCTCGTGACTTTGAATGCCGACATGGTTAAGGAAGATTCCCGCTACGTAATGCGCATTACAGGCGATGACGCCGTGGGCAAAAAGCAACTCGGCAACTTTATCGAACCCGACGAAGCCTATCCGGTGGTGGTAACAACATCTGAAATGTTGAGCACCGGCGTAGATTGCAAGACCTGCGGACTTATCGTCATTGATAAGGAAATCGGCTCGATGACGGAGTTCAAGCAGATTGTAGGCCGCGGCACCCGCCTCAAGACCGACAAGGGCAAATGGCATTTTGAAATCCTTGATTTTCGCAATGCGACAAAACTGTTCAAGGACCCTGAATTTGACGGTGAACCCGAAATGCCCGAGGAACCGTTCGGCGGAACAAAACCGCCCGACCATGTTGGTGAAAAACCTCAGCCCTACGACCCGTCGGGTAATGTGAAGACTGGTCCCAAGAAGTATTACATCAACCACGTTGAAGTGAAAATTGATGCCGAGACGGTTTCGTATCTGGGTGCCGATGGCAAGACACAGGTGGTCGAAAGCTTTACCGACTTTACCCGCAAAAACATCCGCGGCAAGTTCGCAACGCTGGACGATTTTATCAAGCGCTGGACTGCCGAAGAACGCAAGGCAGCCGTTGTCGATGAACTCAAGGAATATGACGTTTTAATTGATGCCATCCGCGAGGCTAACCCTGCCCTTGCGAAGGTGGATGTATTCGACATTATTTGCCACGTGGCATTCGACCAGAAACCGCTGACCCGCAGCGAACGCGCGAACAACGTGAAAAAGCGTAATTACTTGGCAAAATACGAGGGCAAGGCCCGCGAAGTTCTAGAAGCCCTTCTCGTAAAATACGCCGATGACGGCATTTTGCAGATGGAACAGAACGAAGTCCTGAAACTGGACCCGTTCAGCCATATCGGCACCGTTCCCAAGATTATGAAGCTTTTTGGCGGCCGTGAAGGCTACGAAGCCGCCGTTATAGACCTGAAAAAGCAGCTCTACTTGACAGACGATGTCGCGTAATGTACTATGGCGATGGAAAAAATCTGTCATAGATTTTTCAATGGAAATTTATAGGTAAAATATGTCCGTAAACAACTTGGTCAAAAGATTGCAGAACGAAATGCGCGGTGATGCCGGTATCAACGGCGACGCCCAGCGAATCGAACAGATGGTGTGGATGTTTTTCTTGAAGGTCTATGACGCCCAGGAAGAAATCTGGGAATGCACCAAGGACAAGTACAAATCCATCATTCCCGAAAAGATGCGCTGGCGCAACTGGGCTGTCGATGAAAAAGACGGCAAGGCGCTCACGGGCGATGCGTTGCTCGCATTCGTGAACAACGAACTTTTCCCGACGCTCAAGAACTTGCCTGTGAACGAGAACACTCCGCGCGGCAAGGCGATTGTGCGGATGGTTTTCGAGGATTTGAACCAGTACATGAAAGACGGCATCATCCTCCGCAAGCTCATCAATATCATTGACGAAGTGGACTTTAGCGATGCCGATGACCGCCACACCTTTGGCGACATTTACGAAGGGATCCTGAAGGATTTGCAAAGCGCGGGTAATGCGGGCGAATTCTACACCCCGCGAGCATTGACGGACTTTATCGTGCAACAACTGCACCCAAAACTCGGCGAAACATTCGGCGACTTTACCAGCGGAACGGGCGGTTTCTTGACCAGTTGCCTGAACTACCTAAAACCCTCCGTAAAAACCACGAGCGACGAAAAGAAATTCCAGTCGTCCATTGTCGGGCAGGAATGGAAACCGCTCCCGTACCTGCTATCGATAACCAACATGCTTGTCCACGACATCGAAGAACCGAACATCACCCATACGGATTCGCTCGGTCGCAAGGTGACGGAATTCAAGGACAGCGACAAGGTGGATTGCATCGGCATGAACCCGCCCTATGGCGGCAGCACCGGCATGAATGCCAAGCTGAACTTCCCGACGAGCATGCAGAGCAGCGAAACCGCCGACCTTTTCATTGTGCTCATCATGTATCGCCTCAAAAAGATGGGCCGTGCGGGCGTGATTATCCCCGACGGGTTCCTGTTCGGCACCGACGGCGCAAAACTCGCTATCAAGCAGAAGTTGCTCCGCGAATTCAACCTGCACACCGTCATTCGCCTGCCGGGCAGCATCTTTAGCCCCTACACCAGCATTGCGACGAACATCCTGTTCTTCGACAACGAAAAGGCGAAAGGCGCCCCGACAGGGTTCAGTACAAAGGAAACCTGGTTCTACCGCCTCGACATGCCCGAAGGCTACAAGCACTTCAGCAAGACGAAGCCCATGCGCCTGGAACACTGCAAGCCCATAATGGACTGGTGGAACAACCGCGAAGAAATCCTCGAAACCAACGACGACGGTGAAGTCGTCAGCGAAAAGTCCCGCAAGTTCACCCCCGAAGAACTTGTGGAAATGGACTGCAACTTTGACCAGTGCAAGTTCCCCAAGGAAGAAGAGGAAGTATTGCCGCCCGCAGAACTCCTGGAAGACTACCACAAGAAACGCGCCGCACTCGACAAGAAAATCGACAAGAAACTGGAACAAATCCAGAAACTCCTCGGGATTGACACCATTGTCATCCCCGACTCCGTTCGGGGATCTAGGAGCTAGCGACGATGGATGGAAAGCAACTCAAGAACAGCATTCTGCAATGGGCGATACAAGGCAAGCTCGTTCCGCAGAACCCCAAGGACGAACCCGCCCAGAAATTGCTTGAACGCATCGCCGCCTCTCGAAATGGAGACGAACCGTGTCATCCTGAGCGAAGTGCCAAAGGCACGAAGTCGAAGGATCTGAAGAAAAAGAAATCAGCTCCATCCTCTCGCATCTATCGTGAAAACGGCGTCTGGTACGAACAAGCCGGCAACGCCGCCCCCAAGGACATTTCAGATGAAATCCCATTTGAAATTCCAGAGAATTGGGCGTGGACTAACATAAATTCAATTGCAGGAATTGTTACTGATGGAGAGCATTTAACACCCCAAAGAGTGGATTCTTTTCAAGGTTTTTACCTTTTATCGGCTAGAAACATTTTAGACGGAAAGATTTCTTTAGACTCCGTAGATTATGTAGATCAAAGCGAATATAATCGTATTGCCAATAGATGTAATCCGTCTCGTAATGATATTTTGATTTCTTGTTCAGGAAGCGTTGGCAGGGTTGCTGTTGTAAATGACGATAATTGTTATGTTATGGTTCGTAGTGCAGCAATGATTCGTGTTGTTGAACTCGATTCATATTATTTAATGTATGCTTTACAATCACCTTGCTTACAAGAGCAAATACAGTCTAAATCGAAACAAACTGCTCAAGCAAATCTATTTCAAGCCGCAATTCGAAGCTTATTCATTCCTATACCACCTTTAGCCGAACAAAAACGAATCGTCGCAAAACTTGAACAAGTTCTCCCGCTCGCAGAAGAATACGGAACCGCCCAGGAACAACTAGATAAACTCAACAAGGAACTCCCCGAAGCCCTTAAAAAGAGTATCCTCCAAGAAGCCATCCAAGGCAAACTCGTCCCCCAAAACCCCAAAGACGAACCCGCCTCTGTTCTTTTAGAAAAAATCCGAAAAGAGAAACAAGAATTAGTCGAACAAGGCAAATTAAAAAAGAAAGATTTGGTTATTGACCCTATCACAAAGGAAGAACTATCGTTCGCCTTGCCAGAAAAGTGGGAAATATGTCGATTAGGAGATCTCTGTTATTTAGTTGATGGCGAAAAGACGTCTCTAACAGAAATTTTACTTGATGCTAAGTACCTAAGAGGTAAATCATCTGCAGAAAAGATTCAAGGCGGTAGATTTGTAAAAAAGGGCGATAACATTATTTTGGTAGATGGAGAAAATTCTGGTGAAGTATTTGAAGTTCCCATTGATGGCATCATGGGAAGTACATTTAAACAAATTATTGTAAACAAAACGATGTATAAACCGTATGTAATGATTCAAATTCTTGCTTATAAAGATTTGCTACGCAATTCAAAAAAAGGTGCGGCAATCCCGCATCTAAATAAAGATATTTTTAGAAATCTTCCTATTGGAATTCCCCCTATATCCGAACAAAAACGAATCGTCGCCAAATTAGAACAACTATTTAAGGTGCTGTAGGTAGAATTTATGGCGCAATCATACAATAAAGCTCGAAATATATCACAAAATACCATAAAAAGGCTTTATGGTCTGTCGGGAAATGTTTGCGCCAATCCTAAATGCCGTAACCCCTTAGTTACAGAAGATAATCAAATAGGTGAGATTGCTCATATATGTGCGGCGAGTCCTGATGGTCCTCGTTATGACAGCAAAATGACTGATGATGAACGACGGAGTATTGACAATCTTATTTTGCTATGCGAAACATGCAATAAACTTGTTGACAGTAATGAAAAAGACTATCCTGTTTCCTTATTGAAAGAATGGAAAAATAATCACGAAGGTCTTGTCTCTTCTGATATTTACAACACCTATTTTCAAAATATTTTATCCAAGCAAAAAGAAGGTGTCTTAAGAAAACAGGAAATAGATATCGAAGGGAATATCTATTCTTCCCGAATAGTTGTAAGTCGAGGTGAAACCGTTTTAAAAGATGACAAAGGAAAACATTGTCTTGCCGGCTATTTGCTGTCTTTGGCGAAAGATTATAAATGGGAAGAGCTTCCTGATGTATTTATTCAAGGAATTGGAGGTGTTGGCAAATCAACGGAAGTTAAATATGCATACAACAAGTTTTTAGATGTTTTTTCTGATACGAAAAATTACGATGATTATAATTTCTTTCCGATTGTATATTTCTTTGAATTGAAAAACTTTCAGCGAGACTTTTATAAGAAATTTGACGAAAAAGAAAATATCATTCTCTTTCTTGATGGACTTGATGAAATTTCCGGAATAAACCTTATTGAACTCGTAAAGTATTTGAAGAATATTCGAAGTCAATTTACAAATGTTCGATTTGTTATTTCCGGTCGTCAGGCTTCATTTGATTCAGAAATAAATGGTGTAAGTCAAAATAAAATTTTGATAGATTTAACTGATGATTTTGATCAATATGAAGCAACGAATAGAAAGTTGATTGAAAGATTTCAAAATTCTGCAATCCTTGACGTTATTACTATTCCATTTTATCGGAAATATTTAGAGACAAATGAAGATATATCTGGATATAAAGATTTTTTTGAAAAGGTTGTTCTTCATCTTTTAGATAAGGATAAACAAAAATCGGATTACGCAAATAATATACCGGCAAGAGAAAAAGACAAATCTTCAATAGATAGAGGAAAAGTAATTGAAGAATTGTCAAATCTTTGTTATGAAACATTTTGTAATGGGCGAATTGTTTTTTCGGAGCGAGAGTTAAAAGATTCTACACAGGATGATTTCTTGTTTGTAATCAATTCTTCGCTTATTAAATACAGTGAATCTGAAAAAATAAGTTTTGTATCTAATCTATTCTTTGAATATTTTCTTGCCCTGTATTATCTAAAGCATGAGTCCAAAATAAAGAAAGATTTCTTCCTTTCTTCTGGCAGATTGAACATTAAGTTTGTTAATATCATTAGCATTATTTTTAATATTGCTGATTCAAAAATACAATTAGTATCTCGGTTGAAGAAAAGACTAAGCAAAGAAACAAATGCTTATATATTATTGACGGATTACCGGACGCTATCGCCTCAAAATAGAGCTAGTTGCTATAAAAAGATTTTTGAAGAATTTGAAGAAAAAAGTAAAATTATATACTATCTGCGCTGGCGAAGTTCTTTTAATTGCCTGTCTGGTATATCCGCTTTGAATAAGGCTATGTGCGGGTTGATTCCTGCTGAGGGTAAAGAGGAAATATTTGAATATCTAATAGGGTATGTAAAGAAATATCATTGCGATAGAACAAATCAGAATTTAATTGGATACACAAACGCAATAATCTTGTTGGGTTTGTGGGGCGAAATTATATGGGGAAAATCTCAGCAAGAACAATTAAAACATGCTTCTATTGAGATCATAAAAACATTCCTAAACGATACTTTGGCAAAAGAAAAAACTAGAGGCCTTTTATCTGAGTCTGCTATATTAAATTGGTATAAAACTTATGGGTGGACAAAAGGTTGGTCTTCAAATGAATGGAATGATTTCCTGAAGCAGCTTTTCCCAAATACTCTAGGTTTTGGAAAATTTGAAAGCTATGAGGAATTTTATTTTCAGTTAGAAGTTTTTAATGATTTTTCTGATGATGATTATATAAGGAAAATCGCAAAGTCTTTGTGTATTGAGGTCATGAAGCACCAATGCAACGAAAATCAACATGCAGATATAATTCCAGATGAAATAGATGATAATTACAAGACCCCCTGCATTCATACTGACGGCGAAATTAATTCATTTATATATTCACTAAAGGATGGTAATTACCTCTCTGCTGATGATGCTGTTGATATAATTAACGAATTAAACCACGCTCATATTATTTTTCATAGTACCAATTACGAATTTGGAGAACTGAAGAAAATAATTTTTGATTTTTTACAAAAAAACGGGCGGTTTATATCTATGGGCAAAGTTGAAATTGTTTATGGAATAATTTCGTATGCCATGGATGAAAAAAGAGAATTTCCATTCTATGAAATTGAACCGTGTTTGAAAGATTTGCCTGACCAATTAAAGTTGTGTTTGCTTGAAAAGATTTTGCAAAATATTGGAACGTTGACTTGGAATAGGGATTGGTATTTTTGGAGTCTGGTTACATTGCTGTTAGATATTTCTGACGAAACTTTAGCGAGAACTAATCTGCAATTAGTACGAGAAAAGGTTACGGCAGGAAATGACAACTCGCTATTGATGAAAATTTATAATACTGTTGATGGGAATCGTCCTTTATATAAGGCTATTAAATCTGAATATGAAAAGACGTTTGAGAAAAAAATTCAAGAAGATAAGGCGAGAGACGAATTACTAGCTAAATTAGAGAAAGAACATAATGATAAATTGTCACAGGAAAGCATCTTACTTCTTGATTCCTCAAAAATAATAGAGGAAATTAATGCTATTGAAGAATTCTTCAAAAATAATTCTTCAAATGGCATTTCTGATTATCATTTCTTTGATTTAGAATATGAAAATATTGAACATAATATTCGCTATGAAATAAATTTTAAGTGTAGGCATACTCCCGTATTTTCAGATTTCGTGGTGAAATTTTTGCAGCCATTTGAAAAGAATGGCCCGTTTGCGACATGGTTTGATAATGCTAGATACATAGTAAAAAGATGTTTTTCGGATGACAATAATTTTTGGATAGGTTTTTATGATTGCTATGTTCGGTCGCATTCAGATGAAGAAGTGAAAAATTTCTTGAAGAAAAATGAAAATGTAAAGCAAAAAATTGTTGATACGATGGCTATAGGGGTTTGTGCATCGCAGAAAAGTCTAGATGTTCAGCAAATAATATCGTTGAATTGTCCTATTTGGGTAACACCCTTTATTAGATATGTACAAATCGTATTTGATGGTAAGATTCCTGAATATGTTGATAAAGAAAAATTATTGACAATTGTTGCGTATTTGACAAGATATTTGGTCACGGAAAAAACTTTATTCAAAAATCAGCCTTCCTGGGGAAATTGCAATTCAGCATTTGATTGGCTTCATAAAGTTGCAGGATTTAATTACTCAAAAATAGTTGATAAAGCTCTTGAAATTTATCCACAAACGGACAATCTTTATATAAAAATGCAACTTTTGTCAGATCTTATAGAACATCTTGACTGTCGTGAACGTGAAATTGCAAATATTGTATTAGATGAAACAAGACGAGTCCTGGCAAAACCTGAAAAATCTAATGCCGGAACTGATTTTAGATATGCGTCCTTATCAGATTTTTGGCAAAAGGCCGATGGAAAGTATTTAATCGAGATAATAGATGTAATTCCATTTGAAAAATATGAATTGAGGCATGAAAATCCTTGCTTAAGAGAAGTTATTGAATTTGCGCTAAAACATATGTCGATGGAACAAAAGGAGAAACTGATAGCAAAATATGAAGATTCCAAAGATGGTGAAATAAGAGAACTTATGCGTCGATTGGGTTCAAAAAAGGAAATTCTTCGAAAAGTATCAGAATACCTTCATGGTGGAAAATGTGATTCCCATTTTGGGTATAATCATGCACATCTGTTTGGTTTTGTGAAAAAGAATATATTCGTTTTAATTGCTTATTGGAAATTATTTGATTATTCAATGAAAAAAGAATCTGAAAGGCGCTCCGCTCTTGCAACAATTGCGACAAAAGGCATAAAAGAGCATATAGGCTCTCGGACTTTTATAATTTTTAGATTCTTGATGAATAGGCGAATCAAACAAAGAATAAAGGACGGAAAATATGTTGAAGGCCTTTATGATTTTATGGATGAAGTAGAGCAAAAGGTTTATGCGAGATAATAGATTGTGGGAATTGTTTGAAGAGGTAAAATATGTGTCTAGAAAGTTCAATTAGTATTGGAGATATATTTGCTGCGATAACTGGTATCGCAATGGCGATATTTGCATTTTTGCAATATCGCATCAACAAACGTCAAGCCGAACATCAGCATACGACAACGGCTATTGATTATTGTAAGCAGTTAATGGAATTCTTTGATGCTTGTGAAACGAAATGGGAGAAAATAAAAGTAGATGCGCAAAAGGAGATACAGGAATCCTTTGAAAAAGCTATGCAAGAGCAAAAAGATGGTGTTCCTGCTGAATCGCAAAAAGAAATTGCGCAACTTATAGGGAATCGCGATTTTTTTGATGTTGCCGTAAAGATTTGCCCGTTCTTGCGGTTAACGGGAACAGAATTTCAGGTGTTTTTGAATCGCTTAAGTGGATATGCAATGCAGTGCTCTTCCCACATGATTTATGTCTTGAAGGGTATTCAAAAAATCGATTTGAATTTGCTAAACTATCATCAAGTTCTGATGATTGAAAATAGAATTTATCGTTCTGCACCTAGTTTCGCATACTATTTTGATTGTATTTGCCAACAAATTGAAGACGTTGAGAAAAATGATCCCTTTATAGATGGTTGGCGCGATACAATGAAAAAACGACTTTCTTTCTTGTCCGATTTGTCAGGGGATATAAGTGGGCGAGCAATGGCTTTGTCTGAATTATATTCTGATGATTGCGCTCCTGCTGAAAAAGAGACCATTAAGAAGAAATTTGCCGAAAAGACCTGGGACGAATCGAAACTGTGGTCGCATTTCTAAGAGAAATATAATGGTTGGCCCTCAATTATATAAATACCTTGATTTTGAAGGCGGATTGAAGATGCTGAAGAACCATAATCTTCAATTCACTAATCCCTCCAGGTTGAACGATCCATTTGATTGCCATCCTAGTTTGATTAATTTTTCAAATGTCCCTGATGAAAAATGTAAAATTTGGCCAGCTAATATTGTTTCTCAGATAGAGCTTGTTCCGTATAAAAAGACATGGGATGATGCGTGGATATGCAGTTTATCCAAGGTAAATGACGCTCTGCTTATGTGGAGTTATTACAGCAGCCATAACGGGGTTTGTATAGGCGTCGATATTTCAAAAGCACAAAAATATTTTGCGTATGTATGGAATGGTTGTGGCGCTGGCGTTGAAATATTAGAAGTTCAGTATAAGGATATTTTAGAAAAACCCGATATTTTTCATGATTCTGATGAAAGTGACTTTTATCGTTACCAGTTATCTACAAAGGCCAAGGACTGGGAACATGAACAAGAAATCCGCCTATTAATATATAGACCTTATTATGGGGGAGTTCCTAGTGACCCGCCAAAACCACAAAAAGACGAAAATGGCGACCTTGATTACAAAGGCCTTCGCTTCTATCCACAAATCGGTGAAGAATGTTTCCGCTCGCTTTATCTTGGAATCAACGTAGAGAAAAGTAAGCAGGATGAAATTGTGAGTGTGGCACGCACGCTAAATCCTGAAATGAAAATCTACAAAATGACTGTTGACCCTGATGCTTTTAAGCTGAAGCCCGTGTTGATTCAATAAAAAGTTATATTAATTCCTAAACTTCAAGGAACTCCGATGCGAAAGAAACCGTCAGAACTGGATTTTGAAGAATACATCCGTCAGGTCGAGCCTGCCAAGCGGGAAAAGTCCTACGCGTGGTCCACGGCTATCGGCTTGCAGCAGGTTGATGGCCTGACTCCTTCGAATTATCTGCTCGAAGTCGCCAAGAAGAACATTGAAGGGAAGATATCCCTGAACAAAGCGCAGACGCTCATAGATTCTTATTATGAATCGAAGACGGAGCGGACGGATGATCAGGACGAAAAAGAAGAGGCGGACAAGGTCTCTGCTCGCATCGCACAGGTTTTGAGCGAGAAGGCGTTCAGTTTTTCGCCGTCTTTTTTTATCGCAATCCATAAACGCCTTTTTGAGAGAGTTTTTAAGCATGCCGGAGAAATCCGCAAATACAACATTTCGAAAAAGGAATGGGTGCTGAACGGGGATTCCGTGATGTATGGCGCTTCGTATGAGCTACGGATGGCCCTGGATTACGATTTTGATCGTGAACGAGAATTCAATTACAGCAACTTGAGCATGGACGAGATTGTTCGGCACTTGACGTTTTTCGTATCGAGTCTGTGGCAGATTCATGCTTTTGGCGAGGGCAATACGCGCACGACTGCGGTCTTTACCATCAAGTATCTGCGTTCCATGGGCTTTAAAGTCGGGAACGACATTTTCGCCAAGAATTCGTGGTATTTCAGGAATGCGCTCGTCCGCGCCAACTACAAGAATGTGAGAAAGGGAATCCAGCAGGAGCCGGAGTATCTTGAAAAGTTCTTCCGGAATCTGCTAATGGGCGAACACAACGAACTGAAAAATCGCTATCTGCATGTTGACTACAAGAAAGTCAAGGACAAAACTGTGACTGAAAAATCAAAAAATGTCACAGCAAAATGTCACAGTAAAATGTCACAGCAAAATGTCACAGTAAAAATCAGTGAACGCCAGAAACAGATTCTAGACATTGTGAAAGAGAATCCGAATATTCTGCAAACGGAACTGGCAGAACGCTTTGGAGTCCGGCGAGAGACTATCTACCGCGATATGAAAAAACTAGTGGAGGCGGGAATCCTTACTCGCTCTGATTCAGATAAAAAATGCAACTGGAAGGTGGCGAAAAATGCTTAAAACGTCGATAAAAGTCGACAAAGTTCAAGAAAATTATTGTTGAATACCTGTCTGATTTTTCGCCTTTTTTACGAAAATTTCCGCGATTGTCATCTTTTGACACTCGAAGAATGTATCTTTATGGACAGAAACACTCTTTCCAGGAGGCATAATATGAAAAAGAAGCTTTTTCTTCTGATTGTGGCGATATTCCCCGCCCTTGCTATGGCATCGCCTTTCGGTCTAAAGATGGGCATGACGATTAAGGATATTGCCAAGGAGTGCGAAGGCAAACCCGAGTTCGTAAAAAATGATGCCTACCTGATCAAACCAAAGAAAAGTCATCCGTCATTTGAGCATTATATTGTATATGTTGACAAAAATAAGGGCTTATACCAGATTAAAGCAATTTCTTCAGATATCAATACGAATGACTACGGAACGGAATTGCAGACTTCCTTCAACGCCACAAAGGACCGTATTGCAAAGAAATACGGGGAACCTTTGATCCGCGATGAAATCGACCCGGGTTCTGTTTTTCATGATGCGAGCTACTGGATGTACACCTTAAAGGGCGGCGCGCGTACTCTGGCTGCCATTTGGGGGCAAGGAGAAAAACTCGATGATAGTCTTGACATGGTTGTCCTTGAATGTTCCGCAAGTGAGCGATCCACCCGCCAGGGCTATTTAGTCCTTTATTATTACTTCAAGAACGCGGAAAAGATTGAAGACGAACAGGATTCGGTGTTCTAGGAGAAGCAATTTGGCAAACAGTGCTTGCCTGATTTGATGAGGCACCAGGAATTAGGGAAAGAGACGCGACTTGCTATTGGAATGCAAAAAATATATATTGTCTCTAAAACAGGAGAATATGTAATGAGAACGCCAAGTAAAGAATTTATGGGGTGCCTAGAAAATAGTGCTGCCTACCAGTATATTCTCCACACGAAAAAGCCTGATTTTTCGAAATTAAACGATATGTGCAAGGAGTTTGAAAAGTCTATCCTTGAAGCGCAAGAAATTGACCGAAAAAAAATAGAGGAGGCTCTCGGCAAATGATCGTTGAGTTTTCCGTTTATGATACTCCAGCTTTTTCCGTAGAACATTTATTTGAGTCCCCAGAAAACCAGATCCTTATAGAAAAATTTAATGTTTCGAACGATGCTCTAGGGTTGGAGGTCTATTTAAAGAAACAGTCTGTCGTGGATGAAACTAACAAGATGAGTAGGACTTATCTTGTCAAGGACAAGGTTACGGGGGAGCTGGTTGGTTATTTTTCGCTCAAAACTGGATTGATAACACTGCAGGTTTTCGAGGATGCTTTTGAATCAATCCCGGCGATTGAACTTGCGAATTTTGCTGTGAATGATGCTTACCGAAGGAACCACCCGGGAATTAAGCGCATAGGGTATTATATTTTTCTCTCTTTTGTTCGCCCCTTGGCAGAATCTGTCGGCAAGCTCATAGGTGTTAATGCCTTGTATATTTATGCGTTGCCTCAAGAGAAATTGATACAGCACTATACGACTATGGGCTTTTCAAGGCTGCCTCCGGAGCAGGAGGCGTTCGTTCAGAACCACGTTAAGCCCAAATACGACGAAAACTGCATTTTCATGTACCAGACATTGTAGTCTTTTTCCCCTTTCCCCTCCTTGTAGAAATGTAAACTTTTTTCTATATTTGGCCCCGAAATAGAATTCCGCGCGGTAATGGCCGGCGGAAAGGAGCCAAGATGAGCAAGGATTTGAAGGAACAGGCGCTCGAATACCATTCCATGGGCAAGCCCGGCAAGATCGAAATCGTGCCGACCAAGCCGCACAGCACCCAGACGGACTTGGGCCTCGCTTACACTCCGGGCGTTGCCGCCCCCTGCCTCGAAATCGAGAAGGATAACAACCTGGCCTACGAATACACGGGCAAGGGCAACCTGGTCGCGGTGATTTCTAACGGCACTGCGGTTCTTGGCCTCGGCGATATCGGCGCCCTCGCGGGCAAGCCGGTGATGGAAGGCAAGGCGCTCCTGTTCAAGATTTACGCGGGCATCGACGTCTTTGACATCGAAATCAACGAGAAGGACCCGAAGAAGTTTATCGAAATCGTGAAGGGTATCGCCCCGACGTTCGGCGGCATCAATCTGGAAGATATCAAGGCTCCGGAATGCTTCGAAATCGAGGACACGCTCAAGGCCGAACTCGACATCCCCGTGATGCACGACGACCAGCACGGTACGGCCATCATTTCTTCGGCCGGCCTTTTGAACGCCATCGAGGTTGCGGGCAAGAGCATCCGCGACGTGAAGATGGTGGTGAACGGTGCCGGCGCTGCCGCCTGCGCCTGCACCCGCCTGTACTTGTCGCTCGGCCTCAGGAAAGAAAACCTGGTGATGTGCGACAGCAAGGGCGTTATCCGCAAGGACCGCAAGGGCCTTACCGAGGCGAAGGCTTTCTTTGCGACTGACCGCACCGACATCGAGACTCTTGAAGATGCCATGAAGGGCGCCGACGTGTTCGTTGGCCTCTCGAAGGGCAACATTCTGACCCGCGAGATGGTGCGCAGCATGGCCGACCAGCCGATTGTTTTCGCGCTTGCGAACCCGACTCCCGAAATCAGCTACGAAGAGGCGATGGCGAGCCGTGGCGACTTGATTTTTGCGACGGGCCGCAGCGACTACCCGAACCAGGTGAACAACGTCATCGGTTTCCCGTACATTTTCCGCGGGGCGCTGGACGTGCGCGCGACCTGCATCAACGAGCACATGAAGCATGCGGCCGTGCGTGCGATTGCGGCACTTGCGCACCAGCCGGTGCCCGACGTGGTGAACATCGCCTACAACGCGCAGCGCTTTACCTTCGGCAAGGAATACTTGATTCCGAAGCCGCTTGACCCGCGCCTGCTTACGGAAGTTTCTATCGCCGTCGCGAAGGCGGCCATCGAGAGTGGGGTGGCCCGCAAGCCGATTACCGACTGGGATGCCTATTACGACAAGCTTCGCGACATGATGGGCTACGACAACAAGCTTATCCGCCAGTTCAGCGATACGGCCCGCAGCAACCCGAAGCGCGTGGTGTTCGCCGAGAGCAACCTGAACATGCTCAAGGCTGCCGTGCAGGCAAAGGTGGAAGGCGTTGCACACCCGATTGTGCTCGGCAACCCGGAACGCATCCAGATTATCGCCCAGCGCGAACAGCTCGACCTTACGGGCATCAGGATTGTGAACCCGCGCTCGCCCGAGGAATTCGAACGCCGCCGCAAGTACGCGACGATTTACGCCGAGGAGAACGGCCGCAACGGCGTGACGCTCGACGAGGCCCGCGACGACATGTTCGAACCGAACCATTTTGGCATGATGATGGTCAAGACGGGCGATGCCGACGCGTTCATTACGGGCGGCTACTCCAAGTACAGCGAGACGATTGAACTTGCGAAGGAAATCATCGGCATCCGCGAGGAATACAAGCACTTCGGTGCAATGCATATCCTGAGCACGCGCAAGGGAACGTTCTTCCTGGCCGATACGCTCGTGAACCGCGACCCCGATGCCGAAACGCTCGTGGATGTCGTGAAGCTCACACACGACGCGGTGCGGTTCTTCGCTCACGAACCGGTGATGGCGATGCTCAGCTACGCGAACTTCGGCAGTGACAAGGAAGCGGCCCGCGGTACGGCAAACAAGGCCCGCGATGCGGTGAAGATGATTCACGAGCAGTTCCCGGACTACATAATCGATGGCGAAATGCAGGTGAACGTGGCGCTCGACAAGCAGCTGCGCGATACCAAGTACCCGTTCAACAAGCTCAAGGGCCAGACGGTCAACACGCTTATTTTCCCGTGCCTCTCTTCTGCAAATACGACCTGCAAGATGCTCCTCGAGATGGGTGTGGGCGAGTCCATCGGTCCTGTGCAGATGGGCCTGAACAAGCCAGTGCATTTCACCGACTCCGACGCCTCCGTGCACGATATCTTCAACCTGACGGTCGCCGCCGTGATCGACGCGATTGTGCAGGAGAAGAAGGACGAGGAAAAGAACAAAAAAAAATACGACCGCATGTGGTAAAACATGCGGCGCTGTTACAAGGTCGTTTAGCCTAGAACTGGATTATCTTGTCCAAAAGCTCTTGATGAACCTGTCGTAATAGGTGCTGGCAGTTGCTTCGGTGTCGAAACCCTTTGACGTTGTGATGAGAACCGTGTCCTTCCCGTGGATGATACGGTGGACGCCGATGAATGCAAGGTTGTTTGTGCAGGTGCTATAGTACTCCACCTCAGCTTTGTTGTCACCCTGGTTCGTCGAAACGCCGGCATTGTTATAATACTGGTTTAGCTGACTTTTCCTGACCGGGTATATGTGGCTTTCGATATGGGGCTTGCTGTACGGAACCATTGTCTTCTGTTTGCTGTCATATACCAGGACTTCTGTTTTGACTAATCCCTTCATTTCTTTGCAAGACCCATCTGCTTTGTATTTTTTTTCGATGCTTGTTGATGCAATCATCCTTACGGGAAATTGGGTGACGGTTTTTTCGGAAGGGAAGGTGTCGGTCTTGTACGTCTTCTTCAGAAGAGCAAATTCGCCTTCGCTGTCCGAGGCTTCTTCGGCAAGAACCGTGCTGCCGTTCTGAAGCTGCTCTTCGGCGCTTCCGACTTCTGTTCCGGTGGAGGATTCCTGCGAACATGCGAACAGGATAGCAGATAGTGCTACTAGGGGGATGTATTTCATTATAACTCCTTGCTGTTAAATTGTTGGTAAAATTAAATATAAAGGAATTTTTTGCAATTCGTTGTTAATTTGTTGGTTAAAAAGTGCATAAATAATTTTTACATGCTTGCTTAATTTACAATATTGTATTTAAAACGTTTTATTTATCTTATAATTCTCTTGTTCTTAATTCTTGATATAAAATAATTAATTTGTGTGTTTTGCTATGTTGGTTTGTGCAAATGAAAAATCCCCCGCGGCGTTCGCTGCGGGGGATTTCCACACATCCAAAGGATTTTTGTCTGGCTAGAACACTCCAACCTTGCCAGGCAATAAATTTACTTCAGAATGACCTTCTGCACGAGCTGCTGGCTGCCCTGGCGAACGATGAGCATCGCCACGCCGCGGTAGGTGCTGCGCAGTTCAACTGCGTTCGCGCCCTTGCTTGTGCTGAAGCTCTGCTGAGCGATGACTTCGCCCTTGGTGTTCAGGAGCATCGCCTTGGCCATGCCGGCGGAGGTGGTGCTGAACGAGGCGGTCACGAGGCCCGGCTGCACGTTCACGAACATCTTGGACGTTGCGGCGACTGCTGCGGGCTTGATGGCGCTGGTGCCGCTGATGGGGACGACCTTGGCGGTTGCGATACCTTCGGCCTGCGGTTTCTTGTCGAAGTCGTCGATGATTTCGGTAGAACCGTCGGCCTTGATGCCCTTGATGTAGTCAAAGACGATGGTGCCGGTGACCTGCGTGCCGTAGAGGTTCAGGCCGATGGCGTTTGCGGAGTTGAGGTCGGTCGGCTTGGTGCGGAAGTCATCCCACTTGATCTGGAAGGTCTGGAACTTGGATCCGTCGAGTTCCTTGTCGGCCTGTTCCATAACGGGCGCGTCGAACCATGCCCAGCTGCTGCCGGTCATCATGAAGAGGTCCATGGAAGTCCAGCCGTATTCGCCGCAGCCGTCGCCTGCGCCGGTGCAACCGCCCGCGGTGGTGACGGAGCCCTTCAGGCTGATTTCGATGCCGACATACTTGGAAAGGTCGGTGTTCGAACCGGAAAGGTTGATACGGAGCGTACCCACTTCGCTGGAGTCGGAGGTTAAGGTTTTGTAAGTGAGCTCGGCACCCTTGCCTTCGCCTTCAGGAATGTCGGGGTTCTGGTTGACAATGGAATCAATGCTGTTGCCCGGGAGAGCGGCCAGGCCGTATGCTTCACGCATGGCGTTCAAAGTTTCAAAGTCGGTAATGTCGCCCACGTTGCCGCCGAACTTGTTCACCTGGCGGCGGATAATGGTGAAGTTGCCGTCGCCTTCGTCACCGGTATCCCACACGCAAGGAACGAGACCGTTCTTCTTGGCTGCGGTGACCGTGTAGCCGTACCAGGCGGCACGGGCCTTCAGGTGGGCCTTCAGGTTGTCACCGGTGAGGGAGAAACGCTTGACTGCGCCCATTTCGCCAATCACGACCGGGATTCCCTTGTCGTAGAAACGGCTCTTGAGTCCGCCGAACAGTTGGTCGATGGAACTCTTGGAGCCGAGTGCGGAGCCGGAACAGGTGTGTGCTGCGTCATTGCCCGGAGTCTGGTCTTCCCAGTAGTAGAACATCTTGCCCCAGTCTTCGTCACCGCCGGTCATCAGGGAGAACTGATACGGGTAGAAGTGGACTTCGGCCATGGTGTAGCCGTCGCCTGCCGGGTCGGTCGGATATATGGATGCGAGAAGCGGAGACTTGTCAATTTCGGTACGCGGGGCCTGCACGACCACGATACGGGTGGCGTTGTTGCCGCCGGTAGAGCGCACGGCCTTGAGGCATGCTTCGTGATAGCTCTTGAGAACCTGCATACGGGTTTCGTCAAATGCCCACTGACCGTTGTCCGCACCGCCGTTCCACGGGTCGTTCACGCCCGGTTCGTTGGCGGATGCGAAAATCAGGTGTTCGTCGTAGGCGGCGAATTTGGTGGCGATCTGCTTCCAGTAGCTTTCCTGCTTGGCGGCAACTGTTGCTGCAGAAATAGTCACTTCGCCAGTCTTGTCGAAGCCCTTGCCGTCGAACACGTGGTCTTCGAGCCAGCCTCCGTCCCAGTGGCTGTTCAAAATGGCGTACATGCCGTTGTTGATGACGAGATCGACGACGGTCTTGACGGAATCGAGCCAGCCGGCGTTAATGGTGCCGTTAGAAGCGTGGCTGTCCCACGCGCAGGGGATACGCACGGTGTTGAAACCGGCATCCTTGATGGCCTTCACGTAGGCGGCGTCCGGGAAGGGGTTGCCCCATCCTGTCGGGCCTCCCTGGTTGCCCGGCACTTCCATCGTGTTGCCGATGTTGTAGCCGAGACCCATGTCGGGGTAAATCTCGGTCGCCTTGGGGAGGGCGAACGCTGCCGTGCTGGCGAGAGAGAGCGCGCCGAACACGATTCCAAACTTTCCGATACCAAACATTTTGACTCCTTATATGGTATGTGCGGGCATGGCTTGCCCAGCTATTGTTTTCCTTGAAATTAGATTCTGTGGGTGCGTTTTAAAAGAAAAATGTGCATCCGCACGTTTTTTGCGGTGTAGAACACTCAACGGGCGTTCAAGGCTTAAATTGCCGTTTCTGGTCGAAAATCGGCAATTTTGCCAAAAAATTATTTCACCTGCACACGGAGGGTCTGCGAACCGCTACGGGCGATATACACGCCCTGACGGAGCCCGCGCAGGTCCATTTCGCTATGGCCACTTGCGATTTTCGCGCTGGACACACGCACCATGTTGCCGTTCAGGTCGAACAGGCGGATGGCTGCGTTCGAGCGGAGCGTGCTTCCGTCGCGTACGAGATTCGCGTTGACGTGACTGCCCGCGAGAACGTCTGGCGATATTCCTGTCCAGCCGCATTCCGGAATCATCGCATCGCAGGGGGGGATTCCCGAACTGCTCGAAACAGGCGCGATTGCGGAACTGCTCGACGGCGGAGTGACTGTGCTACTGCTCGAAGCCGGATTCGTGCCACCACCCGTGATGAAGTCTTCCACGTGCGTCACACCCGTGTTGTTGTAGTTGCCGAGGTTATACACGCTGCGCATCGCATTGATGACGTCGGTTTCGAGCACCTTGCCCACAGGGCTGCTCTGGCGGCGGATATAGGCCATGTTGTCGTAGCCGGAGTTGCTTTCGTTGCCCATGTCCCAGAGGATGGGGGTGAGCCCGTACTGCTTTGCTGCAGAAACCACGTCCTTGTGCCACTGCACGCGGCCCTGCTTGTGTAGGTTCAGGTCGTTGCCGCTCAGTTCCGGAGAACGAACGTTTGCACCGAATTCACCGACAATCACCGGATAGCCCTTGTCCACGTAATTCGTCTTCATCTTGGCGAACTGTTCCTGCGGATGGGTGATGCTTGCAAGTTTGGAATCGATGGAGCCTGCCCACGCATTGTAGCCCGCGTTGCGCTTGGGCTCGCTTGCCTTCTGGTAATTACCGTAGTAGTACTGCGGCATAATGGGCTCGCTCGCACCCCAGTTCTGTTCGCTGGTCATGAGCGTGTACTGGTACGGGTCGTAGTAGTGCACCTCGAACATCAGATAGCCTGTTACCTTGTCCTTAGGGAACGTGCTTACGGGCGCGTTCGCGACAGATTTGTCGATGTCGGTGTTGAGACCCTGAATAATCAAGGTGCGTGTTTCGTTGTTTCCGCCGGTGGCGCGCACTGCGTCGATAAACGTCTGGTAGTAGTGCATCAGCGTGCTTACGTGCTGGGCCGTCCAGGGGTCCACATTCGGGCCGGGTTCGTTTGCGCCCGCGAAAATCAAGCGCTCGTTGTAGTTCTTGAATTTGTTCGCAATCTGCGTCCAGTACGTCTTCATCTTGTTGTCAACAGTCGAGTTGACGCTCGTGCCGATGTTTGTCTGGAACCAGCCGCCTTCACCCTCGTGGTGGATGTTCAAAATCGTGTAGAGGCCCGCGCGCATCGCATAGTCGACGACCGTCTTCACGGAATCGAGCCAGGTCTCGGTGACCTTGCCGCCGCTCGTGTGGCTATCCCATGCGCAGGGAATGCGCACCGTGTTGAAGCCTGCCGCCTTCACGGAATCGAGCAGGGCCTGCGTGGGGAAGGGGTTGCCCCATGCGGTCGGGTTGTTCGGCACCTCCATCGAGTTGCCGATGTTGAACCCCATGCCCATGTTGGCCTGGACCTGCTTTGCGGTGGGGAGCGCCGCCGTTGCAGAGATTGCGCCCGCGATGGCGAAAATGGCTGTTTTTGCGAGAATTTGCTTCATTTGGATTCCTCTGAAAGTAACCCTAATACCACTACACGCCTCAAATGTATATTGAAAATGGCAGGAGTGCGCGAAAAATTGACGGCCCTGCCCAAATACTATTGAACGATTTGCAACAAAGTGTAAATGGAAATTTACGATTGCAGGTGAAAAATTGGTTTTTTTCGCTCAAAAAGCGATATTTCAACTTGGAGCGGCGGGCTGCAACTTCTATATTATCCCCAAATAATTGGAGAATCGCATGAAACGATCCATTGTCATTACCGGCGGTGCAGGTTTTATCGGAAGCCACGTAGTTCGCCTCTTTGTGAACAAGTACCCGGAATACAAGATTATCAACCTCGATAAGCTTACCTATGCGGGCAACCTCGCGAACCTCAAGGATATCGAGAACAAGCCGAACTACAAGTTCGTGAAGATGGACATCTGCGACTTCGACGCGTTCTACAAGCTTATGCAGGACGAACATGTAGACGGTATCATCCACCTGGCGGCAGAAAGCCACGTGGACCGCTCCATCAAGGACCCGTTCACGTTTGCCAAGACGAACGTCATGGGAACTTTGAGCCTGCTTCAGGCTGCGAAGCTCTACTGGGAATCATTGCCCGAAAAGTACGAGGGCAAGCGCTTCTACCACATTTCGACCGATGAAGTCTATGGTGCCCTCAAGATGAACCACCCGGAAGGCATCACGCCCCCGTTTACCACGACGGCTAGCTCCAGCGAACACCACCTGGCGTACGGCGACGACTTCTTCTACGAGACGACGAAGTACACGCCGCATTCTCCGTATTCAGCCAGTAAGGCAGGCTCCGACCACTTCGTGCGCGCGTTCCACGACACCTACGGCATGCCGACGATTGTCACGAACTGCAGTAACAACTACGGCCCGTACCAGTTCCCCGAAAAACTCATCCCGCTTTTCATCAACAATATCCGCCACAAGAAACCGCTCCCGGTTTACGGCAAGGGCGAAAACGTGCGCGACTGGCTCTTCGTGGAAGACCATGCCCGTGCCATCGACGTGATTTTCCATAACGGCAAAATTGCCGAGACGTACAACATCGGCGGCTTCAACGAATGGAAGAACATTGACATCATCAAGGTCGTCATCAAGACCGTCGATAGGCTGCTCGGCCGCGCGGAAGGCGAGGACATTAACCTCATCACCTACGTCACGGACCGCCTGGGCCACGACGCGCGTTATGCCATCGACTCCACCAAGCTCCAGAAGGAACTCGGCTGGGAACCGTCCTTGCAGTTCGAGGAAGGCATCGAGAAGACGGTGCGCTGGTACCTCGACAATCAGGAATGGCTCGACAATATCACGAGCGGCGACTACGAGAAGTATTACGAAAAAATGTACGGGAACAGATAATGGGAAAGTTTAACTTTATCAAAACCTCCATCGAGGGCGTGACAATCATCGAGCCGACGGTCTATGGCGACCATCGCGGCTACTTCATGGAAACCTACAACAAGGGCGAGTTCGACGCCGCTGGCCTCAATATGGTCTTCGTGCAGGACAACGAGTCCAAGAGCAAGAAGGGCGTGCTCCGCGGACTCCACTTCCAGAAGAAGAATCCGCAGGGCAAGCTTGTCCGCGTGATCGAAGGCGAAGTCTTCGACGTGGCGGTGGACCTGCGCAAGGGTAGCCCGACGTTTGGCAAGTGGGAAGGCGTTACGCTCTCTGCCGAAAACAAGAAACAGTTCTACATTCCCGAGGGATTTGCGCACGGTTTCGTGGTGCTCAGTGAAACTGCGACTTTCGTGTACAAGTGCACCCGCCTCTACGACCCGAAGGACGAAGGCGGCCTCATGTGGAACGACCCCGAAATCGGCATCAAGTGGCCGGTGGGCAACGGCTTTGAACCGCTTCTCTCCGAAAAGGACACGAAGAACCCGCCGCTCAAGGACCTGGGCTTCGCGTTTGAAGTGTAATTCCTTTTGTCATGCCCGCGCAGCCGGGCATCTCTTATGATATAATTTTCTAATTTAAGAGCAATGAAGCATATTTTAGTTGTCTGTACGGGAAATATTTGCCGTAGCCCCACGGGAGAATACCTTTTGAAAAAGGAACTCGGTGAGGGTTTTGAAGTCATGAGCGCCGGGCTTGGCGCCTTGGTGGATCATCCTGCGCACGAAATCAGCCAGAAGATCGCTCTTGAACATGGTATTGATATGAGCGCGCACCGTGCTCGCCAAATAAACCTGGATATCCTCAAGTGGGCGGATCTTGTCCTGGTTATGGAAAATGGGCACAAGGCGGAACTTTTGCGCCGCTATCCGGCCCTTGGCGACAAGGTCCATCGCTATGGCGAGGCTCAGCAGGTCGATGTCCCCGACCCCTACCGTAGGCCCGAAAGTGCTTTTGTGTTGGCTTGGAACTTTATTTCTAAACTGACCCCTTATTGGGTCGAGAAGATTAAACAGAGCGAGGCTCAATAATGAAAAAATTGAATCTTTTGCTTGCTGCCGGTGTTGCCCTCGTCATGGGCGGCTGCTCGCTGGGCCCCCACATGCGAATGTCGGTGCCGGAAGGTGATGCGGAAGGATCCGCCGAATACAACGGCATCAAGGTGGTTGTCCACTCTATCGAAAACGGTGATTTTGGCACGGGCACGGCTGCTGCCGGTGATTCTGCAAAGTCGGATTTCGGCGAGCTTGCAGAACTGTTCGTGGATTCCCTGCCGAGTCTTGAATACCGCATCGGTCCTCTGGACATGGTCCAGGTGGTCGTTTGGGAACACCCGGAACTCACGTCCCCGATGGGCCAGTATCAGCCTGCCGGCCAGCGCGTGACGACCGATGGCACGCTGTTCTACCCCTATGCTGGCGAGATTAAGGCCGCGGGTCTTACGGCGCAGGAACTTCGTGCCGAAATCACGAAGCGCCTTTCCGACAAGATTTTGAACGATCCGCAGGTCGATGTGCGCGTGACGGGTTACAACAGCCTCAAGGCGTTTATCTCCGGTGCAGTGAACAAACCGGGTTACATTTCCTTTAACGAACTTCCGATGACCATTCCTGCAGCGATTGCTGGTGTGGGCGGCTTTGCTGAAGAGGCCGACCCCTCTGGAATGCAACTGCGCCGTGGCGACAAGGTCTATAGCATCAATTACCTCGATGCCTTCAAGGCGAACCTCCCGCTCGACAAGATTCTCCTGAAACCGGACGACCAGATTTTCATTCCGACTCTCAGCGAGACCCAGAAGGAAAATCGCGTGTTCGTGATGGGCGAAGTCGCAAGGACCGGTGCCGTGAACGTGAACCAGGGTAAGCTCTCGCTCGTCGAGGCATTGGCTGCGGCTGGTGGCCTGCAGACGACATATGCGTCTTCTAAGTCTATTTATGTTATCCGTAACACTTCGGAAAAGCAGATTGACGTGTATCATCTGAATGCGAAGAACGCGATGGCGCTCGCGATGGCCGAACGCTTCAACCTGAATTCGCGCGATGTTGTCTATGTCGATGCTTCCGATCTTGGTACGTGGAACCGTCTCGTGAATTTGATCTTGCCTACGGCATCGATCATAAACTACGGGGCTAGCACGACTCGTAACATTGAGCTGATTTCTAGAGATGGGTGGTAATAGATTATGATTAACCTTATCCTTTGTGGCGGTTCGGGCACGCGCCTTTGGCCCGTGAGCCGTTCCCTCATGCCCAAGCAGTTTGCCCCGCTCTTTGACGGGCAGTCCCTGTTCCGCAAGACGGTCGTCACGAACGCCGCCGTCTGCGAGTCGCAGTTTATCGTCTCGAACGCCGACCAGTTCTTCCTCGCGAAGGACCAGCTCGAAGTCGAAGGCATGACCGGCAGCAAGTTCCTGCTGGAACCCGTGGGCCGCAACACTGCGCCCGCGATTGCGCTTGCCTGCCTTACCATGGATCCGGAAACCATCGTGCTCGTGTCCCCGTCGGACCACGTAATCCGCAAGAAGGACGAGTACAAGAAGGTTCTCCTCCGTGCGCAGGAACTCGCCGAGGCGGGTAACCTCGTGACGTTCGGCATCACGCCCACGAGCCCCGAGACGGGCTACGGCTACATCGAGGCCGATGGCGAGAACGTGAAGCGCTTCGTGGAAAAGCCCGACTTGGCGACCGCCGAGAAGTACCTGCTCGCAGGCAACTTCTACTGGAACAGCGGCATTTTCTGCTTCAAGGCGAAGACATTCCTCGCGGAACTCGGCAAGTATTCTCCGGAGATGCTCGCCGCCGCACAGAAGGCGCTTACCAACGCGACCATCGAGGACGGTGAACCCATCCGCATCAACCGCGACGACATGCTTGCCATTCCGAGCAACTCCATCGACTACGCCGTGATGGAGAAGTCCAAGAAGGTGAAGGTCGTGCCGAGCGACATCGGCTGGAGCGACCTCGGAAGCTTTGATAGTTTGTATGGGGAATACCCGCACGACGAGAACGGCAACAACGTGAACCCGCGTCATATCGCGGTGGGCTCGAAGAACTCCCTCGTGATGGGTAGCCAGCGTGCCATCGCGACGATTGACCTCGACAAGATGCTCATCGTTGACACTCCGGACGCTTTGCTCGTGGCCCCGCTTAGCAGCAGCCAGAAGGTGAAGAAGGTTGTGGAAGAGCTCAAGCAGCGCGGCTCCGACCTTATCAACGTGCCGCAGACGGTGAGCCGCCCGTGGGGAACCTACTCCGTGCTCGAATCCACCGAACGCTACAAGATGAAGCGCATAGTGGTGAAGCCTGGCAAGCGCCTCTCCCTGCAGAAGCACCTGCACCGTTCCGAACACTGGGTGGTTGTGAGCGGTACCGCAACCTGCACTGTTGGCGACAAGGTGTTCTATGTGCGCCCGAACGAATCGACCTACATCCCGGTGGGTGAAGTTCACCGCCTGCAGAACGAAGGCCGCCTCCCGCTCGTGATCGTGGAAGTCCAGGTGGGCGAGTACACCGGCGAAGACGACATCATCCGCGTGGAAGACGACTTCCACCGCTGCAAGTAACAAGCGTCATCCCCGCACAACAATTGTCATCCCCGCGAAGGCGGGAATCTCTTTTTTGTACAAGAAAAGCGGGCCGCAAAAGCCCGCTCTTTTCATTTCTTTCGTCTAACCTAAAACTGACTCAGGAATCTCTGGTCGTTGCTGGTCAGGAGTCCGATTTCCGGGATGGCGTGGCGCAGCATGGCGATACGGTCGAGACCGAAGCCGAATGCAAAGCCCGTGTACTTCTCGGAATCGATGCCGCAGTTCTTGAACACGTTCGGGTCCACTGAACCGCAACCGCCGATTTCCATCCAGCCGGTTCCCTTGCAGCGACGGCAACCCTTGCCACCGCAGAACACGCAGCTCACGTCCATTTCGGCGCTGGGCTCCGTGAACGGGAAGAAGCTCGGACGGAAACGCGTCTTGACGCCTTCGCCGAACAGCTTGTTCATGAACACCTGCAGCACACCCTTGAGGTCTGCAAAGCTGATGTTTTCGTCCACCACGAGGCCTTCGCACTGCTGGAACATCGGGGCGTGGGTCGCATCGTTATCCACACGGAACACGTGGCCCGGGGCAATCATGCGGAACGGCGGCTTGTGCGTTTCCATGTAGTGGATCTGCGTGCCGGAAGTATGCGTACGCAACATCACCTTGTCGTCCACGTAGAAGGTGTCCTGCATGTCGCGGCTCGGGTGGTCGGGCGGCGTATTGAGCGCCTCGAAGTTGTACCAGTCCGTCTCGATGTCGCGACCGAAGTCCACTTCGAAACCCATCTGGCTAAAGAAGTCGATAATCTCTTCGCGCACGTCGTAGAGCGGGTGCGTCGAGCCCGCCGGGATGCCTGCACCCGGGAGCGTGGTATCTACAAAGCCGCTTTCCAGTTTCTTCTGGAGGGCGGCCTGGTTCGCAGTCTCGATAGCCTTGTCGATTGCCTCGGAGACGGCGACCTTAAGTTCGTTCACGAGCTTGCCGTAAGCCGGGCGTTCCTCGGCGCTCAAGCTCCCCATCTGCTTCATGAGGTCGGTCACGGCACCCTTCTTGCCCAGGTACTTCACGCGGAGGTTGTTGACGGCTTCTTGGTTCGTAAGGTCGGTCTGCGCAAGTTCTGCGTCAAACGCCTGCTTCACATTGTTAATAGCTTCACTCATAGTGCGGGTAAAGATAGAAAATAGACGAGAGACGAGAGGCGAGAGGCGAGAGAAATTTTTATGGTTTTTGCGCGTAGCGCCATTTTTCTCTTTTATCTTTCGTCTGTAGGACCGAAGGTCCGTTCTTTCGTCTAAAAAAAGGGGGAGGTCTCCCCCCCACCTAAAGGTGGCCATGTAC
>NZ_DDQF01000010.1:320001-335659 GCF_002342555.1 Fibrobacter sp. UBA2449
AAGGCCAAGTGTCCAAAGGTCGCTTTAGCCTTGCCCTATGCCATCCTGTGGAAACTGCAGACTGTCACCCTGGAGGAACGTCGTGACGATAGGGTCCAGGGCAAGTCTGCCGCTACCCGCACCACCTAAAGGTGGCCATGTACACTAAGGCCTAAAGGCCAAGTGTCCAAAGGTCGCCTAGGGGGCCTGCCCCCTAAGACCCCCGAAAGCTATTGTGGCTGAATTATTGTTTTATCCTTGTCCAATACATTCTTTAGAATTTTATTGATTTTTTCGAGCAATTTTTTGTCTTTTATGATCAAGCGATCTCTAGATGAAAGAGGCTGAATAAATGTGCGTTCTCGACGAGGCGGTACTTCTAACTCCAAAGTCTTATATATATCTTGGATTAAAATCGCTACATCACCATAGTCAAATTTGGTTTCATCAAAGTCGCTTGAAAATGCGATGGTGAGGTATGTAAATCCTTCGTCTTTTATCATCTGCATCAGCGGCTTGTAGGTTTGAACTTTATTCAAGAAGGTTTCTCTATTATCATCAGGTTCTGCGATTCTATTCGGGTCCAAAATAATGAAAATATCGGTTGTATCAGATTTCGATACATGACGAGATATATGCAGTTCCTTAAGAACTTCATCGAATATGGATAAAGGGGCAACGACAATTTTATCGGCCCTGTGCTGTGTGAGCTTGTGCTTCAGATGGGGAGGCCATATCCCGCCTTCGCCGCGGCCAACGGCTGAATAGATATCATCGTTCTCATCGACAATTACGCTATCCAGTGTGCCGTTCTTTTCGGAGTAAAGCGCCCACACGATGCGCCCGGCATCATCTTCTTTTTCTTTGTGAAGCGAAATGTAGCGGCTCTCATACAAATCAGGTGCTGCTCTGTAATAAAAATCTTTAGTCCACCCTCCGAGTGCGTATATGGCCATATAGTTCTTTGTAACATACAAAGTAAGATTTAGCATTTGTTCCGCCCAGCAGAGGGCAGAACATGCCAAGGCTAATGTCAGTATTTTTTTAGCACTTTTGAGCATTGTCGTTTTTCGCTTTCCCAGTATAATTCGTGCTCGTTATCTTGAGGACGGTCACGGCGGCGGCTTGTTCGGGCGTGAATTCGAACTTGTGCGGGGTCGCGTGCATAGGTTGCGCGGAACTTGAACCGTGCGCGGCGCCTGCAGCCTGCCGTTCCATCAGGAGCGAGAGCCCGTGGCATTTCTCGGCGCTATCCTCGACGACTTCTGCCTTGCCCTGCCCGACAACGCTTGCATAAAAGCGCCCGCTCTTGCAATAAACGTCCTCGTGAATCTCGATGCGGTTCTCGATGCACATGCTGAACGCCACGTTCGGATTCTTGCGGATGCAGTCGAGTTTTTTGCCGACATGCGCGCAGTGGAAATACAGTTCCAGGACGCCGTCCTTCAAACTATACCCGAACGACATCGGAATCACGTAGGGCATGCCTGCATCTGCATCGTCCACCATCGCGACATGGCAAGTCGTGCACTGCTCGATAATCTTCGCGATATTCTCGTCGCCTAAAACTTCTCTATCCTTGCGCCGCATATTTAATTTGTCCTTTCCTTTTTTTTCAAATCTAATTTTTTTCTTGACTTCTTCTCCCACTTGAAAAATGATTTTTACGTAAATGGATGCTAGAAAATTTTTTCGGGATAATGCGTAACGCGCGGAACTTAAACTCCCGATTTTTCGGGTTTTGTTGTTCTCGACTTCAACAGAATGTTCCAGGCTGCAGTGGCGTATTTGGAGGGGCCGATCTATATTAAGTAAAAAAGGAGTCAGATATGAAATTAGGGCTTTTGGCGTTTTCCGCCATTGGAGTCTCGTTGGGTCTTGTAGCTTGTTCTGAAGATGCGGCCACGAATCCTAATGTCGATAGTGGGGCCTTGAACCCTGTGGAATTTTCTTCCAGCAGCGATTTCCTGGGAACTGGCATCCCTGGCGTAGAACTTTCCAGTTCCAGCTTTGTCGTGCCCGGCATTGAACTTTCGAGTTCGAGTATTGCCGGCCCCGGCTTCGGCATCTCCAGTTCAAGCTTCGTATGGCCCGGCCCGGTTGTCTCTAGCTCGAGCATCGTGATTCCCGGTGGCAGCAATCCCGGCAACGAGAGCGGAGACGATGAGAATGACAACGAGGATTCAAGGACGTTGGACGGCTCGCAGATTCTCCTGAAGCTTGCGGGCACTTCGGCTACGGTCGAAAACAACAACGGCTGTGTCGAAGTGGCAGACAAGAGCGCGACCATCACTTGCCCGGGCGCCTACTACGTGACGGGCGAATCATCCGACTTCCAGGTGGTGGTGAATACTCCGGGCGCCGAGAACGAGGACAATACCGGCATCTACCTCCACAACGCGACTATCAAGAGCTCCAATTCTCCCATCCTCGTGAAGAACGCCGACAAGACGGTGATTCACCTGGTCAAAGGCACCACCAATGTGGTCGAAGACGGCAACGGGAACCACCTGTTCACGAAGGTCAACGGAGCGCAGGATACTTCGAAGGCTGCAATCTATTCCCGCGACGACTTGAACATCAAGGGCGCAGGCACCCTGACCGTCAAGGGCAAGTTCAAGAACGGCATCCAGTGCAGCAATGACCTCAAAATCAAGAACGGCAACATCACTGTCGAGGCTGAAGAAAACGCCATCAAGGGCAAGGGAAGTCTCCAGATTTCGGGCGGTGTCTTGAACGTGACCGCCAAGAAGGGCGACGGACTCGAAAGCGACGAATGCGAAGAGGCGGGTGGCGCCTGCAAGGATACGGTTGCCGGCAAGGGCATCGTGGAAATTTCCGGCGGAAACATCACCATCAAGGCGGGTGACGACGGCATCCAGGCGGCAAACTACATTCTTGTGAACGATTCTGCCGAAGCCTCCACCATCAAGGTGACTTCTACCGGCAAGGGAATGGTCGCCACGAAGTTCATCTATGTGAACGGGGGCAACATCAACGTGACAGCCGACGACGATGCGATGCATACAAAATGGCGCGTCTATATGAATGCGGGCAATGTGACGGTCAGTTCGAAGGATGACGGCATTCACGCCGATTCTGCCCTGTACCTGAAGGGCTCTACAATCAACGTGGTTACCGCTAGCGAAGGCCTGGAAGCCTACAGAATTTTTGCCGAAGGAGGAATCACTTCGACATTTGCGACAAACGACGGCTGGAACGGCGCGGGCGGCCCGAAGGAAAACGTGGGCCAGTACGCCGCGTTCAGTGAGAGCGGTGGCCATATCGTGGTGAGCGGCGGCTACCACTACATCAGCGCGAAGGGCGACATGATCGACGTGTTCGACGCGAACGGTTCCGGAAAGATGACCGGCGGTGTGCTGATTCTCGAAATCACTGGCCAGAGCTACGAGAACCAGGGCGGCTTCAACTTTGGCGGTTGGGGCGGCGGAGGCATGGGTGGCGGCATGGGCGGTGGTAGCGGTGGATGCTCTTCCAACATGGCGGGCGGCCTTATCGATACGGATGCCGGCTTCGAGATTACCGGCGGCGTTCTCCTCGCGTTCGGCAACTACTCGACCGACCTTCCCAAGTGCGCGACCGTCACCTACAACAACAGCAGTTACTACGGCTCAAACAACGCTGCATTCAAGCCGACCTACCAGGGCAACGCGATTATCTACGGTGGTTCCGTGCAGTCGGTTACACAGGTAAATACTGCCGGCATGCAGGAACTCAAGTTCCCCAATGGCGTGAGCTACATGTACAAGTAGGGTTATTGCTTAACGGGCAAATGCATTATCACGGGCCGGTTCTTGCCGGCCTCTGTTTTATGTATCGTGAGCTTGCCGGTGCTGTCGTAACCGAACTGCTCGCCGACGCGTTCCCCGTTTACGTAGTTGAGGCTGTCTTTCAGTACCCCGTTCGGGTACCAGTTGCGCCATACGCCGTGCCGTTTGGAACCGTCTAGGTTTCTCTGCCAAAAGCCCAGGCTAGCCATTCCACCGCCCATGCTGTCCGGGTAGAAACTGCGACTCACGCGAAGAGCAGGGTCTCCAAAGTTTGACGGAGGGTCATCGTATGCCCAGAATTCTTCGTACAAAAGGACATGCCCTGCCTTGATGTAACGCAGCGATGCCGGGTACTTGCCGATACTTTTTTGATAAGCGTCCTTGAAGCTTAATGTGCTGCTGTCAAGTGTCCCGCTCGGGTTTGCAGACTGCACAAAGGATGTTTCTGCACAGAAAAGCGTGGACGAATTTTCGCAGGTTCCGTAGGTGATGCCGGAACTTTCGATAGGGCCGTCTGTTTCTTCCGTGGTAAAAATGCTTTCCCGGATGACATTGTTCTGCTCGTCGAACCACTGGATTTTTTCGCGCCCTTTGAACGGGTCGGACGTGATTTTTTTAAGAAGGGAACCATCTGCCCTGTATGTGGTATGTGGGTCAAAGAGAATGTCGTTGTCTGCGATACCTTCTTCCTTGATTTGTGCTTGCTCGCAGTTCCCGGCTGCAGAATCGGCTGGCTCGTATGATTCGTAGTATTTCTTCCATTCACCGACTAGCATGCCGTTTTCGCAACTGAAATATTCCAGAATCTTGCAGTTCCTTCCGTAGCGCTTGATGTATCCATGCGCTTCATGGCAGTTGTTTTCTTCGGCAAGTACGCCGTTGTCGTGCCACTTCTTCGAAACACCGATGGTGTCACCCTTATCGTCGAAGTGTTCTTCGGTAGCCTTGATTCCGTTGAAGTGCCAGCCTTCCCAGTCGCCTACGGGGTGATCGTCCTTGTAGTGTCGCACTGCTTCCTTGCGGCGGGAGTTGAGCCGTTCTACGAAGTAACTTGTCCAAGTCCCTTCGCGCTTGCCGTTCTTGTATTCGCCGTCGAGCGCCACGTCGCCGAGTACGGTCCAGCGCTTGATCTTCCCGTGCGGCACGTTGTTCTTGTACTGGATTTCGAATTCCTTGATGCCATTGTCGTACCACTCGTTGCGCTTGAGGATTTCGCCGTCGGGGTATACCCATACGGAGGTTTTCTTCGTGCCGTTCACGTGCTTTTCGAGGACTTGCTCTTCGGCATGCTCAATGGTGCAACCATAAAGCACGCCACAAGTGCCCAAAAGCGGCAAAAAGGCCAAAAATGTCGAAAAAATCTTCCCGCGCATATCCATCAAAGTAGAAAAAAGGTAATTTCTAGTTGTGGAAGATACAAAAAACAGGACGATTGCCGATACCTTCAACGCGAAGCTCAAGACTCCGTGGGTTTGGCTGATTATCCTTGTCACGCTCGGGCTTACCGCGCTGTTCTACATTTCGCAAAAGCCCGAAGCCGTTGTCTATTCGCGCTACATCAAGTCGCTTTCGGATTACCAGCTGATGGAACTCGACCTGATGCGATCGATGAACCAGGTCCGTTGTGGCTACAATGCGGACTCGGTCCGCGTCCTTGCCCAGACAATGTCACTTCGGGAACTTGCTGTCTCATACTCCAGGGATATGGATGAGTTCGCGTCCCACGGAATTGCCACTCCTCCCCGACCGGCCATTGCGAAATTCGAACGCGAAGTCTTTTCGAAGGTGGCCGGCATCCGCCGCTACCTGTCTGTCCGTAGGGCGTGGTTGAACAAGTTCGAATCCGTCTATGCCGAAGTATCCGACCTTCCGGGCGTGTCCGCCTATCCTCTGCTTTCTGTGCTGGATTCCGCGCGATTCGGTTTCCCGGTCCAGCAGCCTCGTGGAATTGCGCCGGATTCGCTTTCTGCCAAGATAGATACATTGCTTGCGGAAAATGCCGAGCTTGCGATGGCCTGGAGCCGTTTCGACAACCATGTGGCCATCATGAGCAGCGAAGAAATGATACAGTTCTTCCAAAAGGAAAACATGAACGAGATGGCGCTCAAGGCAAAGATTCCGCTAGTGTTCTATTTCCTGACCATCGTGTTGCTTCTCTCGACATTCTTTTTTATATTCAAGTCCAAATCGTAATTTGATATGTTGTCCTTTTTTCAAACACGAAAGTCCGCTTACTTCAATATCGCGCTGTTGTTCCTCGTTGCCCTGGTGTGGTGCATTTCGAGCACGCATAATGTTGTTCGCAGTTTTTTTAAGGAAGAACACCTTTTTTATGGAACTGTAAGCCAGGCTTCTATCCCGAGTCTTTTTGGCGGGACGGACATCCCCTTCCTCGACAGGACGTTCTTCCAGATTAATGGCGACAAGGATGCGACGTTCATCCTCTACACGTCCAAGGAAATAAACGACGAGATGGCGGAATGGTTCAGTTTTGCCGAAGAGGGCGCTTCTGAAATTCCGCTCGAAATCAGTGCCGTGCGCGTCAAGGACAATACCTTTGTCGTCAAGTATATCGGCAACAGCGACGGCGAACTCGATTGGGAAACCCTTGTCGAGTACCAGATTTCGAACCTGATGGTTTTTGGGGGCATCGCCTTGATTTGCTTTGTTGCGATGGTCGTGTTTGCCGTGCTCGGCATCAGGACGAAAAGGCGGCCTCTGCGGCGGACCTAGTATGCGTCATTTCGTTGCGCTGCTGGTTCTGATGGCATGTTGCGTTGGCGCATGGGCGGCCGTTTTTTCAGATTCGCTGAAAGTTTCGTATGTCGACAGCGGGCGCAATCTGCTTCTCAGGAATGTGGCGGGAGTCTGGTGGCCCGCGCAGCCGAAATCTCCCAAGGCGGCGAAATCCGGTGTCGTCGTTTGGTTCCATGGCGGCATGACGAGCGGCAACTGCGAGAAGGGACTTGTCGCAGGCGACGATTTCTCGAAGCTGTTTCCGGATGTAATCGTGGTGAGCGCTTCTGCTTGCAGGGAATCTCATTGGGTGACGGACGCCATGGTGTCCGCGGTCGATGCGGCCCTCGATTCCGTGGCCAGGAAGCGTAATGCGATCGTGGGGGAGGTTACGCTGGTAGGAGTCTCGGATGGCGCGCTGGGGGTGCTCTACTACTCCGTGCAGGGCAAACGTCGGGTGAAGGACCGGCTCCTGGTGAGCTCTTTCGGGAAACTCCTGGGCGAAGCGCCCGCCATTGCTGCATCGAGTCCCAGGATGCGCGAGGGGAGGTGGCGTTTTTTGCAGGGGGGCGCTGACCGTCTTTTCCCTGTCGCGCAGGCAAAACCGTGGATTGAGGATTTCTGCCGTGCCGTGGCAGTGGACTGCGCACTCCGGTTCGACCCCGCGGGCGAACATGACTGGTCGTATTGGCGCGAAAAGCACCTCGACTGGATTCGGGAGGCGGTGTCCGGGAAATAATTGGACTCACCCCTTGACAAAACGGGCGAATTTTTCAAAATTTGGTGCACCACGCGGATGTGGTGGAACTGGTAGACACGCTAGATTCAGGTTCTAGTGCCTGCAAGGGCATGAAGGTTCAAGTCCTTTCATCCGCACTGAAAGACCGCCGGAGCAATCCGGCGGTTTTTCTATTGTCCGGCGCATCCCTCTAATGCTATATTCTTTTTCATGGAAGACTTCTTGCTCGAAATCCCGGACGCACCCATCGAAGGAGAGCGCGTCGTGCTTCGGCTCCTGCACGAGCCCGATGCGGAGCCCTTGTTTGCGGTGATAGACGAGAGCCGGGATTTTCTTGCTAGACACCTGCCGTGGCCGGACGGATGCCGCTCGGTCGCAGACGTTGCCGCGAGAATCGAATCGTGGGAAATGCAGGCCGAGATGGCCAACGGCGCCTGCTGGGGAATTTTCGAACGCCCGCAGGGTTCCGCTTCCGCACCTGCTCTTGCGGGGGTCATTGTTCTCGGCTGGATCCAGGCGGCGCACCTTTCCGCAAGCGTGAGCTACTGGCTGGGCGAAAATTTTACGGGAAGAGGCCTTGCAACCGAGGCCCTGCGGCTGC
Organism: Fibrobacter sp. UBA2449; assembly: GCF_002342555.1. Classification (NCBI taxonomy): domain Bacteria; kingdom Pseudomonadati; phylum Fibrobacterota; class Fibrobacteria; order Fibrobacterales; family Fibrobacteraceae; genus Fibrobacter; species Fibrobacter sp. UBA2449. Next base: position 327,848 of record NZ_DDQF01000010.1, read on the forward strand.
TTTCGCGCTATGCGTTCGCGAAACTCGGGCTCAACCGGCTCGAAATCTCTGCCTCCGTGGCCAATGCGGAAAGCCGGGCGGTCGCTACACGCGCGGGATTTGTGCAAGAGGGAATCTGCCGTGAATACGAGCGGATACACGGGCATTTCGAAGACCATGTTCGGTTCTCCCTTCTGGCGAAAGATCTTTGATTTTCGCCGAAATTCGCCGTTTTCCGCTTGCGGCCGCTTATATTCTGGTAACAAAGACGTATACTAGGGTAAACGAGAAAGTGTAAATTTTTTTGTTCTTTCGCCGTTCAATCTTCTATCTTATGGATATGGAAAATGGAGAAAAAATAAACTTGACTGAACCGGACGTGCTGCAGTACACGAATTTTCGCGTCTACCTCCGCGATTATTACGAGTACAAGAAGAAGACGCAGCCCTCGTTCAGCCTCCGATTCTTCGCCGAGAAGGCGGGGCTTTCGAGTCACGCCCACCTGAAGCTTACCATCGACGGCAAGCGCAACATCACGAAGGGGACTGTGCTCAAGCTTATCCAGGGCTTGGGCCTCGAAAAACAGCGCGCGGCTTATTTCGAAAGCCTCGTGTTCTTCAACCAGGCGCAGAACGATACAGAGAAACAGATTTACTATGCCCAGCTCATTCAGGCAAGCCCTCGTTCCAAGCTTCACAAGATGGACAAGGCGCAGTTCCGCATCTTCCGTGAATGGCACCACTCCGTCATCCTGGAAATGGTGGCCCTCAAGGGTTTCCGCCCGATTCCCGACTGGGTGAGCAAGAAGCTCCGCGGCCTGGTCTCGCCCTCGCAGGTGCAGGAATCCTTCGATTTGCTGATGGAACTGGGCCTCCTGGTCAAGACAGCTAACGGGTTCAGGCAGCGCGACCCGCTCCTCACGACCGATGACGAGGTGCAGGACATGATGGTGAAGCTCTATCACCAGCAGATGCTGCGCATTTCGGCCAACATGTTGAACGAACTTCCGAGCCAGGAACGCGATGTATCTGCACTGACGTTCAGTATCAAGCGCGAAGATTTCCCCAATTTGAAGAAACACATCCAACTAATGCGCAAAGAACTACTAGATTTCTCTGCGAAACCCGGAGAAGCGGATGACGTAATCCAGGTGAATATCCAGATGTTCCCGCTGACCAAAGGAGTGTGATGCGTTTTGGGTGGTCCATAGTAGGTCTGTTGTTGACCGTGTCTGTTTTCGTCGGATGTTCTTCCGGCGAAAAATCTGAGCCAATTGCCGGTATCGAAATCGGCAACCCGGCACTGGCATTGACAGCTGCATTCTCGGTCGACTATTCCGAGGTGGAATCCTATACACTTAAAAAGTCTGCTGCAAAGGACGAACCGATGCTGTTGGATTCGTTCTCGATGAACTTGTCCGAGGTTCGTTCGTTCTCCAGCTACTATGTTGCAGTCTCTATCGATCCGAAGGAAGGCCTGCCCGTGTGGCCCGAAGAGGATGCGCCTGACGCGACCTTGCCCGTATCGTTCACGGAAGGGTCTTTGGTGGAAGAACCTTTCAAGAACATCAACCTCGAAGACGAAGGCTACCTGAAAGAAATAGGTGTCTCTTTCAAGCCTGAAGGCGCGAATTCCTTCATCCGTGGCCGCATTCTTCTCGACGGCGAATACGTTCCCTTCGAATACGACCTCAACGGATTCCAGAAGATTGGTTTGCGCTACCACTTCTCGCAGATCGAACGCGTTTCTGACAGCGTAGCCAACCTGTCCGTGGTATTCCACGTGCGCTACTTTGTCGAAGGAGTCGATTTCAAGAAGGCGGAAGTGTCGGAAGACGGCGTCGTCCGCTTTGACAACGCGAACAACGTTTCTCTCTGGCGTCAGCTGAACAACAATTTCGTGTCGGGCTTCCGCTCGCTGCGCTACAACTACGTCGATGCGCAGGGCAATAGCGTTGAAGACTATGTCAAGGATATTTGGGAAGGCGTCGTCGGCTCCATGAGCGACAACACTATCGAGAACGGGAACTTCTCGAAGGGACTTGACCATTGGATCTTCTTTACGCAGATGCGTGGTGAGGCGACTGCATCGGTAATCGAAGATGCGAACGGCGACAAGATGCTTAAGGTGGTTGTCACCAACGGTGGTACCAGATCCTACAGTGTCCAGCTCATACAGGAAGATGTGGCGCTTGTCGCGAAAAAAAAATACAAGTGCGTGTTTACCATCTGGTCCGATGTTGAAGGACAGATCACGGCGCGCATCGGTACTTACGACGACTACGAGACTGTGGGCTTCCAGGAACATCCGATAGTGAAGACCAGCGGCCAGTCGGTCGAGATTGAGTTCTCTCCGCAGGAGAGTACGCCCTTTGCCCGATTTGAACTGAATCTCGGCAATATGGAGCGCACCTTCTACATCAAGGAAGTGAAAATTTACCGCCTTGAGAAGTAATTGAAAGTTTGGTGTATGAAAATGCCGGCAGATGATTTTCTGCCGGCACTTTTGTATTCGGGAACAGCTTGTGTTACATCTCTTCGAGTTCCTTGCCCTTCGTTTCCTTGATGAACTTGGCCACGAAGAATATGCTGAAGATGGCGAAGAACGAATAGATGGCGTATGTCGGGCCCACACCGATACCCTGCTTGCCCGTAAGCACCGGGAAGCTCCAGGTGACGATGAAGTTTGCACCCCACTGCGCAAGGCCGCAGATGGCGATGGCCACCGTACGGATGCGGTTGTTGAACATCTCGCCGAGCATCACCCACATGACCGGGCCCCAGGACACCGCGAAGAAGGTGATGTAGAGGTTCGCGGCGATGAGCGCGATGACGCCCGCAGCTCCGGAGAGGCTACCGTCAGCTCCCGCATTCATGAAGCATACCGTGAGCGTGCTGAGCGTTACGGCCATACCGACGCTACCGATGAGCAGGAGCGGCTTGCGCCCGATCTTGTCGATAAGCATGATGGCGGCGATGGTCATGACGAGGTTGATGGCACTCGAGATGACGCTCGTGAGGAAGGCGTCGCTTTCGCCGAAGCCTACGCTCTGCCAGAGCATGGTGCCATAGTAGAAGATGACGTTGATACCCACCAGCTGCTGCAAGATGGCAAGGCCGAGGCCCGCCCACAGAATCGGGGTAATGCGGACCTTGTCCCCGATTTTATCGAGAAGGTCGCTGAACTTGGAAGGCCGTTCATTCTTGAAAGTCTCGTGAATAATCTCGATTTCCTTGTCGACTCCCTCGGGATTGATTTTCGCAAGGACGCGCTTGGCGTCTTCAATCCGGCCTTTATGAACAAGGTAACGCGGCGATTCCGGGAGTCGCCACGCAGCAAGCCCATAGAGCGCCGCCGGGATAACTTCGACCCAGAACATGATTTGCCAGGCCTTGAACCCGCCGACAAGTTCGTTGTTCGCAGAACCTGCAATACGCACGATGACATAGTTCGAGAGGAGCGCAACAAAGATACCTATCACGATAGCAAACTGCTGCATAGAACCCAGGCGACCGCGCAGGTGTGCCGGAGCCGATTCCGCAATATAGATTGGGGCAATGATGCTAGCCACACCGATGCCCACGCCGCCAATGACGCGCCATACGATAAAGTCGGGAATGCCGAACGGAACACCCGAACCGATAGCACTCACCAAGAAAAGGCCCGAAGCGGCAAGCATGCAACGCACACGACCAAACGTGTCGGCAAGCCGGCCAGCAAAGAACGCACCGGCCGCTGCACCTATCAGGGCAAGTGACACAGACCAAGCAAGTTGGTAATCTGTTGCATTAAAGTGAGCCTTCAAGGCTCCATTCGCACCGTTGATGACGGAAGAGTCGAAACCGAAGAGAAAGCCGCCGATTGCCGCGGCCAGGGTGATAAGGACAATGTGTCCCATGTGCGATTTTTCATTTGACATGAAATCTCCTTTTTTATAAACACCTAAAGTCTAAACTATTCGAATATGCGCAAAAAAGCCACTTTGAAAAGAATAAATAGCGCAAAACGATATTCCAAGTTGGAATAATGGAGCTTTTGGGGAGAAAATAAAGTTATTTTAGTGAGCAATAGCTACAAAAGAATGCTCTAGAAGGTTAAAAAATGGAGGCCACCGTGGCTAAAGTTATGCATCGTTGCTTGATATCATTGTTGGTTGTGCTTGTTATGTCGTCCTTTGCCGTGGCAGGCGAAGTCCACCCTGCCCTGCAAGAGGCTATAGACTCCAAGAACTACAAGCAGGCTGAAAACCTGATAAAAAATGTAGGCATCAAAGACGTCTACTGCCCAGAAACACTTGCCGCAAAAGATGCCGATAAAATCTATGGCAAGGTGTTTGCCGAATCTATCAAGAGCCTGTTGGAAAATTGCGATGCGGAGTTTTCCAGAAACTATTTGGACTACAAATGCGCCGGAGGAAAGGATAAGGCCATGTGCCTGAATTTGGTCAACTTGACTGACCCGTTTTATTGGCCCGATTCTTATGCAAAACAGTTCTGTACAAAGAAAAATGTAGATATTTGCGCCGCCATAGTCGAAAAGATACCCGTTGAAAAATCTGTGCCGTACTTGAAGGCTATAAAGGCGAGCAAATTGGCGGATATGAAAGGAAATGATAATTCGATTGCAAAGACTGTATCGGAATGTAGACGGATATGTGAAATAGGAAGAACGTTCAAATTGTCTGGACAACTTGATGACGAAATCTTTAAGAAAAGGCAAGAGTGGCGGCGGGCGACAACCGTGCGTGAACAGCAGGGAATTGAACAGCAAATAAGGCGATTGGAAAAAGAAAAAGTGGAGGTTCGTTCAAATGATTATTGCGAAAAGTCGTGCCCCGGAGGAAGTCAGTCCAAGTCGGAATTGGAAAAATTTTCTCAATACTATTTTGAAAGAGCGTTCTATTCCTTGTCTCATAGAGTCTATTTGTATTACAAGGACGAAAATAACCCTATAATTCCTGGGCTAGCAGAAAATTGGTCAATTGTAGATAAACTTATTGAGTCTTCTCTAGACTTTTTTATGAAGACCATTAAAGAAATGGGTTCCCAAGATATCTTAAATACAGACTTTGGTCTCATGAATATCATTCTTGAAAGGCAAAAAAATTTAATGGCGCTTTATCCATATGCCATAACAAAAAGATTTGTTATGGATACGCTGAAGGCTTCATTTGCGAACGGGACGACTATCGGAGATTCTGAGCAGCTTTTATATTGCAAAATCTATCCCTCACTTGAAAAAGAAACGGAGAAATTTTTTGGGACAAACGTATTAAACTGTAAGTTAATAATAGAAGAGAATAAAAAATTGCATGAGCCTTGTCATGAGGGCGATTTGCCGCTATTTGAGGGAAAGTTCCAATGTGAAGAGACACTAAATGGGTGGGAATACGTAAAAACAAACAATCAAAAATGTGAAGAAGCAGACGAAGGAAAATGCTTTGATGAATATTGCTGTGAAAATAGCAGATTAAGAGAGGGAACAGATATAGAATTGTCCGTGGGAAAAATATGCTCCAGTTCTATACAAGATTCTATTTTCGTTTTTGGTGAAAGTGCTTATTTGTGTGATAAAACTGATTTTGTAGAAATAGAGACAACTGACGAGAGATTTCTTCGCACTCTTATTTCAGATTCAAGAGATGGAAAAATTTATCGCAAGATAAAAATAGGAAACCAAATTTGGATGGCCGAGAATTTGAACTACGAAACAAATAATAGTTATTGCTATGAAGATAATCCTACGAATTGCCAAAAATATGGACGGCTTTACGAATGGAAAGCGGCAATTGATGCATGTCCTAGGGGTTGGCATTTGCCAAGCGAGGATGAATTTGACGCTCTATCCGCTACCGTAGGCGGAAAATCTACGGCAGCAAAAATGCTCAAATCTCAGACAGGCTGGAAACACAACGGCAACGGTACAGATGCATATGGCTTCGCTGCACTGCCTGCTGGCTTCATGTCAGAGAGTGACTATTACCGTAACTTCATGGGCGAAGGCGTCAACGCCTGCTTCTGGAGTGTCAAGCAGGATCCCCACGTTCCCCCACGCGCCTACTACTACGTCTTGGGCACAGGCGACGATGCAAAACTCAAAGGTGGAGATGGAAACGATTTCTATTATGTTCGTTGTCTCAAGGACTAGGGTACATACCGCAAGCCTGTAGCGAGTATAGCCCGACCCGCGCCAGCGGGGAACGCCCAAAAGAAATTAGTCAGGTGGTCAAAAAATTTGACCACCTTGCCAAACTGAAATTAAACTACAGCAGTTTCCCAGCCTTGAAGGATTCTTCAAGGTAGCTCGGATTCTGATAATAGCAATCCGAATTGAAGTTGGAGATGTAGTCGCTAATGGGGGAGGTGAAAATCTTGATGGCAGTCTCGATTTCGTTGCCGTTCTTTGCGCAGTCGAGAACCATGATGCAATACAGGTTGCCGATGTCCGTATAGGAGGGAATATCGTATTTGCAGTTCTCTACAGATTCAAAATCGCCCTGCGGGATTTTATACTGGTCGATGACTTCTTCGCCGACCTGCTCGAAACTTAGACAATGGTTCACCTGGGCGTCTTTCAGCTGTTTGGTAAAACCATCAACTCCAAGCTTGTTTGCGACCACCCCGCGCTTGTTCTTTGTCTTGCGGGCAATAAATTCAACCAGCGAACACACGTAGAACAAATCGTCTTTATCAGCTCCCGTCATGCTTAACCTCGAATTTCAAGAACTTCAGGCATGCCAGAGCCGAAAGCGTATGAAAACTAATTTGGTGTGTAGGGTATTTGAATTCCGCCAATGCCCAGAACTGCTTGCGGTTAATCCGCCCCGTCAAGAAATCGTTCACGAAATTCCAAACAGTGTCATCTGCCATAGGACCTTCGACAACATCGTATTGATGTGAGCCGCCATTACGGCAGGCTGCTATAAAGTCGAGCCATTTGTCGGTCATTTTCTCAAATTTTAGGATTTTTAGTGAACCGGAATCCGTGAATTCATAGTGATTGACGTATGGAGTGCCTTCACCACGATTTGCCCACCGCACCGCTTGTTTGAAATCATTGGTGCAGTAGAATCCCCATGAAAAGTCCTTCGTGAACTTTGTCTTTCGAATTTCGGGCGATTCTACGATTTGTTTGCTTGCGTGGTAAATGAGCATGGCTCTAATATAACAAAATATCCCGAAGAAATCCTGCTGATCAGGATTAGGCTGTCTTTTGAGGCCATTTTGGCCGCTTTGACGGTATTTCGCTTTGCCGTAGCCCCCGTCTTTTTCTATCTTTACCGCCGAAAATTTATACAGCCGTGAGCTGTCAGCTTTGGGCTATGGGCTTTTGAAAGTGCTCGTTGCTCACTGCTCGTGGTCCACAGCCTGGCCGAAGGCCAAGAGGAAAACTATGTTCCGTGAAGTAAAGAAAGAAGAGACCTTCCCGCAGATCGAAGAGCGCGTGCTCGCCCTGTGGGATAAGGATGAATCGTTCAAGAAGTCGCTGGACTCCCGTCCGGAAACTGAACCGTACACTTTCTACGATGGCCCTCCGTTTGCAACGGGCCTTCCGCACTACGGTCACTTGCTTGCCGGTACCATCAAGGACATCGTTCCGCGTTACTGGACCATGAAGGGCAAGAAGGTTCCGCGCGGTTTCGGTTGGGACTGCCACGGCCTTCCGATTGAATCTCTCGTGCAGAACGAGCTCGGTCTCGCTGGCGTTGCCGAAATCCAGAAGCTTGGCGTTGACAAGTTCAACGAAACTTGCCGCGGCAAGGTGCTCAAGTACACCAGCGAATGGAAGAAGACCGTGCGCCGCATGGGCCGCTGGGTGGACTTCGACAAGGGC